>CAYGSW010000220.1:0-9532 GCA_964352535.1 uncultured Granulosicoccaceae bacterium | reverse complement strand
GTCACAACTCTCCACTGCCGTAAACGATATTGACCAGTTAACACAACAGCTACAGAACACGCAAAGCGTTATCACCACACTTGAGAGTCAGCTTGAACGAGAGGATCACCGTTCTACGCAATCAGCGACTGCGCTTAAAAATGCCAGAGCGCGCTCGACACAACTTCAATTGCAAATAGCCACTTTGACGGTCAAGAACAAGAAGCAAGCGATAAGCGTGCTAACTCAACTGCAAGACGCCCGGCAGACACAACGACAACTTAACGCAAGAATTACACAACAGAATTCGGCTATCAGACAACTTGAACACGAACAAGCGTCAGCGCTTTCTCAGTATGAAACACAACTACGGCAGGTTTCATCAGAACTTGCAGGTGTATCAGGCAATTTAAGCGACCAGGTCGCTCTTCAGGACAATCAACGCAGTCGCTATGAAAACGATATTGAAACACTGAAGCGCGAATTATCATCGCGTGAGGCAGAACTTGAATCACAGGCTACGAAGGTTGAAAACCTGCAAAGGCGCCTAACCAGCCAACAGGTACGATTGTTACCTGTTCCCATAGAGCAAGTGTCGCTGACTGCTCCCAGCAGCCCTTCCATCAACATCATTGATCCGCCAATTCTGGTTACACGCGGCAATCCCACGCTTGCACAAAATGCCGGAGCACTACAGCTGATTGGCAAAGTGGAGCCAGCCGAGACGCTATTTGCCTTTCGCATTAATGGGAAGGATCACCCTGTTAGCGACCATGGCCTGTTTGAGTACAATGTCGTACCACCAACCACTGATCAGCTCGACCTGCTCGCTGTCGACAGGCAGGGTGCGAGTACCAGACTCTCATTAACCATTGCCCCGGAAGCACGCCACAAGGTAGCTGATACACAGCCACTCACGGCCAACAGCATAAATACGGACAACCGTCTCAGCGAATCAGTAAGCACCGTGGAATTCGGTAACTATCATGCGCTGATCATCGGTAACGATACCTATGCCTCACTCGGCAATCTGCGAACCGCCGGTAATGATGCCATTGCGGTAGAACGTGTTTTAAGAGAAAAATATGGATTCCAGACCACGCTGTTACTAAACGCTAACCAGAAAACACTACTCAGTGCACTGGAACGCATGCGAGCCTCACTGGGCCGCAGCGATAATCTTGTTATCTACTACGCCGGTCACGGTGAACTGGACAAACAAAGCGGGCGCAGCTATTGGCTACCTACCGATGCGCGGGCCGACAAACGTAGCAAGTGGATCGCCAATACCGCCATCACTGCCATGGTCGAAACGATGGAAGCCAAACATATTCTGGTAGTGGCAGATTCGTGCTATTCAGGAACACTGACGCGATCCTCAATTGCCCGCCAGCTGCCGAAAACAGATGCCAAAACGAGACTAAAGTGGCTTACTGCCGTGTCGAAATCGCGAGTTCGGACCGTTCTGAGCTCAGGCGGTATCAGGCCTGTGCTGGACGGCTCACCGGATTCAGAGCATTCCTTGTTTGCCAACGAGTTTATCAATGCCTTGCAACAGAACAATGATGTTCTGGAAGCTTACCGACTATTTTTTAACATACAGAGCAAAGTGGTCGACGCTGCTGCCAAACTGAATGTGGAACAGATTCCTCAATATGCACCCATCAAGCACTCTGGTCATCAGGCTGGAGAATTCATTTTTTTTCCAACGGCCCAGACGCATATCAGGCCTGAGCTATAGCACCGGAAAAGCCGATCAGCTTTTGCAGCAGGCGCACTAGCTTTGACGGCACATGAAGCCGCGGGGATGCCCAGCCCAGACAAGGACAGTTGAAGCCGATTTACAGCACAACTCTCGAACAAACTCACTATCAAGATGTAAGTTACGCTATCAAGTAGAGCGCGAGCGAGCCGATCACTATTCTAGTAACTGTAACCTGCACTCGGCATTCTAATGCGAAAAACTTCAGGCACAATCGCTGTCCTGACGGATGAGTATCTGGAGTACCGTAAGCTGATCATAGACCCGATCACTCGCGTCTTGGCGCAAGCGGGCTATGGCGTTTTGTGTGTCGCCGGACACGAACTCGATCCTGAACCCAGCTTTCACCAGAATTACACCGTTTGCAATTCAGTCTATGCAGCCGTTCGGGATTATCAACTCGACGGTATCGTGTTGCTATCCGGAGCTCTGGGCAGTCGTACCTCCTTTGAAAAAATGCAGGATTTTGCCAGGACGTTCGCACACGTACCTTGTGTAAGCTTTGGAATTGACTTGCACGAGATACCGTCGATCGTCATAGATGACAGTGCCGCGACAATCAGTCTATATCACCACGTTCTGTCTCAACGTGAGTCAAAACGACGTGCATTTGTTTGTGGAACACGCAATGATCCTTATTCCGCAGCGAGAGAACAGCTGTTTGCTGACACTGCCGCAAAACTGGGATACACACAGACCACCTATCATCGTGTTCAGGGCAATTACTCGGCCATTGAGACCTATAAATCGGTTGTCGCCTTGTTAACGACTCAACCTGATGTCGATCTCATAGCCGCAGCCAACGACCTGATGGCAGAGAGTGCTGTGCGTGCTGCTCACGCTTGCAATCGACGCGTACCAGAGGATGTCATGATCACAGGATTTGATGACACCAAAGAGGCAACCGCTGTGTACCCGGCGATAACCACCGTCAGACAACCGCTTAACGAGGCGGCGACACACTGCGCACAATTGCTCATCCAATCGATTCAACACCAGTCCGATCCAGAGTCTCAAGCACCCCAGCAGCGGGTTGAATGTCTGGGTGAAATGATTCTGCGCGGTTCCACCGCCGTAAGCCTTGCCGATCAAAACCCAATAGCACAGACACCTCAGGAGTTGATCGCACAACTGAAGCAGGCAATGAGCGGACTGGAGGCACCGAAGGGCGTATGTCTGAGCGCTTTGGGTAATGCACTGTGGGCAACCCGTCATGACGGTTCCAACAGCATTGCAATCTGTCTCAAGCACTATCTGAAAAAAGCCCCTATCACTGTAACCACTCTGCATTGGTGGAACAATGCCTGTCATCAGTTGGAGAAACTGACTGAACATCTGACGTCATCACCACAGACGTTCGGTAGCGTGGCTGTCATCACAGCGGCAGTGGCCGCCGTTCGGCAGCAGATCTGGACGATCAGTATGGACCTTGAGTTTGAGCGACGACGTGTCAACGTCGAGCGCAGCAACATGCAGCTTCAGATGAGTTCATGTGTGCAGCAAATTGACATATTGGACACCATGGAGCGTTGGCTTAAGCAAACAGCCATTGATCGATGCTATCTGGTGCGCTATCTCAATCCCGGGCCCGAGCCGGATGCTCGTGCGCAGCTGTTGCACGCCTACGAGCGTGGTGCAGTTCAACACATACACTCTGACTATTTTGCATCTGTACACCTGCTACCTGAACCCTACGAGCAGATGTTGAGCGATGGCATACTGGTCATGGCTCCCATACATGCTGGCCAACAACTCTTTGGTTATCTGTTGCTTGATCCTTCAGGGCTTGATTATCTGTATCTCGACAGCGCCGCACTGAGCATCGGCAATGCCATGCGCAACCAACACATGATCAGTCAGCTGGAAAACCAGGCCCAGAATCTCAAGAACACCAACCACGAATTGATCAAACTAGCCAATTTTGATGATCTGACAGGACTGCCCAATCGTCTACAATTCAAATCTAGCCTCAAAAGCTGCTGCGACAGCGCTGACCCGTCAGATCCGTCTATTGTTTTGATGTTCATTGATCTGGACGGCTTCAAGCTGGTCAACGATACGCTTGGGCATCGTGCTGGCGACGAACTACTGTGTGAAGTAGCGTCACGATTAAAGAGCGCAACAGCTGGCTTGCTCGGCGAACAAGGCTTCATTGCGCGTCTTGGCGGAGATGAATTTACAGTGACTGTGATCTCGGACGAGGGACGCGACTACATCGAAACCGTTGCGAATGCCATCCTGGAATCACTGGCAAGTCCCTACTTCATCAATGAGCGCACTATCAATATCAGCGCGAGTATCGGCATGGCCGAATTCCAGGTAGATGCCACGACCGTCGAAATGCTGGTTAAAAACGCTGACTCTGCCATGTACCGGGCAAAGGATAAAGGCAAGAACTGTTCTGCCTGGTACACAGCGCAATTGAGCGTTGTCAGTGACACCCTTCTGCAGATGGATACAGACATTCGAAAAGCGCTGACAAGTGGAGACATTTGCATGCACTATCAACCCCGCGTGCATATGGATACGGGCCGACTGAGCGCCGTAGAGGCACTGATGCGCTGGACCATTGAAACGCCTGATGGACGCATATCTCGCACTCGTCCTGACATTTTTATCGCCGTGGCAGAGAAAACCGGGTTCATCACCCAACTGGATATCTTTGCTCTTGAACAAGCCTGTAAACAAGCACGCTTATGGGAGCTTGCAGGCACACCACTGTTGGTTGCAGTAAACATATCCGTTCATCACCTGCAACAGGAAAGTTTCGTCAAGACAGTGATCGGCTCGCTGGCGCGACATCAGTTGTCACCGCATTTGCTCGAACTTGAAATCACTGAGAGCGCCATGATGACGCAAGTTGAATCAAACGTTGCAAAACTTCATCAACTCAGAGCCTACGGCATCAAGTTATCCATTGATGACTTTGGTACAGGATATTCCTCGCTAAGCTATCTGAAGCAACTGCCTGTCAACAACCTGAAAATCGACAAGTCGTTCATCGCTGACATCGAAACACTTCGCATGCGTCGCTCTGCCGATGCGGCCATCATAAAGTCAATCATTGCCCTTGGACGAAGCATGGATTTTCAGATCATCGCTGAAGGTATCGAAAGCGAACAGCAGAGACAGTTTCTAAGAGCATTAGGCTGTCATGAGGCCCAGGGGTTTCTGTTTGCACGCCCTACCCCGGCAAGCGACATCACTCAGCTATTGAATGACGGCTATTTGCCTCGCCGCTCTGCCTGAATCCAATCCATGCCGCTTGCCCGTTTGAGCCGTGGTTAATCCAAAAATTGCTAACTAAACACCTCTTGATACTTCCGGCCACTGGGGCCGGTTCCTTCGAACATTGCACGCAGATCTACCGTGCTGGCTACACCAATCTGATCCAGATGAGTGGCAATCCAGCGATCTGCAGTCTCACGGCCGATGTCACGCAAGTGTGTCAGGAACTTCCATTCTGCATTGAGTTTGGATGATGCTCCCAGAGGCAGCAACTGCTCCTGATTTTCAATGATATGAATACGTTCACGACGATAGTGCTTTTCATCCAGAGCCCCTTCATCAAGCAGACGGGTAACAAACTCGATCGACCGCAGTTCTTTCAGCAGGCTGGCGTTAAAGTTGATTTCGTTAAGTCTGTTTTGTATGTCTTGCGGGGTACGGGGTGTTCCTGTTCGTTCCACAGGATTGATCTGTACGACAACAATATCAGCGGTATCCGTGTGATCACGGAACGGAAAAAGCGCCGGGTTTCCCATATACCCACCGTCCCAATACGGTATACCATCAATCTCCACAGCCTGAAAAAGCTGAGGTAGACACGCTGACGCCAGCACAGTGTCGGCGCTCAAGGCATGGCCGTCGAAGACTTTGACTCGACCGGTATGAACATTTGTCGCCGAGATAAACAGCTGTATGCCACTACAGCGGTTAACGCTGTCAAAATCGATAACAGATTTCAGCAAATCGCCGAGCGGATTGATATTAAGCGGATTACTCTGGTAGGGTGAAAACAGACGACTCATGGATTCACTGAAGTGGTAGCCCCATGAATCATCCAGATTCCAATCGCCAGTAAATCGGCTGAGCGTCGAACGTTGAATCACGCTACCTTCGGCCATACGGCTTACAGCACGCCAGAAGCTTTCGAGCTTCTCGCGCGCACCTCGCGCTGCCGCTTTGCGTCCCTTGCCCTCGTATCGTGCAAAACCGTCTGCCAGTACAACGGCGTTCATGGCGCCAGCAGAGGTGCCGGAGATGGAATCGATGACCAGATCAGGTTCTTCGAGAATACGATCCAGCACACCCCAGGTGAATGCACCGTGCGAACCCCCGCCCTGCAACGCCAGATTAATGCGTTTGACAGGAGCAGATGAATGTTCATCACTCATCAGTGAGCAGTCCATCCGCCATCAACCGACAGAGCGCTTCCCGTTATTGATGCAGCATCATCAGATACCAGAAACCGGGCAAGTGCAGCAACCTCTTCAATCGTTGCAAATTTCTTGTTTGGCTGAGCAGCCAGTAACACGTCACGCTTGACCTCCTCTTCACTGATTCCTCGCGCCTTTGCAGTATCCGGAATCTGCTTTTCCACCAGTGGTGTCAAAACGTAACCGGGACAAATGGCATTGGCAGTGACATTATGCTCCGCCACTTCCAGTGCCACCGTCTTGGTCAAACCGATTAGGCCATGTTTGGCAGCAACATAGGCCGACTTGTAGGGTGATGCCACCAGACCATGCGCTGAAGCGATATTCACGATGCGGCCCCATTGACGCTTTTTCATCGAGGCAACCACCGCCTTGGTGGAGTAAAAGGCTGCCGACAGATTCAATGCGATGATGGCCTCCCACTTTGCATCAGGGAACTCCTCTACAGGCGATACGAATTGAATGCCCGCATTGTTCACCAGAATATCAACTGCACCAAACGCGGTTTGCGCCTCGTCTATCAGGCTATTGACGCCCTCAGCCTCCATAAGATTAGCGTTGCAATAGATGACCCGCACACCATGTTCATCCTGCATGTCGTCAATAAGTGCCTGAACATCGGCCGGAGATTCTATGCCGTTGAGCACGATGTTCACACCGGAAGCCGCCAGCGCCTTGGCGATACCCAACCCGATCCCACTGGTTGACCCGGTGACGACGGCTGTTTTAACTTCATTCATAACGGATGGCTCTCGCGGCGAAAAATAAATTTAGTTCAAAGTGTAACTGATTAAATCTTGCCTTTACGGCATGAGTCTACTGGCCAAACTCTTGTTGCAAAGATCTGAGTTTCCACCTGAGCCTCAATCCCAGTAACACGGACGCAATAGTGAGTCCGGTGATCAAACCCCACCAAAGCCCGTGGGCACCCAAACCCAGTATGTGGGCGGTAAACACACCAAGGCCAAAGGCCACAACCCAGTAAGAGAACGCATTGATCAGCATGGGGACCCGTGTGTCGTGTAACCCACGCAATATGCCGATCAGCATGATTTGCGCACCGTCGGAGAGCTGAAACACGGCTCCGAGAATCAACAGGCTTGCCGCAAACTCGATTAGCTCAGGGTCACTGGTATAAATTCCCGCGATGCTATGCCGAAACAGAATCAGCAACATGGCAGTGCTGAGCGCCATGATCAGCACCAACAGGCAGGCACTGACAATCCTCAGGCGAACCGAGCTCATCGCTCGCTGCCCTGCCGCCCTGCCTACCCGGGCCGTTACCGCAAATGACATCCCGAGCGGCAACATGTACGTTAGCGCCGAGGCGCTGATGGCAACCTGGTGAGCACCAGCCTCCATCACACCAATCATGCCCATCTGCAGTGCGGTTGCAACAAACAACCCTGCTTCGAACAGCATGCCCAGAAAGATAGGCACCGATAGCGACAGCATCGGCGCAAGTAAATTCCATTCGGGCCTCTCAAACGCGGAAAAAAGCTGGAATCTGGCAAACCGCTTGCCCAGCAACAAGACAAACAAGGCGATCGCCATTGATATGTTGACAAGCGTTGTCGCGATTCCGATTCCGAAAATACCCAGCTTGGGCGCACCCAACAACCCCAGGCCGAGTATAGAACTAGCGGCAACATTCACCAGCAGACCCATGGCGGTAACTAACAACACCGGCCTGGTCAGCCCGGTAGCCTCACACACGTTGCGCGCTGCCATTACGAGTGAAAAAAACGGCAAACTCCACCCAGCGCCCAGCAGGTAGTCTCTGATCAGCGGCGGCAACTCTGCTGCAAACGGCAGCCGGTGAACGGATTGACTAATAAACAGCACGATACCCAACGCCAGAAAACCTGTCATTAAACCAAGCCAGACGCCTTGACGGAACACTCGCCCAACGAAAGCCCGTCGCTTCTGCCCTATCAGTCGCGATAGCGTTGGCGACAGACCTGCCATCAGGCCAATACACATCAGGGAGGTTACAAACCATAGACTTGCACCGATGCCACCTGCCGCCAGCTCATTGTTGCCAATACGTCCAGCAACAATCGCGTCGACAAGTCCGTTACCCATCTGTAGCAACTGTGCTCCCATCAGCGGTAGACCCATCCGCAGAGTACGCAGCAAATCTGCCTTCAGAGGACTCAGACGTAAGCCTGCCAGCATCATCAAAGAATCATCAGGAGTTCGTACGCATTATCAGCACATAGGCTCATGAGTCATGTTTGCTCCGGCACATTCGGTATATTGCGCTAGAAACCATAGTTAAAGCTGATGAAAGTATCATCGTCTGTAAGCGTCTGTGCGTCACCGACCTTGATGGAACGGCTGCGATAAGCGATGCGTACAGCACCACTGGGGACACGCAGTGAAAGACCAACTTCAGCGTTTGTTTCCGAGACCTCCTCGCTGCTGATCGTGCCGCTGACACTTAAGTCAAGCTTCAGTGCTTCAGCAAATATCTGGTAGGCACCAGCACGTGCCAACGCAAGCCCCTCATTGGATGCGTCATCAACAGCATCGAATGTTATAGACCTTCCACCCACACCTGCTTCAAGATACAGGCTTCGATTTTTTTCATTAATCAGTTGACTGCCAAGGCCACCAATAAGCTTCAGCTCTCTGTCGATTCGCAAGAGCTCTTCCGTGCGAAACTGTGACTCACCGAAAGCATAGTAGGTTTTATTGAACCAGTACCTCGGGTTATAGCCCAACGAATAACTGTTTCCAGCAGAATTTTCGTTAACCCATTCGGCAAAAAGATAATGACTCAATGGTCGGGCATCATTACGCAATACGGCACGCAAACGTGTCGCATTGCCCGCATCTCGCACCACCGTCCCACCTTCGATACCACCCGTCCATTGTGCCTTGGCGCTGGTGCCCAGAACACTGCACACCAGACACCCCAGCAGAACGCCCAGCACCAGGTGACGTCGGAACACATTCTTTTCGTTATTGACTGTTTGATACTGCATCAATTTTTCCTGCCAGTTGGAATCGTTCAACGAATTACAGCATGGGGACGGCAACGTCATGATCATAAACGTCGCGATAAAAAGGTAAGGTACTAAGCGAGTGGCATTCGGGTCGTCTCAAGGCAATCACATCAAGATCGTCAACCAGATGATCTCGTCCTCCGGATAGTGTAGGCCGAACGGTCAAGGCTGTCTTCTGAAGCTTGTACTCCCGGTACGCCACGTACACGCCGCTGCCTACAACCACCAGAGCACCTGCGATGGTGTAAGCATCCAGTGTTTCACTAAGAAAGCGGTATCCCAGGATTATTGCCCAGGGAAGAATCAGATACTGGACCGGTTGCAAAACAACTGCCTAGGAG
>CAYGSW010000219.1:0-9677 GCA_964352535.1 uncultured Granulosicoccaceae bacterium | reverse complement strand
AATCTGACTAAAAATCTCACACTCTCGCCTCGATCGTTATTCTCGGACTACTAGTCTTTGAGAATAAACGACACTTTCATGGTGACGCGATACTCGGCAATCTTGCCATTTTCAACAATTGCTTTCTGATCTTTCACCCAGACGCTTTTGACGCCCTTGAGTGTCTTGCTTGCACGTTTTACGCCTTGCGTTACGGCGTCATCAAAGCTTTTTTTCGATGAGGAGATGATTTCAGTGACTTTTGCTACGGCCATGGTTTTGCTCCGGTTGTTGGGGAAATGCCTGTCAACCCTACAAGGGTTTTAGCAGAGTGTACAGACTGGATAAGGAAACGTTAGGGATATCAGCTCCTATCCGCCTGCAAAAAGAGCAAACTGATCCATAGCACCGGTAACGTTGGGTGCGAGCTCTTGCAAATGTTCAGGCAATGCATCTACGCTGTATTTTTCCAGTAGATTCAGCGCATTTTGCCCATCGTAATCGCATCCTGATACGCGCAAACGAAAAACCTCATCACGTTCACCGAATGCATTACCGGGCAGTGTGACAATGCCGTGTTGTTCCAGCAAGTGATCGGCAAGTTCGGCAGAGCTTCGATATGGCAGGCTTGTATTGTTGTCAAAACGAATTTCAGGCCAGGTGTAGAAAGCGCCCGTCGGCGTTGGGCAATCAAAGCCGAGCGCATTGAATTTGTCGGCCACGTAGGTGTTTACCACCTTATGAATCTGTCGTGAATGGTCGATGAATTGCTCTACATCATCATGCCGTGCGTAGGCTTCAATCGCCGCGTATTGCACAGGTGTACTGACACAGGACCAGGTTTCACTGGCAATCTGCACAAGATACTGATGCAGCCCTTTAATCGCTTTGGGCACTATACCCACGCCCAATCGCCACCCGCCCAAAGACAGATGCTTGGATAAGCCGGTGGTTACAATGGCACCTTCAGGATAATGCGTAGAGGCTGATCGGTACTCGCCATCAAATGCCAGACGCCCGTATATTTCATCGGAAATCAGCGTGATGTTGTACTGACGACAAAACGCTGTTATTTCAGCAAGGTCGGCATTGTCGATGGTGATACCGGTTGGATTTCCCGGAAAGTTAACAAGTAGCTTGGTCGGCTTCTTACCCTCTGCCGTTGCATCAAGTAATGCCGTCTCGAGGCTTTCGTGCGTCAGTTTCAACGTGCCTTCCGAAGCTTGAGTCTGCACGGCAATAACCTGCTGTCCCAGCAGTGCAGCTTGTGGTGCATAGCTGACCCAGGAGGGTACAGGCAACATGATGTCTCCAGGTATCGCCATTTGCAGTGCATATAAAATCAGCTTGCTGCCGGGGCCGACGATAACATCGTAGTCATTAACAACAAGGCCGGTAAGCGATGCCTGATGCTGCAACACGGATTCGCACAACTCAGGCAATCCGGCAACGCTCAGGTACTGCTGTTGATGCGCATTGTTTTTCAGGGCTTCACACAGGCGAGGGTGCACAGGAAAGGGCGCTTGTCCGAATCCCATGTGATAAACCTGTCGACCCTGTGCGCGCAGGGCAAGCACCTTTTCATTGGCCGCAAGTGTTGGTGAGAGAATGATGTGGGGCTGGGACATAGGGTAATTAACTTATCATCAACGAGCAACAAAGCGAACCTTTTCCGCATCAAACCAGGTTCTTGAGTATTCAGCGATGAGCCCATCCTGATCGCGAGATAGACGCTCGATGAAGCCCCAATGCGTGATTGCCCTTGACGTGAACACCGGCGGTGCCCAGTCCGGCAAGCCCGATACGCCGACACGATCCTCTGCACGTGTTATGCGCAGTCCCAGATGCTCCTGGTAATACCCATAGAGCGAATCGGCGATTAATGATTCATCGATATCGCTGGTGATCCGTCCATCCAGCCAGATCTCCTCCAGCGCGGCCACCGTGTCGTCAAGTTTTCTGACGCGCCTGAAGCGGAAGGTGGTTTCAGATTTGCCTGGCAGCGGCAAGTCATCGGTCTTGTGCATTTTCTTTACTGAAAGAAGCTGCGCACTGGGTCTCGCAGGCCCCTCCACAAGCTCAAGTCTGAACAAGGCATAGACATTTTCTACGTCCAGCGGATTCTTGATGTAGTTGCCTGAGCCCTGTACTCGAGACAGAAGACCCAGGCTCTCCAGTTCCGAGAGGGCTTTACGCAGCGTGCCCACCGCAATTCCCAGCTTCTGGGCCATGGCGCGTTCAGGCGGCAGCCTTTCTCCATCTGGCAGGATGCCAGTGTGGATGTCGCGCACCAGCATCTCCGTAATCTGATTGGACAGTGGCACTCGTCCTGTCTTCTCAGAGAAAGCAGTTTTTACAACAGGTGGCATGGCGTCTCCATTCGCAAATTATGTGACGAAATCATTTGACATATTGATTCACTATTGATACATTGCACTCAAATGTTCTTGAGAGTGTTTCATGACAGTCGTGCCCGTAAAGTCTGCTGCGCTAAGTACAACCGAAGTCTCGTGGTTTGCGCCTTTGTGCTCAGACGACTATCAATATCTGGGCGTGCCCGACGGCAACCTGCGCAGCAGCTGGAAAAACACCTCCGCCATCGTGAAACGTGCTGATGAATTGGGCTATCGTAATATACTTTGTCCTTCCTCCTATCAGGTCGGTCAGGACACTTTAAGTTTTGTAGCAGGCAATGCGCCGCTCACCACCAACATAAATATGCTAGCCGCCGTGCGCTGCGGTGAGACACAACCCATCATGCTGGCTCGCACACTGGCAACGCTCGATCACATGCTGGAAGGGCGTTTGACGGTCAACATCATCTCCTCGGATTTTCCTGGTCAAAAAGAAGATAGTGGCTACCGTTATCAGCGCTCGCGAGAGGTGGTTGAAATACTCAAACAGGCATGGACCCAGCCGGAAATCAACTTCAAGGGCGAGATCTACCAGTTCGAAGGTTTGACCACCGACCCGGTGAAGCCGTATCAGATCAATGGCGGGCCACTGTTGTATTTTGGTGGCTATTCACCGTCAGCGCTGGAGTTGTGCGGTGAACATTGCGATGTCTATCTCATGTGGCCAGAAAAAAAGGAAGCTCTGGCCGAGCGTATGGAGGCGGCCAATGCCTGCGCACAAAAATACAATCGGGTGCTTGACTACGGTTTGCGCATTCACATGATCGTGCGCGAAACCGAAGCCGAGGCTCGTGAATATGCTCGCATGCTGGTGTCAAAGCTTGATGACGAACAAGGCAAGTTGATTCGTGAACGCGCTCAGGATGCCTTGTCGCTGGGTGTTTCGCATCAGGCAAGAAACCGTGAGCTGGCCGATGTGGAAGGCTATGTTGAACCGCATCTATGGACCGGTGTGGGCCGTGCCCGATCAGGCTGTGGTGCTGCACTGGTTGGCAGTGCAGATCAGATACTGAGTGCTATCGAAGAGTACAAGGCCATGGGAATACGTGCCTTCATATTCTCCGGTTACCCGCACCTTGATGAGTGTGAACACTTTGGCAAGCTGGTATTACCTCATTTGGAAACCTGCTCACTTCCCCAGGCATATGGCCGGGTACCGGATCAGCCGCCCGCAACACCACTGGCTGCTGGAGAGAGACGCTAGATGTCAACAGATCTACAGTATGCAAATCCGGAATACACTGTCGAGGATGACACAGCTATGAGCATGCAGGGCAATCTGCCGATCAATCGCCCCAGCGCCAACGATGCGCCTGAGCTCATCGTAAAACCGTCCCCGGATGACACCCGCAACCTGCGTAACATTTTCGGTGCCTTTGCCACCGGTGTCACGGTTGTGACCACGGGTTCCGAGGCCAAGCCGCACGGCATGACTGTCAACAGTTTCTCGTCAGTATCGCTCGATCCTGCCTTGATTCTCTGGTCAGTAGCTCGTGATTCCGCGCGGTGCGCCCTGTTCGAACAAGCGGGACATTTTACAGTGAATGTCCTGTCCAGCTATCAGGAGGCCATAGCCATGAGCTTTGCTGGAAAGTCGCAGCCTTTTGACACACTTCCGTGGAGCCAAGGTCAACACCAGTCGCCTGTATTAAGCGGTTGCGTGGCGACATTTGAATGTCAGGCCCACGCTTGTTACGCGGGTGGTGATCACACCATCATCGTCGGCAAGGTGCTGCAGGCTACGCTGAACGCAGGTGAGCCATTGATTTTCCATAAAGGCAAGTTTGGCCTGCTGGCAGGAGTATGAAACAATGATGTGCACTGAGGCCACGCGTTTTACAGTGGTGGCGGTAGCCATCTCGTTGGCACTTGTTGAGTGCCTGCCAATCACGTCAAAGCGTCACTTCAGATGACGTGACTTGATACACATTTGTTGTACATCCATAAACTGTTCAGAAGCATTCCGTTTATCATTCGTCGTCAAGATATTGTTGTATCTATTCACTTAAGGAGTTTTTCATGATTCGTATCACCACACCAAACAAGCTGGCGCTAAGCTCGATAGCACTGGCTGCAGCCGGACTATTAAGTACATCCCACGCAACGGCCGACGAGATCAAGTTCCTGTGCTATCAGGATGCCAATGAGTGTGAGGTTCTGTCTGATCTGGCAGAAGCTTTTAAGGAAGAAACGGGTCATACCGTGGTCACCGAGATTGTCGGCTACGACATCATCCGTGATCAGCTGGAAAACCAGCTGCAAACCGATGCCGCCCCCGATCTTGCCCGCGTGACTAACCTGGGCGGTTTCAACGAGTACTATCTGGACCTCAGCGAGTATGTTGATGCCGCTGCCTGGGAAGAAAACTACTCTGCAGTACTACCTTGGTTCCGCGAACCCGGTGGCGAGGACAAGGGTATCTACGGCTGGATGACTCAATTAACTGTCACTGGTCCCTACATCAACGTCACCATGTTTGACGATGCCGCGGTCGAGATTCCTGGCGATGGTGCCACCTGGGATGACTGGGCAGATGCCCTGCGCGAAGTTCGATCAGAGCTGGGCATCAATGCCGGTCTTGCCATGGACAGAACGGCACACCGTATGGCAGGCCCAGCATTTGCCTATGGTGCAAAGTTCTTTGACGATGCCGGTGAGCCCATACTTGTTGATGAAGGATTCAAGGCATTTGCAGAAACATTTGTCGGCTGGCACGAAGAAGGTTTGATGCCTGCCGAGGGCTGGCCTGCCGGTTCAGGCACGCAATATTCAAACGCAGCTCCCCTGTTTCTATCTGGCGATGTTGCCATGCACATGTCCGGTTCCTGGATGATCAGCAACTACGCATCGAACATCAAGGATTTTGAGTGGCGTGCAGTACCGATTCCCTGCGGTCCTGGTGGATGTGGTGCGATGCCAGGTGGTTCAGCCATTACGGCATTCAAGTCCACTGCCAGCCCGGAAGCTGCTGCCCTGTTTGTTGACTTTCTTGCACGCGAAGAGAACGCTGAAGCGTTCGCTGCTGCTACCAAGAACATCCCTGCTCATCAGGGACTGCAGCAAAAAGGTGTTGATTATGGTGATACCTCGCCAGCCGTGGCTCAAGCACTTTCCGTATTTGCGGCCAACGCTGGAAAAGCGGCCGAGACAACACCTCAGGCCTATACTTTTCAAGGCTATGCCAAAAACTTTGTGATCTACTCGGTCGTGCCTGACTACATCACGCAGGCCATTAATGGTGAGATCACGCTTGATGAGGCATTTGGTGCTATCGATGCCGATGTTGCAGCAAAGATAGCTGACTAGTTGCTCAGTAATTACCAGTTAAAGCCGCGGAGCCTGTTTCATGCTTGATGCGATTGTCAATGCATTTGCAGGCACCCGCTGGCCTGCGGCCTTAGGCCTTTATCTGTTGGTAGGACTTGTTGTTCTTCGTCCTGCCGGCAGTTTGGGATCGCGCTTCATGAGTGCGCTGGGGTGGCCTCTTGAGCTTACCCAGCGTCTGGCAGGTGCCACAGGCCTGCCGTATCTGTTTCTGTTGCCGAACATGCTGGTGTTTGGCCTGTTTACCTTTGCACCGATGTTCATCAACATCGGTTTTTCTGTCAGCGACGGGCAGAGCATTATCTTTGATCAACGCGTGTATTCCGGATCAGATAATTTTCAGCGTCTCACCTCTGATATTCAACCCGACACTGGCGGTGTCAACCTGGAAGACGACAAGTTCGAAGAAGCCGTGATGGACACGTTCATCTTCGTTGTCTTTCAAGTTCCCATCATGATCCTGGTTGCACTGATCACAGCGCTTACCCTCAACAGGGATATCGTCGGGCGCGGATTCTGGCGTTCCATCTTTTTCTATCCGGTGATGTTAAGCCCGGTGGTGGTTGGCTTCCTGTGGACTTTGATCCTCAAGCGCCAGGGCGTGTTGTCTCTGACATTAATGGACTTGGGCATTCTTGATGAACCCATCCAGTGGCTGCAGGATCCGGGGTGGACCATGTTCTGGTCTGTCTTTGTCTACACCTGGGCGCATCTTGGTTTTTACATGCTGATATTGCTTGCAGGCTTGCAGGCTATTCCTAAAGATCTTTATGAGGCGGCCAGTATGGATGGCACCTCTGACTGGCGTATTCTTCGCAAAATTACATTACCGCTGCTCATGCCCACCATTCTGGTGGTAACCGTGCTTTCGCTGGTCAAGGCGTTTCAGGCCTTTGAAGAGTTATACGCCATGAATGTTCGCTGGCAGTCTCTGGTCGCCTACATTTTTGAAACATCGGGTCTGCGAGGCCAGCCAACGGCCTTTGGTCTTGGCATAGCCGCCACGGCCTCCATGCTGGTAGCCGGTTTTCTCATGCTGCTCTCATTAGTGCAGATGTATCTCTCACGCAACAAAGAGACGCCAACCAAATGAGTGCTGTGTGGTCATTTCTTACGCGTACCCAGGGTCGGCACGGCAAGCTGACGCTCACCGACTACGCAGCCTATGCCTACCTGTTCCTCGGCTTCCTGTTGATATTTGTTCCTGTTAGCTGGATCGCGCTTAACTCGGTAAAGAGTGCATTTCAGTTGGAAAAACAGGATCTGTCCATCCTGCCAACAGACTATGAACGCGTAGGGCGCGGCACCCTCAACGGCCCAGATGGGCGCCAGATATTCATCATCCCATCACTGCCAGACTGGGTCTTGAACTGGCCTAATCTGCGTGTCGAAGAAAAAGCCCTGTATGATGTCGATGCTTTTCTTGAGGGGGTAGAGGGGCGTGAACTCTATGTGCTGAGGAGTCATCTTGGTCGTGTTCCCGTCTATGCCAGGCAACTGATTGAAGAGAAGTCCTTACCCGACTGGCTTATTCGTTATTCATCCATGGCGACTGCAGCGCGTGAGGCTCTGGATCTTGATGCAGTCCTTGCTCAGTTGAGCGAGGATGAGCAACGGGTGATGCTGGAGTACCTGGGGGTTGATCCTTACAAGGCCAACCGTCTGGTAAGTCAGGTACTGGTAAGTGCCCCTGATCCGGAAACCGGGGAAATCACGCAATACTCTGTCGCCAGTGCAACAACCCGTCAGGAGGTCGTCTCGGCGCGTGCAGTGAACGACCCTGACGCCCGTGTGGTGCGAATCCCTGCCGAGTCCATGGTGGCCACCAGTGTGGTCCGACCGGCCTGGAACAACTACATCGAACCACTCAACGGCACAGCCTTTGGCGTCAATGTTGACTTTGCGACGTGCATAACCAACTCCGTACTTGCCACGGTTATAGCCACACTGTTAACGCTGCTCATCAACTCCATGGCAGCATTTGCCTTGTCCAAGTACCAGTTTCGTGGTCAGACATTCTTCTTTATCGTCATCCTTGCAACTTTGATGGTGCCAGCCACGATAACCCTGGTAGGCGTGTTCAAAGCCATTAACGCCACCGGACTTGCCGGCTCCATCTGGGGGGTGATTATTCCTGGGGCCGCAACGCCTGCAGGCGTCTTCCTGCTCAGGCAATACATGCTCACCATCCCTGATGAGCTGCTTGAAGCCGCCCGCATGGATGCTGCCAGCGAGTGGAAAGTGTACTGGCGTATTGTCTTGCCACTGGCGCTACCGGCACTGGCTGCATTGGGCATACTCTCTGTCATCTGGCGCTGGAATGATCTGATCCTGCCAATGCTGGCCGTGGCCACCACCAAAGAGGCCTACACCATCCAGCTTTGCCTGCTGGAATTTCGCGGTGAACACCTTAGTCAGGAACACTACCGTCTGGCGATGACGATGGTCAGCCTGATACCCACAACGCTTGTGTTTGTGTTTTTACAGCGTTACATCACCACCGGCATTGCTAACACGGGGATTAAATAGCTGTGGCCACGCTTGAACTAAAAGACGTTAAAAAGGCCTATGGCTCAACCAGGGTCATCCACGGCATTGATCTGGAAATTGCCAGTGGTGATTTTTGTGTATTTGTGGGGCCGTCAGGTTGTGGCAAGTCCACCTTGCTGCGAATGATAGCGGGGCTGGAAACCATCACTTCCGGTGATGTTTGCATTGATGGTGCGGTGGTGAACGAGATCACCGCAGCACGGCGCGGTCTTGCCATGGTCTTCCAGTCCTATGCACTGTATCCGCACATGAGCGTGCGGCAGAACCTATCATTCGGACTTGAAAATCTCAACATGCCCAAAACCGAAGTTCGGCAGCGCGTGGATGAGGCTGGACGCATGCTGCAGATTGATGAACTGATGAAGCGCAAGCCTGGTCAACTGTCCGGTGGACAACGTCAGCGCGTGGCGATTGGACGTGCGGTGGTGCGTGAACCCAAGATTTTTTTGTTTGACGAACCGCTGTCAAACCTTGACGCCGAGCTTCGCGTGGTGATGCGTGGTGAGATAGCGGCCTTGCACAAGCGGCTTGGCAATACCATGGTGTATGTAACACACGATCAGGTAGAGGCGATGACGATGGCTGACAAGATCGCCGTGTTGCGTGCTGGCAAGATTGAACAATACGGCAGCCCGCTGGACTTATACAACTACCCGCAAAACACCTTTGTGGCAGGCTTCATCGGTTCGCCACGCATGAACTTCATCGAAGGGGCGGTAACATCACGCACTGAAAGCACACTGTCAATCAAGCTGATTCATGGTGAGGAACTGTCACTGGATGCACAAGGGTACAGCGCAAAACCCGGCGATGAGATTGTCCTGGGTATTCGCGCCAATCACATGCAGATCACCGATTCTGATCAGGGGGATTTACATGTTCTGGTCAAATCCACAGAGCAGCTGGGTGGAGAGACCTATATCTACGGCGGTGTACCGGGCGATGTGCCTGTCACCTTACATCTGCCAGGGCAAGTGCATGTAAAAAGTGATGAGCAGGTTGTGGTCAAACTGGTCAAGGAGCAGGCGCATTTGTTCTCGAAGAACACAGGCGACACACTTCGTGTCTGAAGTGCTCATTAATGAGCGCTCGGAAATCAGTACTCAGGAATCGTCAAACGGGTTATCAACATCACGAAAATAGATCAGCAGAATGCCGGTGATCATAGTCAGTAGACTAACGATGCACCGGGCAGCTGGTAAAAGATCAAACAGCGCTCGTGGCGTACCGCCTATGTCCACCATCACGGCGATAAACATCACCAGACCAAAGCCGAACACAACAAAACCAAAAAAAGCCTCTTGTGCGGCATACAGCTTCCGTAGCGCTTTTCGTTGCCAGCCGGTGTAAGGTTTCTTGCCCACCTTGCCTGTGGCTGACTCAGTGGCTGGCGCCGACGTAGAACAGGGC
>CAYGSW010000218.1:0-9724 GCA_964352535.1 uncultured Granulosicoccaceae bacterium | reverse complement strand
CATAATTATTTAGCTCACAATTCTGACTATGCAAGTTTGGAATTGATTGCTAAATCAATCGACAGCCTATAGTGGGGGTGAGCATTTACAAGAAAACTGCGCGGCAGAAATATTTCGCACCGGAGGCGGCCCCCTACGAGCAATTCCATTTTGGCGGGGCTGCGTTCAGCCGCTTTTTCCGCTCGTTTTCGTCATTAGGCCCGCCAAACTCTTCAAACAAGCAAGAAAATCGACACAAAATGGAATCACTCTTGCTCGAAATTTTCTACGGGGCCGACTTCGGTCGCGCAGCCTCCTAGGAGGCTATGATATTAAAGTGACAAATACTCTCTGACAATTTCATCATCTTGAATTTCGTCACAGGATAGCTCAGCAACAATCCGCCCCTTATCCATGACGTATCCGCGTTGTGCGATGGATACAATCAATTCAAGATTCTGCTCTACCAGCAAGACACTTACGCCCTCATCATCGTTTAACCGATTAATGTGACCAGCAATCTCTTTGATAATCGATGGTTGAATTCCCTCCGAAGGCTCGTCAAACAACATCAATTTGGGCTTACTTATCATGGCACGGGCAATGGCGAGCTGTTGTTGCTGACCACCGGAAAGAGTGCCTGCAGCCTGTTTCGCGCGCTCCCTGAGTATCGGAAAGAATTGATAGATGCGTTCGTATTCTTCGTCAGACGCTTTTGCGTCACGTGCTTGCTCACCAACAACAAGATTCTCCACAACACTAAGCGCTGGAAACACATCCCTGCCCTGCGGGATATATCCTATCCCCATGCGAGCCCTCTGATCAGCGCTGACGTGCGTAATGTTGTCAGCATTGAAAATTACCGAACCCTCAGTGGTTTCCACCAACCCAATGAGACTGCGCATCAGGGTGGTCTTACCCATACCATTGCGCCCAATGACTGCAACAATCTCACCTTCCCCGATTTTTAGATCTACTCCCAACAACACGGGATTGCCGCCGTAGCCACATTTAAGAGCTGATACTGACAGTATGTCGTCATCAGACATGCCGGCTTCCCAGATAGATCTCTTCAACGCCTGGGTGATTGATAATTTCCGACACACTGCCTCGCGCAAAAATCTCTCCAAAATGCAGCACTGTCACTTTCTGAGCAATTTGCTTAACGAATGCCATGTCGTGCTCCACCGCAAGCACGGTAATTCCGCGATTGTTCAACTCATGAATCATTTCACCGGTTTTGGCTGTTTCATTAGGCGACATGCCTGCAGTAGGTTCATCAAGCATCAACAGACGTGGCTCAACACCTACCGCCATACCAATCTCAAGCCATTGCTTCTGACCATGGGACAGGCTTCCAGCCTTGCTCTGACAAACAGCCTCGAGTCCAGTAAATTCCAGCATGTTGGATATCGTGTGAGCTAATGTGTCTGCAGATACAACACTCTGAAAGGCGATTTGTAGATTCTGTTGCACACTCAGCGCGGAAAATATTCCCGGCACCTGAAACTTGACACTGATACCTTTGCGAATACGCTCGAACGAGCGAAGCTGCGTTATATCCTGCCCTTTGAACTTTACTACTCCATCATCTGCGGCGTACTCTCCAAGAATCATCTTGAAAAATGATGATTTCCCTGCCCCATTTGGCCCAATTAGACAGTGTATCTCGCCTGGTTCAAGTGCAAAATTAATGTTGTTTGCAACCGTCACGCCACCAAATCGCTTCGTCAGCCCTTCTGTACTTAGTATGCTACTCATTTAAATAACCGCCTTCCGACGCGCCCCAGATGCTGCATCAAAGAGGCAACAATCCCTTCTGGGGAAAGTAGCACTGTCAGAGTGAGCAGCACTCCCATAACAATCAATGCGTACTGACTTCCATATATTGTCAGAAATTGAAAGATACTCAATACAAGAAGGGTTCCAATCAAGGTCGCTGTGATATCTTTTCGACCACCCACTGCCACCCATACAATGGGCAATGCGGCTGCTGTCAACCCCATACTACCTGGAGTGATGTACTGTCCCCACGCACTATAAAAAACACCAGAAAGTCCTGCCAGACCACCACCAAGAGCAAAGCTGAGTAATTGATAACGACGAATGTCATAACCCAACATTTCAGCACGCTCAGGATTTTCCCGGATTGCAACCAAGACATTGCCAAACGGTGCATTCAATAAAATCCTCAGTAAAAGATAAACAATAACAACGGTGCCAAGCAAAACATAGTACAGCGGTCGGTCAGCGTAGAGGACAAGGTTGTCTCCAGGTAAGGGTACGGTCAGTGGCGATATACCTGACATACCGTTAAATCCATTGAGTCTGGCAGAACCTATCGCCCACTGGGGGCCTGCGGTCTGGGCCAGGAATGTCTCCAATACCAGTGTGACTGACAGAGTGACAATGCCTATGAAGACCCCCTTAATCTTGCCATAGAACATGAAATAACCGATCACAGCGGCAAACCCTGTAGCCATCGCTACAGCTAGAAGCAATGCGAACCAGGTGGTACCATACTCAGAACCAAAATTAATCGTCAGCACACCATAGGTGTAGCCTGCAAGACCGAAAAATGCCGTCTGGCCAAAACTTAAGGCACCTGCATAACCCCAGATGATGCTAAGTCCCATAGCCATAAACGTCCAGACGAGAAAGTACGCCCAGTTGCCTACCGTCCATCCATCAACGAAGAGAGGAACGACTATGGCCGCTAATAACACAAACCCCATGATCGTCCAGAATGATGCGCCACTACCCAGAGTCTGTGGACCTTCCAGACGCACCAGCCAGCGGCGCCATGTGGCATCATTAGACAATGATCTATACACCGCAGCGCCTGGTACATCCTCCGGTCTGTTCATCTGCTTTTCCTGGTTAACAGGCCAGACAGGCCTCCAGGCAATACACGGATAACAACAATAACGGCAATCAGTAAACCGATCTGCCCGAAAAGCTGACCATACCAGGCTGTCAGTGATGTTCGTACAACAGCGAGAAATGCAGCTGCTGGCGCCGCACCAACGAATATATCCGCACCACCAACAACCACTGTCACAAAACTCTCAACGATAAAAGTAGAGCCCATTGTCGGAACCAGTGTCATTGTCGGCGAATACAGACCACCTGCCAATCCAGCCAACGCAGCACCTAACCCAAAGGTCAGTGTATAAATTTGTGGAGTCTTCACACCAAGAGCTCTTGCCATATCGGGCTTCTGAATGGTAGCGCGTGCTATGACTCCATAGCGGGTTCGATAGAACAACAAATAGAGTCCAATGAGTAGCGAAACAGCAGTAGCCATCAGTACGAGCCGATAGATGGAATAGGACAGACCGCCGATTTCCATACTACCCAATGGTGTTCCAATACCCTGCATGGTAGATCCAAACAATATCAGCACACCTTGAGTAGCAATAAGACTAATGCCCCACGTTGCGACGATGGAATCCAGGGGACGGTGGTAGAGATGCCGGATCACAAGTCGCTCAATCAACATACCAATCAAACCTGAGACCATTGCCCCTGTAAGCATTGCCAGAGGCAACGGGATCCCCAGACTGGACACCGCTGCTGTGACATAGGCTCCACACATGATGAATTCACCATGTGCAAGGTTTATGACACCCATCATTCCGAAAATAATGGCCAGTCCGGCTGATGCAATGACAAGAAACGCAAACGCATCGCCGAACTGATACAACACAGAAAACACAATTTCGAATGACATCACCTTGCAGGTGGTGGACTCGACGGCGTGTACTGCTCACTGGGGTCTTCAATAGTCAGGTCACAGCCACTTTCTCCTAACCAGTAAGGCTCGATATTATCCCAGGTGGTAGGGAAATTAATGCTGTGGTCAGCATCGACATGCGCAAGGTAGATGGTGTGTGACATATGCTGACTCTTTGGATCAAGACAAACATTGCCTGATGGTCCGTCAAAACACACATCACCTTGCTTCAGTATTGCACGCAGTGCATCTTTATCTGTTGATTCCGCTCTTTCGACCATGTCTTTGTAAAGGTACATCGCGATGTACGAGTTTGCTGCCTCCTGATTGATATAAGGTTCATCAGGAAACTTCGCACGAAACCGCTCAACAAAGGCATTACTTTCTGGCGAGTCAATTTCTTCAATGTAGTTGGTGGTCACGTACATATCTTTCAGACTTGGCGGAGTAAAACGCTTGTGCTCGTAACCCTGACCTACATTGACTGAAGACGCCATGGGCAACGACACATTGGCAGAGGCGGCCTGTTCGTAATAAGACGCCTGCGGTGCACCAACCAAAAGTGTCACAACGAAATCAGGTTTGGCACTCTGGATGTTCTGGATAGTCTGAGAGAATTGAGAAACACCTAGCGGAATGAATTCCTCTCCCACCATATCCCCACCTTCATCAGCGACGATATTACGTACCCATTCAGCAGAGATCTGTCCAAAATTATAGTCGGCTGCAAGTGTGTAAACATTCTTGCCGTACTTCGCCATCATCCATGGGATCAATGTCGAAAACTGCTGCTCAGGTACCGCACCCGTTACAATCATATTGGCATCGCACACCCCTCCTTCGTATTGATTGTTGTAGAAGGCAAGGCCATCAAACTGATTAACAATGGGCCTATACGCTTCACGCGATGCCGATGAAAACCCAGCAAACACGACATCCACCTTGTCGCGCTGGAGTACCCGACGCATGAATTCCTGATACCGGGTATTGTCCGACTGAGTATCGTACACAACCAACTCAATAGGCTGTCCACCGATACCTCCCTCTGCATTAATTTCCTCAGCAGCCAACTCTATGGCGTGGACCTTAACCATAGTGGCTGCTGCAAAATCACCAGACTGATCTTCCAGCACTCCGATCCTGATAGCATCCTGCGCCAATACCGAGCTGCTGATTAAAGCCAAGGCTCCAGTCAGAGTCAAAGCCGTATACGAACTACCGGTTACTCTTCGCTTATACATCATGAGTTCTCCTGGGAAATTTCTTGTGTCATGAACAAGTCACGACGTTCTTGCACTACGATCGATTCTCTGAACAAGCTTGTGCACACTTGGTATTTGCATATCACCGAGATGGCATATCCGATCAGCCTTGAAAATAGCGTTTGGATACCGATGCACCCATGCAGTACTTGGGATCCACCATATTGCCAAGACGTACCTTGGCGCACTGAGTGAGAAACATGTAGGCTTCCAGTTTCTCCATGGGCTTTACCGCTGAGAACCACTGTACTAACTCGCGATACGCAATACGAGCAGCATCTTCCAATGGCCGGGCACATCCAATGGACATGAGAAATTCATCGTTTTCAAGCCGTGGCCAGGCAATCGGATAATCCTTGATAAGGTCAACGTAGACTTCAATTGTTGCCGGTATTTCCAACGCAACACCAGACACTTCACCATCACCTTGGATCGCATGACAATCCCCCATATACAGATGGGCTCCATCAACATTGACTGGCAAGTAAATGATGGCTCCGGGTGCCACATCGGGTAGATCCATATTTCCACCATAGTAATCAGGTTGCAGCGAAGAGATGGCTTCGATTTCCGGGGCCACACCGATCGTACCTATAAAGGGTTCGTAAGGCAGAGTGATCTGATCGTTCCAGCGCACACCCTCCTCATCCACATGCATTTTTTTGACGCGCTCAGGTAATGGTTCATTCAGCATCGCTGTTGCGCCAGTTCCCACCAAACCACCAAATTCCTTGATCAAACAGGTAGTGCCGACAGGCTGTGGCCCACGCGGTTTAATGGATCGAATGTGTACGGCAAGGCAATCGCCTTTTTTGGCACCGTTTATATAAACCGGACCCGTCTGCGGATTCAAATATGGGAAACCGAGAATGTCAGATGGAATATCAGATTCAGACGTGAGCTTGCCTTCAAACGCATCGTGCGTCTCTATGGTTAGAACAGAACCCGGATCCACGCTGATAATAGGTGTCTCAAACGGGCCATATACATAAGGGAAGCTCTCTTGATCCTGTATCCGAATTCCACCAGTACCTAATTCCTCACCTTCCGACATTCCTCTTCGTGCCATGATGGAATCGCTTGGAACAGCCATAGTTATTCTCCTGCAGTATAAAGTTGTATGGAGCAAATAATTTGCTACATGGATGTACGGCTTAAGCTGACTGCTTTGAAAACTACTCAGTCAAATCACAAAATACTATGAGTTGATCAATCTTGTTAATTACGACTACGTACCACTACCCTCAATTAAAGTGCACATATCCAACAACCAAGCTATCACTGTATTGACAAATCGCAACTACAAGTCCCCTCACAAGACCAGTCGCAATCATGAGCGCTGCCAAACAGAAATCCAATGTAAAAAACTTGATTGCATGCTGCCCATGACTATTTGTTACCCCGAGTTCGAGGACGCATGGAAATTTTTCGTGATAAATCCAGACGCTGGACGCAATACTCTTCCACACTCATCTGAAACTGCATGCTCCTGGTTCGGATAAGTTTAAAAGCCGCATCGTCATCAATGTTGTTACTGAGCATCTCGTCCAGCACCGCTTTTAAAACTAATGGACGTGCCTTGACACGCATTGTCAAATCGTCAATGAGCTCTGCCTGTTCGCGTTTTTGCTCATATTGATTAAATGCAATCGTCAGCGCACTGTATACCCCAGACGATTGAACCGGCTTTAACAGATAGGCTGATGCATTGTGCGACATTGCCCATTCTATTCGGCCAGGCGCCTCGGAACCAATCATGGCGATCATCGGGAATGGAGTTGCCTCCCTCGTCCAGGTGAATTGATCGTCGTGGCCCCGATCAACATCAAAGAACACCACATGGTAGGGCTGCATGTCCGCATCAATCTCTGGCCAAGTCACACAGCTATCGATATTGAGGTTCTTGAGTGCCAACACAAGATTTCGCCTGCTCTGATCTTCAGGGTGCAGTATTAGGGCACGTTGCCCTCTAAAAGACAGGGGAAGATTCATCTTCTCATCCTGACAGCAGCCAGAGAACTTACGGATGCTAGAGGTTTGCTGCGACCTTCATATATGCCGTACATTGATCTGAAACTGGTGATATCAGACGACAGCATGTAGGGATCGGGCTTCATTGCCGTTCCCGCAGACCAGATCACCTCGAACTGACCATCTGATCGCGAACGTCCGATGCGTGGAGTCAAATAACAATGTCGCGAGGCTGGATCTATTTTTACGTCACCCTGTGGTGCATCGAAAGCCACATGTTGTAACGCATCTTTCACCTTCTCCATGTCTGAGGTGCCAGCGCATTTTATGGCCTCGGCAAGTAGCATGACGGATATATAGGACGCTTCTGCATCTTCGGATGTCACCGATTTCTCGCCATAGCGTGCTTTGTAATTTCTGACAAAAGTCTCATTAGACTGGCTGTTGATAGACTGAAAATATACGCCAGAAGTAATAATGTCAGAACCATTGGCAGGACCGGTGGCAGTGAGTTCAGGCTCTGAAATAGTAGCGCTACTTACTGGAACAGGTGGCTTATCACTGGCAATGTTTGCTGCCGCAAACTGACGTGTGAATTCATGGCTGCTGATGCCTATCAAAGAATTGAACACGAAAGATGGACGCACCCTCATGATTTCATCAACTACGTGATATACCTCTGTACATCCCACATTCACATAGCGCTCGCAAAGTATTTCTCCACCCACCGGAGCAACCAGTGACCGAACAGTCCGGTTATTCTCCCATGACCAGATGTAATTGGATCCGACGCAATAAACGCGGGGACCATACTCCGCCAGCATATGGGATATCAACGGTACTAGAGACTGATTAGGTGATGCGCCCGTATAGATGACGTTAGCACTACTCTCATATCCCTCGTAGTGAGACGGGTACCAAAGCATACCATCGTGTTTTTCGAATACCGGAATGACCTCCTTGCGACTAGATGACGTGTAGCACCCCACCACATGTATGACACCCTGTCGCCTCAACAGATCGCTACTTGCTGTTCGGTAACCATCAAGATTTCCGCCGGGATCCCTAATCACAGGTTCAATGCTGAACGAATACGCATCATCCTGGTTCACTTCGTGAACAGCGAGCATAGCTCCCTTGAACAACTCATTGCTAACCTCCTTATACGGCCCGTGTAGCGAGAACAGGACACCTACACGAACCGGCTGCCTGGGCAGCGTAGTCATCGTCGCCTCTCAGCGTGTCTTTTCGAACAATTCACCAGCGGACATCTCATAGAGCAATATCGAATTTATTCCAAAAAAAAAGCCTCGGACAGCCCAAAAGGACTGAAAGAGGCTTCGTTGCCTGACAAAACCCCGAAAGATTTCGACATAAATTTTAATGACTCACAGCTGTTGCTCCATCGCTACAGCGTCAGTGAAAATAACATGACACGTAATTTGCTACAATGCAAGTGCTTTTATACAGTTTTAAGACATTTGCAACAACACATGACCGTCACTTTCTAAAGCTCTGCTGCAAAATACGCACAAATCCGAATACGATGCTGCATCGCGAGGTGGATAACATTTGTATTGTTTTCCTCTCGCTTACTAAATCATATTTTTGGAAACCCGGTTGCGCAGCCCACCCGACTTAACCCTGTACTGAAGGCTGCCACAAGGTGACCATTGCAATGTTACTGTATTGCCTACACAACAGATAGGTGAAAACAATGGATCTCGGACTACACGGTAAGCATGCACTGATCACTGGTGGCAGTAAGGGCATTGGTAAAGCCATTGCTCAGTTACTGGTCGATGAAGGTGCTGATGTTTCCATCTGTGCGCGCAACGCCGCAGACATCGAAAGCACACTTGCAGAATTGAAAATTGCAGGCACCAAAACCATAGGTGAGGCGCTGGATGTTGCTGATGCTGATGCATTGACACAATGGGTTCAATCAAGTGCTCAGGAGCTTGGTGGTGTTGACACGCTGATTTGTAACGTCAGTGCATTGGCTGTCGGTGATAGCGTGGATACATGGAAAAGCTCGTTTGACGTAGACATGATGCACACCGTCAATGCCGTCAGTGCGGCCACTCCGTTTCTGGAAAAATCTTCCTGCGCATCGGTAGTCATTATTTCCAGCGTATCGGGTTTTGAGGTGGACTTTGCAGCAGGCTCTTATGGCGCCATGAAGGCAGCACTTATCCATTACGCCAAAGGTCTCAGCAGGCAGCTTGTCGAAAAAGGTATCAGGGTTAATTGTGTGTCCCCGGGAAATACCTACTTTGATGGCGGTATCTGGCAAACCATAGAAAAGGATATGCCAGAGCTTTTTGACTCCACTGTAAAGGTCAATCCTACGGGCAAGTTCGGAACACCGGTCGAGGTTGCCAACGGTGTGGTATTTCTTTGCAGCCCCTTGGCAAGCAGAATCTCAGGAACAAACCTGATCATCGATGGAGCGCTAACGGTGGCGGTCTGATTCTCTGATTGTTTTTTATGGCAAGGCATTCAGGGCCACACCGAGTAACCACGTTTGGTTGTTTGCGCCATCGCTATCATCGGTGTGGCTATTTCCTCAGATAGCGATAACGTATCTAATGCTACTTGCCATGCCCACGCGTATCGTCCCCGCCACGAGTCAGATAATACGCAGCCAGTATCGGCAGGAAAGTGACCAGTACAACCACCATGGCAACAACATTGGTAACCGGACGCTGCCGTGGACGGACCAGCTCTTCGAGCATCCAGATGGGCAACGTTGCCTGCTGCCCAGCGGTAAATG
>CAYGSW010000217.1:0-9744 GCA_964352535.1 uncultured Granulosicoccaceae bacterium | reverse complement strand
GCGCCGACCTCAAGCCAATCAGGCTCAGGTAATGCACATCATCGGTGAAGTTGCTGATCGCACGTGCGTGATCATCGATGACATGGTGGATACCGCTGGAACGCTGTGCAAGGCGGCTGAAGCGCTTAAGGAACACGGTGCCAGAAAGGTTGTAGCACTGGCCACCCATCCGGTGTTATCCGGCAAGGCCATCGATAATCTGAATGACTCCGTGCTCGATGAACTCGTTGTGACAGACACCATACCTCTGTCAGAGGCAGCCAGAGCATGCGAACGGGTTCGACAGCTGTCGGTTGCCGATCTGCTGGGCGAGACCATCCGGCGTATCCATGAAGATGAGTCCGTCAGTTCCGTATATATGGATTAGTTCCTGCTTGTCAGGAGCTTGTGCAGCCGAAGCCGATACTGGGAGCCCGTTAACACGGAGTATCAGGAGTCTACTATTTCGGGTTGCCGGACAACCATAGCTTCGACACTCTGATATACTTCGCCGGTTCTGCCTGGTCGCGGGCAGATCCCGGTGTGTCAATTCCGACAACACCGATCTACGGAGATTACCGACATGTCTGACGACATAATTGTCAATGCCACGTCGCGCAGCGTTTATGGGAAAGGTGCGAGCCGCCGCCTGCGTCGTGACAACATGGTTCCTGGCATCATCTATGGTGATAGCAAGGACCCACAGCCCATAATGATGAAGGCCAATGAGGTTTTCAAACACCTGCAGAATGAGGCGTTTTATTCGCAGCTTATCCAGGTGAGCGTTGACGGCGGAGAGCCTGCCCGTTCAATCCTGAAAGATGTACAGCGTCATCCGTACAAGATGCAGGTTTTACACATGGACTTCATGCGCGTTGTTGCGGGTGCTGAACTCCAGGTCAGTGTGCCACTGCATTTCATTAACGAAGACATTTGCGTTGGCGTGAAGAACGCTGGTGGCATCATTACGCACAACGACAACGAAGTCCTGATTGCCTGTCGTCCGCGTGATATTCCAGAAAATATCGAAGTGGATATGGCTAACCTTGAAATCGGTGACTCGGTCAACCTGTCGCAACTGACGTTACCTGAAGGCGTCCGTCTGGTTGATCTGCACGAAGCCGGTGATGATTCGGATCGGCAGGTGGCAGCAGTCAACGCTCCACGTGTTGAAGTTGAGCCTGCTGATGACGAGGAAGCGCCAGCACCGGATGTACCGACTGCATCTGATGATGCAGCTGAAAGCTGAGTAAACATGACTCAGCGCGCCACGCGCCTGAGTTGACGGGCTGATAACCTCGGCGATTGTGGCTGGTGCTCGGTATGAGCCCCGGCCACAATCACAACGGGTAAACACACATGCCAGGTGAACACATTCCTTTCGGCCTTATTGCAGGCTTCGGCAATCCTGGTAGTGACTATGCCAACACGCGTCACAACGCTGGCTTCTGGTACGTAGATCAGCTTGCAGATCAGCTGGGTGCGCGTTTCAGCGCTGACAAGCGTTTTTTCAGTCACGTGGCAAGCGCACAGGTAGCAGGTCGCAAGTTGCTGTTGGTAAAGCCCATGAATTACATGAATAACAGTGGTCAGGGTCTTGCAGCTGTTGCTCGGTTTTTCAAAATCGACTCAACCAGGATACTTGTTGCCCACGACGAGCTGGATATTCCACCCGGACACATTCGCCTGAAGAAAGGTGGAGGTCACGGTGGGCACAATGGTTTACGTGATTCTGTGGCAAAACTGGGCAATGGTGATTTTTGGCGACTTAGGATTGGTATTGGGCATCCCGGGCACAAGAGCGCCGTTTCAGGGTATGTTCTCAAGCGAGCCTCCGCTGCCGATCAACAACTGATTGATGAGAGCATCGAGCTTGCGTTACGCGAATCGAAGAACATAATCGACGGTGATATTAATGTGGCAACCAAAGCGCTGCACAGCCACAAACCGTAATGGCTTGGACGGTGTTACTTCGATAAGTTTTAATCTTACCCACAAGAACACTTTCGACTTGCGCATCATTGTGCGGTGAGACGAACAAAACTCTTTAGAACAGGACATTTACGATGGGATTCAAGTGTGCCATTGTCGGATTGCCCAATGTCGGTAAATCGACCTTGTTCAATGCGCTTACGAGTGCAGAAATTGCAGCGGAAAACTACCCGTTTTGTACCATCGAGCCCAATGTAGGGATCGTGCCGGTACCCGATCCACGCCTTGATGCGTTGGCTGCTATTGTGTCACCTCAACGTATCATGCCCACCACGATGGAGTTTGTGGATATTGCAGGGCTGGTGGCGGGTGCTTCCAAGGGTGAAGGACTGGGCAATCAGTTTCTGGCCAATATTCGCGAGACGGATGCCATAGCGCATGTGGTTCGCTGTTTTGTCGATGACGACGTCATTCATGTAGCGGGCAAGGTCAGCCCACTGGATGATGTAGAAATCATTAACACCGAGCTGCTACTGGCCGATATGGATACTATCGACAAGGCCTTGCTGAAAATCAAAAAGAGCGCAAAGTCTGCCAACAAGGAGGCAATGGCTGAGCAAGGGTTTCTGCAGAAGCTGGCAGATGCGTTGGCAGAAGGCAAACCAGTGCGAACCCTAGATCTTGGTGAGCAGGAAAGAAAATGGCTTCACCACTATCATCTGCTGACCAATAAGCCAACGATGTACATCGCCAACGTCGATGAAGGGGGCTTTGAAGATAACGCATTACTTGATGCACTAACGACAATGGCGGCGGCAGAGGGTGCGGAGGTAGTGCCTGTCTGTGCAGCGATAGAGGCTGAGATAGTGCAGCTTGATGAGGAAGACAAGCAGGAATTTCTTAGTGAAATGAATCTTGAAGAGCCAGGGCTGAACCGTGTTATCCGTGCTGGCTATGCATTATTGGGCTTGCAGACATTCTTTACCGCGGGTGAAAAGGAAGTGCGTGCATGGACGGTACGCAAAGGATCAACTGCGCCTCAAGGGGCAGGGCGCATACACACCGACTTTGAAAAGGGATTTATTCGTGCAGAGGTGGTTAGTTTTGGCGACTACGTTGAATTCAAGGGTGAAGGCGGCGCAAAGGATGCCGGTAAGTGGCGCCTTGAGGGCAAGGAATACATCATGCGCGAAGGTGATGTCGTGCACTTTCGATTTAACGTCTAGGAAACGCCCAATCCCGGGGTATTCCAGATCAATGCGTGGGCACCTTTTTTGACTGCCTGCTGTGCTCCCTGACCAGCACGTCTATCTCATTACGGCATGAGCCGCAGTTGGTGCCGGCGCTGAGGTGGCGACCAACAGCATCAGTCGTCTTGCACAAACCTGACTTCACGGCACGCGCAATTTCCTTGTCGCCAACATGGAAACAACTGCAAACGATAGCCCCTTTGTCAGGCTGATCACTGGCTGCGCGTCCAGCCATAAGCTGCCAACGATGCTGTTGGGTGGTGAAGCGACGGTCGAGTTGCGTGACTGCCCAGGAACGCGACAGCTCAACGCTCTGAGGTGCCAGAAAGAGCATGGCGTACAGCTGATCATCCTCGTTGAACCAGGCGCTACGGCGAACTTGCTTATCGGTGTAGTCAACCTGTTGCAAGCGACAGTGCCCACCTGGCGCTTCATGATTGGCGCTGAATATCCTGTGCAGCAATTGGTCGTACAGTCCGTTGACACTCAGCGTGCTGGCCAGTTCCGTGCACCAGCCAGTATCCACGGGTGACATTGCCCAATATTCGATATGCTCGTTGGCCCTGAGCTGTGGCCGCTTCCGTGTTAACAGATACGCAAATGCGTTAGCTGCGAAACGCTGCAGGCACACAGGCTGATTCTTGGATGCCGGCTGGCGCGAAACGGGATCAGTGTGTGCCTCTATCAGAGTATCCACACGTGCATGACTGGCAAACTGATTGGACCAATGCATGGCGGTAAACAACTGCCCCGGTTGTTGACGATCGCTATGCATCGCTCGGACAAGCACATTGCCAGTGGGGCTGGCGAGTCGTACGATGTCTGCATCGGCAATGCCGCGTATTATCGCATCCGAAGGATGAATTTCAACAAACGGCTCCGCTCGATGTCCCATAAGTCGAGATGTGTAACCCGTGCGTGTCATGGTGTGCCACTGATCGCGGATTCGGCCGGTGTTGAGCAGCATTGGGTATTGATCGCACAGCTGCGCATTGCCGGGAGGCGCTGATGAAACCGGAATCATCCTGGCGCGTTTATCGGGCGTGTAGAAGTGTCCGTTCGAGAAAAATCGAATGGTGCATGGGGTTATGGCTGTATCGCTGTAAAGAGGCGGTGATGTTGTCGACGGTCTAGGCCACTGAAACGGTTTCAGTGCATCGTACTGATCTTGTGTCAACGTCGCACAAGCGCCAATATCAAAATCAATGTGTCCGTTATTTTCATACGCAGACAGTTGGGCGTATTCCTTGAATATCTCAGCAGGGCTCTGATAATTGAATGCATCGGCATAGCCCATCAGTTTTGCCACCTCAGCTACTACCCACCAATCAGGTTGTGACTGTCCTGCCGGTTGCCTGAAGCGTTTTTGCCGACTGATTCGCCGTTCAGAATTTGTTACCGTTCCGTCCTTTTCACCAAAAGCCTGTGCGGGTAGCGTCACATGGGCGTAAGCCAGCGTATCGGTTTCGCTGGTGACATCAGACACCACAACGAACGGGCAGCGGGCAAGCGCCTTCGCCACGTTATCAGCGTCCGGCAGACTGTCGACAGGGTTGGTTGCCATGATCCAGATAGCTTTTATTGATCCATCGTTCACCGCCTGGAACATGTCGACGGCTGTCAGCCCTGGCGTTTTGGCGATGTGCGGTGACTGCCAGAAGCGTTGTACCTGGGACTGATGGTCCGGGTTGTCAAGATCACGATGGCACGCCAGCATGGTAGCCAGACCACCCACTTCGCGCCCGCCCATGGCATTGGGTTGACCCGTCATGGAGAAAGGGCCAGCACCGGGTTTACCTATTCTGCCAGTGGCCAGATGACAGTTGATAATGGCGTTGACCTTGTCGGTGCCAGAGCGTGACTGGTTAACTCCCTGACTGTATAGGGTTACGGTTTTTGGGGCTTTGAGTACTTTATTGAAAAAGCTTGAAAGATCATTAACTGAAACGCCCAGTTGAGTGGCTATCGCTTGAATGCTGGCGTTTCCCGCTTGCTTGATGGTTTGCTCAAAGCCGGACACATGCTGCTCTACATAGCTGTGATCGGTGGCACCGTTGTTATGAAGATGAACAAGTAACGCATTGAACAACAGCGTATCGCCATCAGGTTTTATCGCAAGGTGCATGTCAGCATTGTCGGCGGTGATGCTGCGTCGCGGATCGATAACAACAACGCACACGTCAGGCGCTGAGTTTTTTCTGGCCATGATGCGCTGATAGATAACTGGATGGCACCATGCCAGATTGGAACCCACCAGAATAATGAGTTCTGCGCTATCAAGATCTTCATAGCATCCCGGAACGGTATCGGTACCGAAAGCGCGCTTGTGTCCTGCAACGCTGGATGCCATGCACAAGCGCGAATTGGTATCAATATTGGCAGTGCCGAGCCAACCCTTTACAAATTTGTTGACGACGTAGTAGTCCTCGGTGAGTAGCTGACCGCTGACATAGAACGCGACCGACTCAGGGCCATATTGCTTGATGGTGTCTTGCAGTGTTTGTGCGATATGTGTGGTTGCCTGACGCCAGCTAGCCTGTTTTCCCTCTATGGCAGGGCTTGACAACCGGTGTTCATCATTGAATGTGTCTGCCAGCGCAAGTCCCTTGGAGCACAGTTTGCCAAGATTGGCAGGATGATCCGGGTCACCGGTGATGCCGACCTGGCCTCTGGTGTTTTGACTTGCAAGCACGCCACAACCCACGCCACAGTAAGGGCAGGTCGTGTGGGTCGTGCTTGTTGTATTGGCACACTCAGACATCAGCGGTCAGCGGTTGCCTGTTCACGCTGTGAATACTCTGCGCCAATAGCAAACGTTCGCCCTCCTGACGAATCTCAAAACGTCTTACCTTTCCCTGGTCAGCACCTTGTGCTGTCCCATCACGTAACGAGATATCCCAGCCATGCAGCGGGCACGTCACGCAATCACCGTGTACGATACCGTCGCTCAAGGGTCCGTTGGCGTGTGGACAACGATCTTCCAGTGCATAAACCTCGTTGGCTGTGGTTCGGAACACGGCTATGACCAAATCGTCCATATGAACACGCCTTGCACCTTGCACGGGTATGTCATGCACCTTGCCAATATCAAGCCAGTGTATTGTCTGTTCGTTCATCAAGCTACAACCTGCAGTCTATTGATCTTGAGCGTGTTGAATTCATGAGCATCGTGTCCAGCGACACGCTCAGCCCAGGGGTCGACTTGTGCAACCGCTTGTGAGGCCTTGAAGCGTTCGTGATAGTGGTGTCGAGCATTGGTATGATCGATTAACTGTCGCTTGATCTCATCAACGCCAATGCGCCGCGCCCATTTGTAGATGCGTTCAAGGTAATGCCCCTGTTCGCGGTACATCTGCAACAGGGCCGCGATGTGATCAACCACTGCATCTTCAGTTGCAACGTGCCCCAGCACTTCGGTGCCTTTGATATCCAGACCTGCGGCTCCGGCAAAATGAATCTCGAACCCGGAATCCACACAGATAACACCGATGTCCTTGCAGGTAGCTTCAGCACAATTGCGTGGGCAACCTGACACCGCCAGTTTTACCTTGGCAGGCGTCCACGAGCCCCATAGATAATGTTCAAGCCGGATGCCAAGGGCGGTTGAATCCTGAGTGCCAAATCGGCACCACTGCTTGCCCACGCAGGTCTTGACTGTCCGCAAACCCTTTGCATATGCGTGCCCCGATACAAAACCTGCGTTGCCCAGATCGGCCCACACACCGGGTAGGTCCTCTTTTTCAATGCCTAACAGATCAATGCGCTGCCCACCGGTCACTTTCACCGCCGGTATGTCAAACTTGTCCACGACATCGGCAATCGCGCGTAGTTCGGTTGAGGAGGTCATACCACCCCACATACGTGGCACCACTGAAAATGTACCGTCTTTCTGTATGTTGGCGTGAACACGTTCATTGATGAATCGTGACTGATAGTCGTCCGCGTACTGTACTGGCCATTCGCAAACCAGATAATAGTTAAGCGCAGGACGACACTTCATGCAGCCACCTGAGCTGTTCCATTCCAGCGCCTGCATGATGGCCGGAATTGTTTGCAGCGACTGTGCGCGGATACGGTGCCTGACTTCATCATGGCCAAGCTCTGTGCACCCGCACATCGCAGGTACGGCGGCGGGCTGATAGTTATCGCCAAGACACACCACCATGAGCTTTTCCACCAGGGAGGTGCAGGTGCCGCATGATGAAGACGCCTTGGTATGTGACCTGACTTGATCCAGTGATGTCAGACCTTTTGTGGTTATGGCTTGAGTAATCGTACCTTTACAGACGCCGTTGCAACCGCAGATTTCTGCTTCATCGGGTAAGGCTGCAACGGCCTCCGTGGGGTCCAGTGGTTCGCCTCCCTGGTACGCCTGACCGAAAATCAGCGTGTCACGCATGTCGCTGATATCAACCTGTCTTTTAAGCATGTCGAAAAACCATGATCCATCGTCGGTGTCGCCGTACATGACAACACCGCTTATGGTTTTGCCCTTGAGTAACAGGCGCTTGTAAACACCCGCTGAGGCATCACGCAGGACGATCTCCTCTACAGCTGTTGACCCTGAATCATTGGCGCTATCGATATCGGTGAAGTTGCCAGCAGAATACAGCTTTACACCGTTGACTTTCAGCTGCGTTGCCATGACGGCACCCTGAAAGGGTTTGCTTTCATTGAGCAACGAATGGCTTAGTGTACGGGCCATGTCGTAGAGTGGGGCCACCAATCCATAGCAGGTGCTCTGATGCTCAACGCATTCGCCCAGTGCATAGATGTCGGTGTCGCTGGTGCGCATATCATCGTTAACGATAATGCCATGAGCACATTCAAGGCCTGCATCTTCTGCCAGAGCTTTCGCCGGACGAATGCCCACGGCCATCACCACAAGATTGCACTCAACCGTGTCACCGTCTGCGAAGCGAACACCTTCAACCTGCCGTTCACCCAAAATCTCAGTGGTGCTGGTTGAGGTGCGAACTTCAATACCACGACGTTCGAATTCGAGCTGGAGCAGGTGGCTTGCCGCAGTATCCAGCTGCTTCTCCATCAAGTGCTCGCACAGGTGTACAACGCACACCTCCATACCTTGTTCCTTTAATCCGGCTGCCGCCTCAAGACCGAGCAGTCCACCGCCAATGACAACAGCTCTGCCACCGCCACGAGCCACTGTCAGCATGTGCTCGACATCGTCCAGATCCCGATAGACCATAACGCCTGGCAGGTCATGGCCCGGAAGGGGAATCCGAATCGGGTTGGAGCCTGTGGCTATGACCAGCTTGTCGTAACGATAGCTTGCTGTGGAACCATCCGTACGCGCAATGACGTTTTTGCCAGCGGTGTCAATAAGCTCTGCACGTGTGTTTTTAACGAGTGTTATGGCATGCTCTGCATACCAGCTGTCATCATGTGTGATGATGTCTTCATAGCGCTTGTCGCCTGATAACACAGGTGAGAGCATCAGGCGGTTGTAGTTTACGCGTGGCTCTGCATTGAGCACTGTGATGTCGTAACGCGATGCATCCTTGTCCAGTAGATATTCCAGCATGCGCCCCGGTGCCATGCCGTTGCCGATGATCAGTAGTTTCTCTTTCATGACACTCGTGCTCGTTCTATCGCTTCGGTTTTCTTGCCAACACGTTGGCGGCGCTTTCCAGCGATGCGTTCAAGCGCTTGTTCTGAAGGGTTAGCACCCCCTTCGTAGGCTTCCAGGAATTCAAGTAGCTCTTCACGATAGGCGTAGTAGTCGGTGTGCGCCATCAGTTCATCGCGCGATCGTGGTCGGGGCAGATCAACCGACATGATGTTTCCGACCTTGGCTTGCGGCCCGTTACTCATCATGACAACCCGATCAGCTAACAGGATGGCCTCATCGACATCGTGGGTCACACACACAGTGGTTACCTGGGTGCGGGTCCAAACATCCATTAACACATCCTGAAGCTCCCAGCGTGTGAGGCTGTCCAGCATGCCAAACGGCTCATCCAGAAGCAGCAGCTTGGGTGACAGGGCAAAAGCGCGGGCTATGCCTACACGCTGTTGCATTCCATTGGACAGGTCACTGGCCTGGCGTGTCATGACGTCGCTCAGACCAACCCTTGTCAGGTAGTACTCAGCCACATCACGACGTTCAGCAACACTGGCATTGCGATAAACCTGATCCACGCCTAATAAGACGTTGTCCAGTGCACTTAACCATGGCATTAGTGAAGGTGATTGAAAGACAACAGCGCGTTCCGGACCAGCTCCCATGACATGGGTGCCATCGAGAATCACGCTGCCAGAGCTGATGGGATTAAGTCCTGCAGCCATCGACAACACCGTTGACTTGCCGCAACCCGAGTGTCCGATGAGCGTGACAAACTCACCTTTCTGCATAGTCAATTCAAAATCCTTGACCACAGCGACTTCACCTTTTGGGGTTGGGTAGACCTTGGTCAATTCACTGAATTGCAAGTAGCGGTTCTGTACATTACTCCTTGCAGCATGGGTAATGGTTGCAGGTACCTGATCCTTTGCCGACTCAGCGGCTGTGCGAAATGGCACAACATTCGGTGCTGGTCTGTTAGGGCTCTCAGACTGATGC
>CAYGSW010000216.1:0-9805 GCA_964352535.1 uncultured Granulosicoccaceae bacterium | reverse complement strand
CTCACCTCCAAGGTGAAATTATACGCTCTGAGTATTATAGCGAATACGCTACTATCACAGGGTATATCGAATCATCAAGCAATCTTAAGCTACGGATTCAGGTATATATCTCACGTTGTGATGCGTGGAACGCTTGAACATTCAGCATTACCGGGCAGACTCTCGAAAGGTCAACGAGTGCCCTGTTTCGATCAGGCTCTTTATCTAGTTTTTTTGCCACAAGTATCGTTTCTTTGTTACCCGAAAACATATTGCTGTGCGTTGCACATGAAATTGGCTACTTCAGTGGGGGCGCATCAAAGCTCGGATCGTCGCTGATTTTCTCAAGCGAGTTGATGCTGATGTGAGGCCACTGCGCACGACCGGGCAATCCATCTCGTCGTGGCGCAAAAAAATCAAGCATCACCACTTGTGAATAAAGCAAGCGCATTCTTGGTGAATTACCTGAACCTCCATCGGGTGAGTCTGACCTCATCTCCTGCACCCAGAAAGTAGACTTGAGACTAGCTGCATCCGCTTGCTTTTCAACAAAGGGAATATTAACAACGCCGCCCCGTTCGATTGTTGAGTCAACCGTGAGCTGTGTTGTACGAACCACATCATTTCCATCTCCATGAACAAAACGTAGAATATCATTCATATCTGCAGGACTGAATCCAGGAAATCCCGGTACGCCTTCAGCGCTGCCAAAAAAGGGATTGTCTATGTAGTGTCGGTAGGGTTCAAGATAATCGTCACAATCAACTTCGGATGGTAATCGACCAATGGGCATACCACTAACGGAGTGAATTGCGCCGTTCAAGGGCGGTATTTCCCTTGCCCCGCCAGAGTGGGTATCACTTGTGCCCAATGCGAGCACAGAATTGCCATGTGGGATAGTCGCAAGACGAGCGATATCGAGTTCACCAGTCTTTTCATTCGTCATGTTTAACCAAAGTCCGGGCTCGTGATGAATATCAAGACCAGGTTTTCCTGCCAGATCGGTTTTTGGAAAGTCCTCAGCCAGATCCTGAGCAATCTTCTGCTCGTAATCCAGTGTTACTACAAATTGTGTAGCATCGCTTATCGTTCCATCTGTCTCGGCACGAATACCTCTATTGGGCACTTTGGTATCTACAGTGGTGAACCTCAATGTTTCACTGTATTGATTCATCAGGACACGGAAGGGGGCGGCCGTGGCGTCATTTGTCAAAGAGGGTGCAACGGGTAGGGCGATCATGTTCCAGCCACGCTGACGACTATGCCAGACTCCGGGCAAGTCTTTGAGTGGACCGAGTACGTCCATTCCCGGTTGCGCGGGTCCGATATACCGTTCACGATCGTGCATGCTGCGTGATTGTTTGCTGTTTTTCATGAGTGTTCTCTCGGTTTTGCAAGTTGCGAAAAGTCTCTTGCCGAATCTCCATACTTGTATTGGATAATATTGCTGGAGACTGCTCCGGGGAATACCACGATTGTATTATTTTTCAAATGCGCCTTTTGTCTAGGAAACATGGATATGAGTAGGGTTGTAAAGCTCAATTGACACGCTTTTGTGGTGTCGAAGTCGTTATGTCCCAAGAGCTATTGTCCATTGTGGATACTTCGGTATTCGGTATATAAATCAACGTTCTCTTTCTGGGCGTCATGAAACTGATAGCCTTGGCCTGATCTGGTCTGAATCAAGGGTGGACTTATGATTAATGCCATCGGCTCCAATCGGGAAGTTGCACGTGCATCTGGTCTTTGATGTGCTCTTCCGTGTCATATTGCCCCACGTTGTCTCTGGTTCCTTCGCACCAATCGCAAATACTATTGCAATTGCAGAATTGTTCTAAGCAAATCCACTTGCAGGAAATCTGATGGAGCTTGATGCCATTGCCGCCATTGTGATCTGAAGGGGCAGCTTTTGCATTGGGCACAGTTCAGTAATCGGTTCGCTACTTGGCTTACTGACTGATTTATGATCCAGCATGGAATAACGGAATCTATGAAAGCCTCCGCCACTCATGTACACGAGCGTCCCGGTTCGACCTTGCAACCGGCAACGATAACCAGCGCTCACAGACACTCGGCGCAACGTGTGAAATGGCCATAACCTACACATCATCATGATGACCAACGTTAAGCGCCAATACTTGTAGAGCGTCTAGTCACTGCAGCGGCGGGAATGCGGGTAGAGTACAGTATTGGCTTCCGTTACGACCAGGGCTAGTGAGGCAGCATAGACCATGTGCACTTTATCTTGCCCTTGAGGAGCAATTCTGGTTGCCTTTGTGGGGATAAGGGTCCAACGGTGTTGGCAAGCCTCTCCAAATGCTACGCTGCGCTGCCTTGCAGTCTGAGGCTGAGATCTCGAAAGGAGACCAGCTCACGGCGCTCTTCATCCCATAGCGTTAGCTTCACCGTTTTGAAACTTTCCCATAAAGTCAGTCTGCCAACCTCTTTAAGTTCAGGATGATCATTTATCACTTGAGGTAGCTTGTAGAACGGGATACGGCTGGAAAGGTGATGAACATGGTGGATACCGATGTTGCCACTGAGCCACATCAGAGGTCTGGGTAAATCATAAAACGAACTGCCGTGCAATGCAGCTGAAGTTCGTTGCCAATCCTTATTTCGATCCCACTGGGTTTCATCGAACTGATGCTGAACATAGAACAGCCACATACCGATTGTGGCACCCAGTACAACTATTGGCAGGTAGATGAGCAAGAACATCTTCCAGCCGGTAGCAAAGATGATTACCGAGCAGACAATTGCGATTCCCAGATTAGTTGCAAGTGTACTTATCCAGGGCTTTAAACCGTTCATCGAGCCAATAGGCAACCTGTGGCGCAAGATGAACATGTAGCTGGGACCCAGCCCAAACAACACTATCGGATTACGGTACAGGCGGTACATGAAGCGACCGATTTTTCCACGTGTCAGGTACTCATTGACTGTCAGCGTATCGATATCCCCAATACCCCGTTTATCAAGATTTCCAGACGTAGCATGATGGCCAGCATGTTGTAGCCGCCAATACTCATAGGGAGTGAAGGTGAAGATTCCAAGCACTCTCCCCAACCAGTCATTTGCCTTTCGCGATGAAAACAACGAGCCATGCCCACAATCGTGCTGAATAATGAATAGTCTGACCATCAAGCCAGCAGCAGGAAGCAATCCCAATAGGCCTGCAATGAACGTAGTGACTTGTCCAGCCTGCATAAGACCCCAGATAACCCCCAATAAGCTTATGTAGGATATGAACGTAACCGCTAATTCAAACACTGCTCGACTATTATCTGGCCGTTTGTATTTTGCAAGGCGTGGTGCCCAAGTGCTACTAGAATCTGTCAACTTTAGTTCCCGTCCAGCGAGTGCTCGATATCTTGATAATCAGATTTTTCATATAGAAACTGATTTTCGTCTACCCGATCGAATAGTAATTTGTAGAATGAAGATGCAACAAACGGGGCACAAAATCCTTTCACATAACAGGTAAAACGTGTAGCACGTAAGGGATAGGCGATGAGCTACTGAGTCGGGGCAGTGTACGCCAGGGGGACTACCGTACAGTGAAAATCTCGAGATGAACAATGGGTGCCGTTAGAGCACACGACGGGCAAAGTCTGGTACCTGTTACTTAGAGTGATGTGTAATGTTTATATTATTCAATGAGACAGCATTGAGCTAGTGGGAGAATAAGCTAAAAAGCATCACGGAGAATCAAGAACGGTACAGTAGTTGTTTCAGTCGCTCCACGTTGTCTAGGTGTGGAACTGACATCGGAGTTTTTAGCGTGGAACGAATGGGGATTACCGTTAAACTACACTTGACGACGATGTTGGTCATCGCAATTGTATAAGTACTTTTCTTAACTTTCATCATGCAATCTGAAGAAAAAGCAATCTTGTCAGCGGTTGCCGTCTCCTTTCATGGTAATTGTAGTCTTGCTCTGGCAGGATATCTCACGGGGGTTTGTCAGGCCGCTGCCACAACTTGCCGATGATGTCGGAAACTTGATTGCCAATGATACGTTATCAAGCGTTCCGCCCATCAGCCGTATGTCTGATATTGTTTGCTTGAATCTGGCGTTACATGCCCATTAGTGAGATCGAGTATCTACATTTAGCACTTAACGCCACCATCGAAGCCGCCAGAGCAGGCGATGCAGGCGATGCAGGCGATGCAGGCAACGGATTCGCCGTAGTAGCTAATGAGGTAAAAGGATTGGCCAAGCCGACTAACATGGCGACTCACGAAATTCAGCAACGCATTGATGCCATTCGCACTGATACCAATGAGGCGTTGTGTGCGATTGGCAATATCAATAATATCGTTGTGCAGATCAATAAGATACAGCTGGGAATTTCCGATCTCGTACAGAATCAGTCGCAATCAGCTGACAACGTAATTCAGCTTGTATCACGGACACTCGAGGGGAACAAGAGGGTTCGCGGGTTGATTGCTGAATTCAGTGAGCGGTAAACCACAACTCAGACTTCATGCGGAGCAGATTGAAGATGCCTCGGCATCCTTGCTCGTAAGCACGTCTGGCAGCTTGAAGCCTACTGCACACGATGCGAGTGGTGCACATCACCAATAGGTCGAGAGTGCTGAGATGCTCGTAGCCTGTGTATCACAACTGCCTTGGGTCTGGACTGTGACAATGAATGTCGTGAAGAATCTCTTGGTTCGTGAGTGTCAGATTCGTAACAAGACATAACGTAGTGGCAATGTTATACCTCGGTAGTGCATCGAGGATTAAAGCTATGTGTGTACCAATATCAGCGGGCCAACATTCGTTGGTGTCAAGGAGGTTACGCCTCTCTCTGCATTTGGCGGCGATGCTTCAGGGATGTTGCTGCTATGAGTAAGTGGTTTCGGCGTGGTTTCTGTCTGGTACTCTGGCTCAGCCCGGTAATCCCGTTAATGTCTTTTGCGGCACCTATGTGCGTGTCGACTAGCGGTTTGAGTGCATCTCAGAGTCTTGATATCCTGCCAGCCGCAACCGTTGTTGCACCGTGGACCAATGAAACTCCAAGAGAGCTTCGTTCTGTTGAAAGAGTCGATGGGAGGAGTGCGATGCGGGTGGACTTACGTAACTGGTCTCCTGTGGCGTTTGATGATTCGGGGCTGGTAGTATCGGGCGACTTTGATGCACTGGAAATGTGGCTACGGAGCAGCCGCGCAAGCCCTCAACTGACGTTAATGGGCAGCGCTGGAGTAAGCTGCCCGCTGGATGCATTGATTGAGCTCGAGCCTTATATCTGGCAAAAACTGCAGATACCGCTGTCATCACTTGGCTACACTGGCAGCGAACCGCTCGGACGGCTCAAGCTAAAGAGTCAAGTCAGTGATCTGTTCACCGTGTGGGTGACTGGTTGGCGCTTGATACGCTCCGACCCAGCTCCAGTTATAGTTGAGTCTGATGATCCTCCTGCCCATACTCCTCCTGCAGAGCTGTCACCGTCAGATGAGCTCCAGCCTTTGTTACCCACGGCTATCGACTTAAGCGTTTGGCAACGAGACCCAGGCGTCGTTGGAAAAATAGGAGACCACGTGCCCTCGATTCACAGACGCCTGGCGAACAGTGGCGCTGACAATCAGGATGACACTGATGCTTTTCGCCAAGCATTGTTGTCGCTACCGGCGAGAGGTGGAGTGCTGAAGATTCCGGCGGGGAAATTTTTTCTGAATGACTCGTTACGATTGCGTAGCGGTCAGGTACTTCGCGGTGCTAGCCCGAAGCGTACTCAACTCGTGTTCACGCGTTCCCTGGATCAGGGCATTGAGATTGGCGGTGACTATCCCGGACCAGCCACAAACGTGCTGGAGGCCCGCAAGGGAAGTACACGTATCCGTGTAGAGAACAGCGCCGCTCTGCGTTCCGGGCTATATGGCTTGCTCAGCCAGACAAGTAGCTCAGCCTCACAAGTGGTTAAGATAGTGTCGCTTGAACGAGCTGTTGGGAGTGTCCGACTGCAATTGGAAGAACCATTGAATGCATCCTTTGTTAATACTGCAAAACTGCGCCTGTTCAGGGCAGCGGAATACGCGGGTATCGAAAATCTGACATTGGATGTATCCACACCTGAGGTAAAGGTCGGTGACATGATATTGCTGCGCAGCGCAGCAAACAGTTGGGTACGCAACGTAGTGAGTCGTCGTGCTTTTGGTGCTCATGTATTTACCCGTCAGAGTTACCACTGCGAGATTCGCGACAGCATTTTCGATGATGCAACAGGGCATCATGATGGCAAACAGGGTTACGGAATCGATCTTGCCAATAGCACGACAGGCTGCCTTGTCGTAAACAATGCTTTGCGAAGACTACGCCATTCGATTCTGCTGCAGGAAGGTGCCAATGGCAACGTTGTGGCTTTGAATTATTCGACGGAACCCCTACACACCAACTTCGTACGTGGCGGTCCTGGGGATATCTCTTTCCACGGGGCAGCCAATGCCAATCTCATCGAGGCGAATGTAGTAGAGAGGATCCATATTGGTGACGCCGGTGCGGTAGGGTCTGGTAACGCTGTGTTGCGCAATTGTCTGACGAGTGGGCCTTTGACACTGGAGAACGTACCAACCGTGCAGTACCTGGCAGGCAACGCGATGTACGGTAGTGATGCCGAGCTCAAGAATACCTTTATGCCACCATTAGTTCCTCAGACACTACAAGTCAGGCCCTATCTAAAGTCGAATGAAAGTTTGTTTGACGAAGATGGGATTATCCTTACCAGTGCACTGGCAGAACAGCCAGTTGCGATCGGCAACTGGCACGACAATCAACGCTGGACTCAAGCTCTTCCAGAGGAGACAACTATTGAGATCCCCTCTACACTCTATGGTCACCGTCAAGCCTCCATGCTAGCTGATCCAATCAGCGGTTACTGGCCTGATGACTGTCGAATACCTGCGATAAAGCGGCTATCGAATTACAAGTGAATGGAAGGGAGTACATGTTTGTCGGTGAAGGCGAATTTACGGGAAAGATGCATACAGATTTGATCGATGCACAGAATTGGTCGATAGAGCAGGGCATGACCGATACTGACAAAGTCGCCAATATGGGGGCAGCTAGGGCGGCTACGCGACTCTGGTTGGCATGACCATGACACCAGAGAGATTCCAATATGGTGTCAGCGACGTAGGTGTGTCACATCTCACCATCTTGCTAGAAACAGCGCCACTCTACTGGAAGCCTTGGCTGCCTCTATGGTACCGGTACATCGGTGATGCCTCAGATCCCAAACAACGAAAGACTCTGGCCAGTAAGTCTCCCGTCAATTTTGCGGAAAATGTACAAAGTCCCCTATTGATTCTCCACGGAGCCAACGACCCACGCGTTGTTCGAGAGCATTCAGATCGAATGGTGGATGCCCTTATCGCTGCAGACAAGGCGGTTGAGTACATCGTCATTGACGATGAAGGTCACGGCTTTAATCACTGTAAGCATCAAATGACCCGTTATCGGAAAACCGAGGACTTTCTGGCCAATTGCCCGGGCGGAAGGAGCGCTGGATTGGATTACTATTAGTTGGGTAGTTGGGTAGTTGGGTAGTTGGGTAGTTGGGTAGTTGGGTAGTTGGGCGTTCTGATGGTCGTTTGAAACCTCTGAGTTTACGCTGGATAATGCTCTACCAACAATCACCTGACCCGGGAGCGCCCGCCTCTTTTTGGTTGAAATTGGAATCATGCAGGTGCAGACGTTGATAAGCTGTTTAATGCAGTGGCCCAGAAGTTCCCCGTCCGCGAATTGTTCATTCAAGGGCCAAAATCTGAGTACTATCAGGTCTTTGCGGTGCTTGTCAGCGCGTAGACAGGGTACTTTCCACGAATGGTAGATTGTAGGAAAGTGGATGGAAAGGACTACCCGCCAATCGGTCCGAACAAAAGCGGCATTTTTTAACGAGCGCACACCACTGAGTGCAGTTCCAGTTGGTTGCGCAGAGATTGCCACAAAGAAGGCGTAAAATGGTCCTCCGAAGGATGGTCTAGGTAGGGATGGCTTAGGTATTTACCGTGTCATCGGCAGTCTTGAGCTTTCCAACCAACGCACTGCAGCTTTCAATGATTGATTTCAGGCGCTCTTCCAAACGTATCATCTCAAGCGTTGACTCCTTGAGTGTTTCACTTTGGTCTCCCAGATCGGCCAGCTTGGTAAATATTACTTCGCTTGACTTGGTTTGCGCCTCGGCGTTTGAGACAACCTGACGTAGGGTGTCTACCAAATCAGTTGCACTTGATGCGTTATCGGCCTTCTCCAAGGCTTCGTCCAGTGAAGCGATTGAACCGCGCACCGCATCGAACCATTCGTTGGACAAGCGCGGCTCCCGTTTCGCACTGAGCATAGCATTCCGTTCCAGTTGGCGTATCCCGCCAGAAACATTGTCTACTGTTTTGCGCATATTACCCTGGACTGCGATGATGTCATCGTTAGCCACAACAACCTTGTTCAAAACGGCATCTAACTCGGACACGATCTTCGTGATTCGATCCAGAAACAGATTCAGATCGCGCGCCAGAACGCCAAATTCATCTGAGGTGTTGATTTCGGCACGAAACTCTAGCCGACCGAACGCTCGAGCCAGATTGCTGACGACTGACCTCAACTGCAGCAGCGGCTCCATTCTGGCACGCAATATCAGGAACAGTAGCAAAGAGTGCAACACGATCTTTCCGGTAGCAAGACTTGCTGTTAATCGAACGTCCTCAAACCACAAGGCGAAATCACTGGATAGATAATTTCGCACTGTTACCGTTCCCAGAACCTCGCCAACAGAGGCCTCAGTGTGACAGCCAATACAGAACTGCTCCTCCGCGACGATGTCAGTTTGATGGACTTTAAAACGTCCCTCTGGCCAGTCTTCTCCGGGGATACCACGTGGCGAAAAGCCAAAACCTTCCTGAATGGATCGTATAGTTACATCTGTGGGTTCGATCGCTATCGTGTAACCCAGATCAGACCAGTTTTCATCGAGTATGGGATACAAGGTGCGAGCGGCAACCGGCCCCCCAGCATTGCGCATGATGGATTTGACATTATCAGCCAGATCTTCTGCAACCACCTGGGCTTCTTCAGCGCCATCGAAGTGGTAGTTGTAGTAGACCAGACCAGCCTTCAATGAGAACTCAACAGCTGTAACCGCCAAAAGGACAAAAAAGAAGTCCTTGATCATGTGGACCAGAAATGATTTATCAAATCTACCGATCGATGGACTATTTTGATCAACCATTGTCTGAATCTGTGTAGCGTAGGGTTACCAGTATATAAACCAACAGTTCAATGGCGAGGTGTCAACACGCTACAACAACTTCTGTTTCGAACGGGAAGGCTACGTGGAGACTGGTGTAGCGGCACTCTTCAGTTGCTAACCAGAGTCGCACCGGTTTATGTGATTGATTCGTTTAATAAACCAATAAGGATCAGTGCATTCCGACTTGAAGGTTAAACTCAGTAAATCAGATGAGCCGCCCACACTAAACCGTTGACCACTTCGAAGGCTAATGAGATACGACTAAATCACAGTCGCTATCTGTCGACAGTAACGGTTTCTCGGTAGCCTGTCGTAAAGTTAATGATGTTGTAAGACCCCGGAGGCAGAGTCACAAACCTTGATCGACCCTGATAAAACTCTTCGTAGTCAGACGAGCTTTGAATTTGCCACCAACCTTCTCCCACCAGATCAACACCTTCAGGTGTGACTGGCTCTGCAGGCTGGGCAGGATCGCCGGAACCGCCGGAACCGCCGGAACCGTTCGAGTTGACGCGAACGTTATCGGTTCTTGCGCCGCTTGTCAGATTGATTACGCTGTAGGAACCGACGGGTAAGCG
>CAYGSW010000215.1:0-9839 GCA_964352535.1 uncultured Granulosicoccaceae bacterium | reverse complement strand
TTATTTTGCGGCATTTACGTTGTGCAAGCTGCGCAGGCTGCCGTAGTCTCTCAATTTGGTGCATTTGTAAGAACGACAGCGCCGGGCCCTCATTGGCACATCCCTTGGCCGTTTCAGGCTGTCGAGAAGATTGATGTTGATGAAATACGCAGCGCGCGTCTGACCAACCAGCTGATACTCACTCAGGACGAGAACATCGTCGACATCGACCTCGCTGTTCAGTACAACATTAAAAGTGCTGAGGATTACATCTTCAATGTCCGTGGTCCGGATCGTACGCTGGAGGAGGTGGTTGAAAGTGCGGTGCGTGAAGTGATCGGTGCCACAGTGCTTGAATCGGTTCTGACAACCGGACGTGATGAAGTCTGGAATACCACGGCAGGCAGCTTGCAAGAGGTGCTTGATAATTATGGCACCGGAATTTTCATCACAGCGGTTAACTTGGAGCGCGCTCAGCCACCTGATCAGGTGCAGGCTGCCTTCTCCGATGCTATCAAGGCTCGAGAGGACAAGGAGCGCACCATCAATGAGGCCCGTGCCTACAGCAACCAGGTCCTTCCTCGCGCACGTGGTGATGCCCAACGAGCCCTGGAAGAGTCAGAGGCTTACAAGACCCGCGTTGAGCAGGCCGCACTGGGTGAATCAGAGCGATTCCTGTCACTGCTTGCTGAGTACAAAAAAGCGCCTGAGGTTACTCGCGAGCGTCTTTATCTGGAAGCGATGGAAACCGTCATGAGTAACACAAGCAAGGTGATGGTGGACAACGAAGGAGGGAACAGTCTCATGTATTTGCCGATTGACCAGCTGGTTAACCAGAACCGCACAAGTCGCGGCGGGATGATGAGCGGCGACTCACCGTTGAACAGCGACAGCAATGATTCACCACGATTCTCGGACTTGCCCGGAGAATTGAATCTGCCGACTCGCGATGACCTTCGCTCACGCGACAGAGGAACCATCCGATGAACAAGCTGGCAAACCCATTGGTGTTGATTGGCGCAGCACTGCTGTTGCTTCTTGGCAGCACGATGATCTTCACTGTTGACGAGAGAGAAAGGGCGATCAAACTCTTTCTTGGTGAGATCACAGAAGCTGATTACGAGCCAGGCCTGCATTTCAAGCTTCCGCTGCTTGAGCAGGTATACAAGTTTGACAAGCGCATCCTTACTCTAGACGTTCAACCAGAGCGAGTCCTGACCAGCGAAAAGAAGAACGTCATGGTTGATTCCTTCGTCAAGTGGCGAATCAACGATTCCGAGGCTTATTACACTCGCCTGGGCGGTATAGAGTCGCGTGCCAACAGTCGACTCACACAATTTGTGCGTGAAGGCGTCAAGGACGCTTTTGGTCGTCGAACAATTCAGGAAGTCATTGCTTCTGGCCGATCCACTTTGAGACAGGAGATTCAGGCATCAGTGAACTTGCAGGCTGCAAGTCTTGGCATTGATATCATTGACGTCAGGATAAAAAAGGTAGAACTGCCGGAGGATGTTAGAGAGTCGGTCTATCAGAGGATGGAAAAGGACCGTGAACAGATTGCTCGCGGGATACGCTCAGAGGGTGAAGAGCAGGCGAAAATCATCCGGGCGACAGCTGACCGTGCTCGAGAGGAACTCCTCGCCAGAGCTTATGCCACAGCTGAGCAGACACGGGGTAAGGGGGATGCTGAATCGGCACGCATTTACGCCGAAGCATACACACAGGATCCTGAGTTCTACAGCCTGTACCGTAGCTTGAGTGCCTATCGGTCCGCTTTCAGTGGCGGCGGTGATGTTTTGCTACTGGATCCGGACTCTGAGTTCTTCCGGTACTTCAATGGCGCAGCAGGTGCGCCTAAGCCCTGATAGCCGCCCAAACGGCTGGTGAGTGCCGCTGACGGGCACTCTCGCTGGATTGGTTAACCACTACGAGGCTGTCCGAGAATAAGTAGATCGAGCCGAAGGCTGCCCCCCCAGAGCGCGATTTTTTGGCGGGGCTGCCTTCAGCCAGCTTTCCGCGTAACAATGGCGAATAGAGCAACTGTTCACCTCAATTGAAACGAAAATCTGACTCAAAATCTCACACTCTCGCGGGGCCGCCTTCGGCTTGGATCGTTATTCTCGGATAGCGTGAATTTCCTTACAGCTCTTTTGCTATGGGCGTTCCAATGCACTGGTGCATTACCACTGTGCCAACGAGCCCCTTTTCTTTTTGTAACGCATCGCTATTGCCTGCAGTACTCGGCGGCTTTGTCGTCTCTTTGCTGGTGTCGTCATGTGGGTTGAAATCCTGACTGCTGTCTGTCTTGTATTAGTGCTTGAGGGTGTGCTGCCGTTCTTGAATCCCGCAGGCTACAAGAAAGCAGTCCGCGCAATGCTCGACTTGTCTGATGCGCAGCTGCGCATCGCCGGGTTGTCGAGTATGATTGCCGGTGTCATCTTACTCGCCATCGTGCGTTAAACCGCTAGAATCCCTGTGAACGACTTGAGCGCAAACCGCTGGCAACTGCCTGACGGTGTCAATGAGCTACTGCCCGAAGATGCCTGGCGTGTCGAGACTCTGCGCAGGCAGATCATGGACAACGCATACCGGTGGGGCTACGAGCTTGTCATGCCGCCGATGATTGAGTATCTGGACAGTCTGTTGACCGGCACCGGTGAGACGCTTAATCTGCAGACCTTCAAGATAATCGATCAGCACAATGGTAGATCGATGGGCGTACGCGCCGATATGACACCACAGGTTGCCAGAATGGACGCGCATGCCTTGCGCCGCGATTTGCCAAACCGATTTTTCTATACCGGCAGCGTGTTGCGTACACGGACTGATGGTGCTGGCAGCAGTCGTACACCTCTGCAGTTCGGTGCTGAGTTGTTTGGGCATTCGGGACCTGAAAGCGACGCGGAGATCATTCAGCTCATGCTGGATAATGTCTTACGAGCAGGGCTTGAATCAAGCGATGTGCTACTTGACGTCGGACACGTTGGCGTTTATCGGGCATTGATCGAACACGCAGGCTTACCGGCAGATATCGAAAAGCAATTGTTCAGCGCATTGTTGCGTGGCTCCCGTCCGGAAGTCATGCAATTGTTGCACGCTCAGAAAAGCACACCTGCCTTGTCAGCATTCGGCATTCATATCGACGCGCTGATGCAGCTAACAGGTAATTGTGAGGGCGTTATTGCGCAGGCTCGTCAAAGTCTGTCAGCAGCAGGCGAAAAGGTGCACCTTGCTCTGGATAATCTGCAGGCGGTTGTATCGCGAGTGCAGGCTGTTCATCCGTCCATTAACATTCATGTAGATCTGGCTGAATTGCGCGGATTCAGTTATCACACCGGTATCCTGTTTTCCCTGTACGACGAATCTGGTGCAGAACTGGCGAGGGGTGGTCGCTACGATGCCATTGGCGAAGCGTTTGGTCAGGCAAGACCTGCCACAGGATTCAGCGGTGATCTCATACAGTTATCCATGGCGCATCGCCCCATCCACGAACCGTTGCAGGTAGCGGCTAACGGGATTTGGGTCGACAGTGCTGATGCCGCAGGCGCAGCGAAAACAGTGTACGCATTACGATCCAGTGGTGAGCGCGTTGTGTGCTCGCTGCCAGGCTCAGCCTTGCACGCAACCACCAGCCACTGTGATCGTCAGCTGGTGTTGCGAGACGGCAGCTGGACTGTCGAAGCGCTGTCCTGATCCTTTTTAAGTAAAACAGAGAATCCATCAGAATGACAAACAGTGTGCTCGTGCTTGGCACGCAATGGGGAGATGAGGGCAAAGGCAAGATTGTCGATGTACTCACTGAGCAGGCCTCTCTGGTGGTGCGTTTTCAAGGTGGCCACAATGCTGGCCACACGCTTGTTATCGGTGATGAAAAAACCGTGCTTCATCTTGTGCCTAGTGGTGTTTTGCGAGAGAACGTCATGTGCGTTATCGGCAATGGAGTGGTGGTATCGCCTGATGCTCTGTTCAAGGAAATCGACATGCTGACAGCGCGTGGTGTGCCAGTCGAGCAACGCTTGCGTATCAGCGGCGCCTGTCCTCTTATCCTGCCGTATCACATTGCAATTGATCAGGCACGGGAAAAAGCAGCGGGTAAACACGCTATCGGAACCACCGGCCGTGGTATCGGTCCTGCCTATGAGGACAAAGTGGCGCGACGTGCGGTGCGAGTTCAGGACCTTCTATCGCTCGATCGGTTTGATGAGAAGATTGATGCAGCGTGTGCGTACCATAACGGTACGTTGGTCGGCCACGGCATTGAGCCAGTGGATCCTGAGGCGATCAAGAAAATCGCCAGAGACTACGCAAAAAGGCTAGCGCCACTGATTGACGATGTGCCGGGCATGATTGACGCAAACAGGAAAGCTGGCAATCGCATCATGTTCGAAGGCGCCCAAGGTACACTGCTGGATGTCGACCACGGAACGTATCCGTTTGTGACCTCAAGTAACACGGTCGCAGGAGCTGCATGCAGTGGCAGTGGATGTGGTCCCGGGTCCATTGATTATGTTCTGGGTATCACCAAGGCTTATACAACGCGGGTCGGCGCAGGACCTTTCCCAACCGAGTTGTTTGATGATGTAGGCAAGGAGTTGGGCGAACGGGGTAACGAGTTCGGAGCTACTACCGGCCGCCAGCGACGCTGTGGCTGGTTTGATGCCGTTGCTGTTCGACGGGCCGCCATTCTCAATGGGGTAACTGGCATCTGCCTGACTAAACTGGACGTCATGGACACGTTGGAAACAATCAGCATCTGTGTAGCCTACGAGCTTGATGGTCAACAGATTGACCATCCGCCCATTGGTGCAGATGAATTTGAGCGCTGCATTCCGATCTACGAAACCATGCCGGGCTGGCAGGCCAATACTGCTGGCGCAACGGAAATGGACAAACTGCCGTCCGCAGCACAGGCCTATATCAAACGCCTGGAATCACTGACCGAAGTGCCTGTGCATCTAGTATCAACAGGCCCGGAACGTAATGAAAATGTGGTAATACGCTGGCCGTATGAATAAAAACGGAGAGTTTCCGGGATTGTCCGCGCTACGGCGCGAGTGATAGACAGTCCAAGTAGCGTTTCAAACACTCTGCTGGCAACAAATACCGGATGTATGGCGAGCCTTGTCGCGTTTACTGACAGCTTCGAACAAGTTGTGGTGCCGAGAAGAGGACTTGAACCTCCACATCCTAAGATACATGCACCTGAAGCATGCGCGTCTACCAATTCCGCCACCTCGGCATCGAAGTGTCTCTCGACCGCACGTCGAGAAGCGCGAAATATAGCTAAGAGTGTTCCGTGTGTCAAACACTAGTTACGATGATTTGTGGCAAAACACCACCTGATCGCCATGTTTGACGTACCCTTGCCGCATCTTATTAGTCTTTATTAGTCTTTAGATGCGCATGAGTCACGAGAAGTCACAGAAAAAACGTGCCCGAAAGACCGCTCAGGAAGATGGCAGAATTGATCCGCATCGTCAGCGGGAAAAGGCCAAGTATGAAAAGCCAATTGCCAGTCGTGAGTTCATTTTAAGTTCGCTGCGTGAAGAACCTGGCCCCGTTGATTTCGAAGCGTTGGCAGAGAAACTCGAACTGATGGGCGACGATGTGGCCATGGAAGCCCTGCGGCGTCGAGTCGGAGCGATGATTCGTGACGGTCAGTTAATCCAGAACCGCAGACGTGGTCTGGTGCCTGTGGACGCAGACAATCTGTTGGCCGGACGCATAACGGCTCATCCTGATGGCTTCGGCTTCGTTGTTGTCGAAGACAGTGAGAAGGACATCTACCTGAATGGCAAACAGATGCGACAGGTGTTGCACGGCGATCGCGTTGTTGTCTGTGTCACCGGTATAGATCATCGCGGGCGTCGTGAAGGCCGGATTGTTGATGTGGTTGAACGTGCCAACAAATCGTTGGTTGGGCGCTTGTCCATTGATCGAGGAACGGCAGTGGTGCTGCCGGACAACAAACGAATACACCAGGACCTTTTGGTGGCACCGGGTGAGCTCAGTGATGCAGCGCATGGCGACATGGTGGTTGCCGAAATAGTCGAACAACCCACTCGCCGACATCAGCCAGTTGGCAGGATTGTGGAAGTACTTGGTCAACACCTGCGCCCGGGAATGGAGATTGATGTGGCGTTGCACAGTCACGGTATTCCGGTTGAATGGCCCGAAGAAGTACTGGAGCAGGCGGCATCATTCTCTACCACTGTCGATGAGTCATCTGCCAAAGGCCGCAAAGATGTCCGCATGTTGCCTCTGATCACTATCGATGGAGCGGATGCCAGAGACTTTGACGATGCTGTCTGGTGTGAGCCATTGGAGTCCGGTTGGCGTTTACTGGTAGCTATCGCTGACGTTGCTCACTACGTGTCCCCCAACTCCGCTCTGGACGCAGAGGCTGTAGATCGGGGTACATCCGTTTATTTTCCAGGTCGCGTTGTGCCCATGTTGCCTGAAGTCCTGTCAAACGGTCTGTGCTCTCTGAATCCAGACGTGGACAGACTGTGCATGATCTGCGAGCTCACATTGACTAGCGAAGGCGACGTCAGGAAAACCCGCTTCCACAATGGCATTCTGCGGTCCCATGCTCGGCTAACGTACGATCAGGTGCATGAAATGCTGACCGATATGCAGTCAGACTTGCGCGACAAGCATGCATCGTTGGTCCCCATGATTGAGCAGTTGCATCAACTGTATAAAGTGCTGGCCGCGAAGCGACGCGAGCGTGGCGCCATCGAATTTGATTCGAATGAGACGCATATTGTATTTGACGACAACAAGAAGATAAAAGAGATCGTGCCGATCCAGCGCAACGATGCGCACAAGCTCATCGAAGAGTGCATGATACTGGCGAATATCCAGGCAGCAGCGTTTTTGGAAGAGAAAGAGATACCCGCACTTTATCGTGTGCACGCTGGGCCCAAGGCAGATCGACTTGAAGATCTGCGATCATTTTTGTCACTGCGATCATTGAGTCTTGGAGGCGGTGATCAGCCCAGTGCGGTTGACTATGCTGAGCTTGCCGAGGCGATTGCAGACAGAGTGGACAGAAGTGTCATACAAACAGTGATGCTTCGCTCGATGCAACAAGCCGTGTATCAGCCCAAGAACGAAGGTCACTTTGGTTTGGCGTTAGATCAATATGCACACTTCACATCGCCTATCAGGCGCTATCCGGATCTGCTTGTGCACCGTGCACTTAAGTTTGCCATTGCACGAGGCAAGCCTTCTGAGTACCAGTATTCGCCAGCGGCGATGCTGGCTTTGGGTGAAAGTTGTTCAATGGCTGAGCGACGTGCCGAAGATGCTTCACGTGATGTGGTGTCGTGGCTCAAATGTGAATACATGCAAGACCATGTCGGGTCCGAGTTTGAAGGTGTTATCTCAGCGGTTACCTCTTTTGGGTTGTTTGTCGAACTGGTTGGAATTCATACTGAGGGACTAATCCACGTAACCAATCTGTCGCGGGATTTCTATAAGTTCGAACAAGCTGCACAAGCCCTTATCGGTGAGAGGACAGGGCGACAGTATCGCTTGGGTGACCCTATTCGGGTGCGGGTGGCTGCCGTAAATCTTGAAGATCGTAAGATTGATTTTGAAGAGGCGGAGCAACTATCCGGCACTGGCAAGCCAGCGTTTGAAGGCGCACGCAAGCACAAGAGTAAGCGGAACAAAAAAGGTCGTGGTCAGTCGCAGCCTGCTGTAGCGGCTGCTGTGCCAACGCTTGGGGAGATGAAAAAAGGTAAAGCGGATAAAACAGAGGATGCTGCCAGTGTAGAACAACGTCGTCAGAAAAAGCGCAAGCTCAAACAACAGCGTCGTGATCAAAAGCGAAAAGACAGGTTTGCAGCCAAACGAGAGTTGGAGCGACAGAACAGCGCGCAAGGATCACCAAAAATGGATGTTGGAGAAGATGGTAAGCCGCTGACTGGAGACACCCGTGATGTTGTCCGGAGCGCGGATGAACGTGCTGCCAGATCAACCGTCGCTAGTGCAGGCACGGTAGCCAAAAAGGCGACTGGCAGCAAAGTGGCTGCTGACACGTCGGTTGACAGGAGTGCCGTGAGTGAAAAGGCGGCATCCGGTAAGTCTGTGACCAGACAGGCTGCAAGTAAACAATCAGACAGTGGAAAGCCGACCTCTAATAAGAATGACAGTAAAAAAGTTGCCAGTAAGAAGATTGCCAGCAAGAAAACTGTTGGCAAAAAAACTACGAGCAAAAAGACAGCGAGCAAACAGGTTGCAAGTGGCCGGGTTGCAGCCAGGAAGACGGCGAGCAAGAAGGTTGCAAGTGCAAAGGCTGCGATTGATAAAGCCATGAGCAAGAAGACTGCGAATGGAAAGACTGCGAGCAAGAAGGCTGCCGCTACGAAAGTAGCGAGTGGACAGCTTGCTACGGGCAAGAAGGCGGCGGGTAAGAAAGTTGCGAGTGGCCAGGTTGCAACGGGCAGGAAGTCCATGGCCAAGAAATCATCTAGTGGACAGGTTGCGGGTACGAAGACAGTCAGTAAGAAGGCTGCAGGCGCAAAGACTCATGCTGCGAAGGTTGTGACCAGGAAAACGGCAATTGCTAAGGGTGCAGCCAATAAGGTTGCAGGCAAGAAGGTCACCAGCAAGACGCTCGGCAAAAAGACATCGAGCACTAAGCAGCAGGCTGTCGCAAAGAAGAGTGGCACTAGCAACGCGCAGGGCAAAACTCAGGGAAGCGCTAAGCGTGCCAGTAAAAAAGCGCTTGGCCAGCGAGGAAGTACACAGCGCAAGGTTGCAAAGGAAGCCAGAGGCAAGGAATCTGCGCGTGCGCCTTTGTCTCGGAAAAAAACCGTAGGCAAAAAGACAGCAAGAACAACGTCTGATGGCAAGGCTTCAAGTGAGAAGCAGAGAAGTGCTGGCAAGGTAAGCTCAAAGAAGGTGGTGGCAAAAAAGGCACCTGTGCGCCTGGCCACAAGTAACAGAGTGCAAACAGCTAAAGTTGTTAGCAAGAAGATCAGTAACAAAAAGATCAGTAGCAAGAAGTCCAGTAGCAAAAAGTCCAGTAGTAATAAAGCTAGCGCCAGAAAAGTCAGTGGTAAGAAGAACTGATGCTGCCCATGCTGTTTTTACGTTGGGCGGCTTCAAACGAGAGCGGGAAAACAATCCACGCGCTCTTCACTGGCGCAACGTCTGATGTTGTCATATTGGGAATACATCGATGGTGAGCTGGTGAGCGCCCGTGAGCACATTGGGGGTTTGCACAGCGTCAAGGCAGCGCTGAAATCTTCGGCCAGTGAGATTGAAAAGCTGTTGGTTCAAAAAGGCCGACGCGACACACGTCTTCGTGATTTACGGCAGCTTGCAAAAAAGCATGCCATCGAGTCCGAAGAAGTGAACCGCTCGTTGCTTAACGAGCTGGTACCAGATCTACAGCATCAGGGCGTTGTAGCTGTGCTTCGGACGATGTCTCAAGGCGTGCGGGAGGATCTTTCGGGTTTTATCAAGGCAGCGCTTGATAAACCTCGCACGCAAGCGCTGCTGATTCTCGTATTGGACGAAGTGCAGGATCCACATAATCTCGGGGCATGCTTACGTTCGGCGGATGCTACGGGAGTCGATGCTGTCGTCGTACCTGCCAATAACAGTGTCGGATTGACTCCTGTGGTGAGGAAAGTAGCCTGTGGAGCGGCAGAATCAATTCCCCTTTTTCAGGTTACTAATCTGCAAAGAGCCATCACTGAGCTGCAGGCATTGGGTGTTTGGGTTTATGGCGCTGCAGGGGAGGCAGAGTCCAGCCTCTTCCAGATCGACCTCACGGGACATGTGGCCTTGATCATGGGCGCCGAGGGGCGTGGAATGCGCCGTCTGAGCCGCGAACAGTGCGT
>CAYGSW010000214.1:0-9989 GCA_964352535.1 uncultured Granulosicoccaceae bacterium | reverse complement strand
GCTGCCAGTACAAGTGCTTACACTAATCCGGATGCAAGCCGTAGCGCAAACAAACAAACAAACAAACAAACAAACAAACAAACAAACAAAGATAAACCAATCAAGCCCAAACACTCCACACGTGTGGAGTGGGCTGAACACATCGCAAACACTCGCCGATTTCAGTGAAGAAACGTTGATGAGTAACCATTTTCAGAGTGGGATCTCAGAAGCTCTAGCAGTATATGGCCCATTCTCTTACGATTTAGCATTTTAGAATTCAACTGCATCGAATTCTGCTTTTGCTTTATAGAATAAACCGGTATTCAATTCTGCCTTAAAGAGCTTGGCGGTACTGAATTCAACGCCATAAAACTCGATGCGATAGAACTCAGTGTCACAATACTCCGTGCGATAGAACTCAGCGTCATAAAAAACCACTGTCATAAAACGCAGCACTAAAAACTCAGCCCTATAGATTTGAGCGGTATTGTACTCATGGTGTTAGATTGCACAATAGTAGATTTCAGCTGAGGGAAATAGCAGTTACCTTGGTATATTGACCTCCGAAAGGCCTCCGAAAGGGTGGTATGACTTAAGTTGCAGGAGGATGCAACAATTACTGCCCTGTTGATGCAGAAATTTCTCGTATCATGAGAAACACCAGATTGAACGCGTTATTCACTGGGCATTTCGGAAAAACATTAGATAAGCGGGTCACTCAGTGCTGAATTGGTTCAATACTATTCATTTAGCATTGACGTTTTGCATTGAGGTTCGATCGAAAGAACACAAGGGGCACTTATGGAATTAAGAGAGGCTGCGCTATCAGATGTAGAATCTATCTTACGGATCCTTACTACTTCTAAAAGTGAGTATTTACCGTACGCGAGATAACCGCATTCGATTGATGGCGATCGCGGGCGGATTAGTCGAAAGCTAATTCGCACAGGTGGGGTACCATTGCGAGGCTGGCAGATGAGGATGTAGGTGTTCTTGCAATATCCAAGTCTGAAGGTTTCGGATGGATAGGTCAGCTCTACCTTGCACTAGGCTTTATCAGTATTTGTGAGCTTATCTTTGTGGTGAGCTATCACTGTACTTAAACCGGAACCTTTACAAACCTACAAACCTACAAACCTACAAACCTACAAACTTCGCATCGCGGTAATCAGCGCATCAACGCCATCTTTTGCGACATCCAAATGCGTGACGATGCGTATTCTATCTTTGCCTACTGGGGTGACTTGCACGCCAGCGGCCTTCAGGCTGCCAGCGCAGGTTCTGGCGTCGGGCATGTGGTCGGCAAGTTTGAGCATGACGATATTCGTTTCCACTGGCAGGACTTCGCTGATGGATGATAAGCCTTGTAATTGATCAGCTATGTTCTTGGCCATAGCGTGATCGTTTTTCAGCCGTTGTACATTATTGTCCAGTGCATAAAGACACATGGCGGCCAGCACGCCTGTCTGGCGCATGGCACCACCCCAACGCCGTTTGAATAACCACGCGCGGTTGATGAACTCCTGACTGCCTGCCAAAACAGCACCTACCGGGCAACCCAGACCTTTGGTGAAAGCTATCCAGGCGCTGTCATGGTATCTAGCATAGTCAGCTGCGCTAATGCCAGTTGCCATGACGGCGTTCAAGATACGTGCGCCATCAAGATGAACTGCAAGGCCAGCCTCTCGAGCAAGTAAAGCCACAGCATTGAGTTGTTCAACCGGCCATACAGCACCGCCAGCCAGATTAGCTGTTTGCTCGGTTATCACCAGCCGACTGCGCGGTGCAAAGCTTGAGTTTGGGCGGATGCTTGATGCAACTTCATCAGGCGTCATCATACCGCGCTGCCCATCAATGGGATTGATCATGACGCCAGACAAAGCAGCAGGCCCGCCGCTTTCAGCGAAGATCACATGGCTTTCGCGCGCGCAGATTACTTCATCGCCGGGTGAACAATGAACGGCTATCGCGATTTCGTTGCACATGGTGCCTGAAGGCATGAACACAGCTGCCTCCATCCCGAACATCTCCGCCACTCGTGTATTCAGCGCACGCGTTGTCGGACAATCATCGTGACGCTCATCACCTACAGGAGCATCGAGCATGGATTCCCGCATAGCGCGAGACGGGCGTGTTTGTGTATCTGAGTAGAAATTGTGCATGTATCTATCTACTCACTTTATAGCGTCACTTCCTGGGCAATGCCCTTTTCAGCTGCAAGGCGGGTGGCGGCAGCAGCAACAGCCAGATCCTGCAGGCCAACGCCAGTGCCATCGAATAATGTAATCTCATCATCAGACGTACGTCCGGGATGAGTGCCGTTGATGACGTGGCCGATAGAGGTAATTTGTTCCTCGCTGAGTAATCCTGCCTTTACGGCATGCTGCGTCTCACCAAGGGTGATTGACTGAGCAATCTCATCGGTAAACACCGTCGCGCTGGCAATCAGCTGTGGATCCATTTCCTGCTTGCCAACAGTATCTGTTCCCATGCAAGCGATGTGCGTGCCTGGCTTTACCCAGTCTTTCATTAAGAGCGCATCATGAGCTGATGTAATCGAGATGATGACATCTGCCTGCGCTCCAAGTTGTTCGCGCTCTACTGATTCGAACGGCAGTCCTACCTCACTGGCAATCTTGCCCAGCGAATCCAGCATTTCCGGATGGTAGTTCCAGGCCACGACTTTGTCGAAATCTCGTTGTTCAGCAGCAGCACGGATTTGAAATCCAGCCTGATGTCCTGCTCCCACCATACCCAGAACCTTCGAATTCTTGCGCGATAAATGTGCGATGGATACAGCGCTGGCGGCTGCAGTTCTTATGGCGGTGAGGTAGTTGCCGCCGACAAGCGCCTGCAGTTGACCCGTGTCCGGATCGAACAGGAAGACGGTTGACTGATGATTAGTCAGGCCCTTGTCCATGTTGCCAGGCCAATAGCCGCCGGATTTAAGACCCAGTGTCAGGCCTGCTTTATCAAAGCCGGACTTGAATCCATAAAGAGCATCAGCGTGGCCAATGGCTTCACGTATGACGGGAAAGTTGTATGCATCCTTGCGGGCCATAGCGCCAAAAACCGCTTCGATAGCGGTGAATGCATCATCGCGCCCTATAACGTCCTGACACATTTTCTCAGTCACAATGTACATACAAAAATTCCTTAAAATTAGGCTGGATGGATAGGATGCAGGCACTGAATCGTTGGGATCAGTGCCTGCATAAACAATAAGCATCAAGCTTGCTCATGGCTCTGACAACTGCTAGAAACAGCGGCCGCGTGCAGAAACGGGCCAAACGGTTTCTACCTTGCCGTTGCGTACACCCACATAGAAATCATGCACGTTACACGTAGGGTCGCAATGACCTGGCACCAGCTTAAGCTTGTCGTTAACCTTCAATACACCCTTGGGGTCGGCAATAACTCCGTGCTCGTCAGAGCACTTCACATATTCAACATCGTCACGGCCGAAGATGAACGGTAGACCGCTGTCGACTGACTGGGCCTTGAGCCCGGCATCGCAGATGGCTTTGTCAGCTTTGGCATGGCTCATGACACTGGTGAGAATGAACAGTGCATTCTGCCACTCGCCTTGATCTATGCGCTTGCCTTCCTTGTCCAGGATGCGACCGTAGTCTGCATCCATGAATGCATAGGAGCCGCACTGCAGCTCGTTATAAACACCGGATGTCCCTTCAAAATAGTAGGAACCAGTGCCACCGCCACCAACGATGTCACACTCCAGGCCAACAGCCTTCAGACCTTCCATGGCATCCGCGACCATGGCTACTGCAATATCAACCTTGGCCTTTCGGTCTTCGTAGTTGTCCATGTGTTGCATGGCACCCTGATATGCCTGAAGACCTGCGAACTTGAGACCATCAGCTGCGGCGATGGCCTGAGCGATGGCAACCACTTCGGGTGTTGTCGTGACACCACATCGTCCCGCACCACAGTCTATTTCCACGATGCACTCAATCTGCGTACCGTGTTTCATGGCAGCGGCTGAAAGGTCAGCGACGTTGTCAATATCATCGACGCAGCAAATGGTGCGAGCGCCGAGCAAAGGGATGCGCGCAAGACGGTCTATCTTGGCAGGATCACGCACCTGATTGCTGACCATGACATCCTTGATACCGCCGCGGGCAAAGACTTCCGCTTCACTGACCTTCTGGCAGCATACGCCGCACGAGCCACCCAGCGTTTCCTGCAACTTGGCAACATCAACCGACTTGTGCATCTTGCCGTGCACGCGGTGCCTGATGCCGTTGGCTTTTGCGTAATCGCCCATTTTCTTGATGTTGCTCTCCAGCGCATCTAGATCAACAACCAGGCATGGCGTCTGAATGTCAGCCTCGTCCATACCTACCTTTGCAGGTACGTCAAATCCGACTTCGAGCTCATCAAAGTTTACTGCTTTATTCATAGCTGACTAGTCCTAGTTAGAAGTAATCCAAGGCAACGAATCCATATCGACGTTGCCTCCGGTGATGATGACACCGACGCGTCTGCCTCGGTATACATCCGGGTTCTTGAGTATGACCGCAAGGGGCACAGCACAACTGGGCTCTATGACAATCTTCATACGTTGCCAGGTGAGTTTCATCGCATCGATAATCTCCTGCTCTGACGCTGTCTGGATATCACGTACATGATGACTGACGAAGTGCCAGGTGTTTTCTTTCAACGGCACCTTGAGCCCGTCAGCAACGGTAACGGGTGAGTCGTCGGCAATGATGTGCCCAGCCTTAAAGCTTCTGTACGCATCATCTGCCTGTTCGGGTTCAGCCGCATAAATTTCAATGTTCGGGGCCAGGTTGCTGAGAGTGAGACAAGTTCCCGAGATCATGCCACCGCCGCCGATGGGGGCTACCATCGCGTCCAGACCTGGCACTTGCTGGTTGAATTCCAATGAGCAGGTGGCCTGTCCAGTAATGACTCGTATATCGTTGTAAGGATGAACAAATTCTGCACCGGATTGTTCTACCACCTTGGCAAAGGTCTCTTCGCGACTACTGGTAGATGGCTCACATTCAACAATAACGCCACCATACCCCTTCACTGCATCCTTTTTTGCTTGCGGTGCAGTTCGTGGCATGACCACGGTACAGGGAATCCCTCGACGTCCGGCTGCATAGCTGAGTGACAGGGCATGATTGCCCGATGAATGCGTGGCAACCCCTTTGGCGGCCACAGCATCGGTCAGACCAAAAACTGCATTGGATGCGCCACGCACCTTGAATGCGCCCGCTTTCTGAAAATTTTCACACTTGAAGTACAGCTCAGCACCTGTCAACTCATTCAGGTAGCTGGACGTAAGTATCGGTGTTTCGTGGATGTACGGTTTGATGCGCTCATGTGCTGCTCTGACATCATCAATTGATGGCACCGCAACATCCGAATCCTTGATCATCTGATTCATGACTACTGTTCTCGTGACTGTTTATCAGGCGGCCTGGTGTTTGACTTGTTCTATGGTGTGCCGGAAGTACTCTTGTGCTGCAGCGACACCTTGACCCAACTCTATGGGGTAGTCCAGATCTTTCATGGCCATTTCGATAGTAGCGATTCCAGACAGCGCCATGACATCGGTTAGCGAGCCTAGATGCCCGATGCGGAATGCTCGGGTGTTCATTTCACCAAGGCCGATGCCGAACGATACACCATAGGCGTTGTAAGCGTGGTCTGTAAGTACATTGCTGTCAAAACCTTCCGGCACGTAGATGGCACTGACGGTGTCCGAATAAAGATCGGGGCTTTTGGCACACAGGGACAAGCCCCAGGCGCTGATAGCTGCCCGCACTCCTTCGGCTATCCGATGGTGTCGCGTGTACACCTCTTCCAGACCTTCATCGAGTAGCAACCTAACACTGGCGTGCAATCCCTTAAGGATCTGCAGAGCGGGCGTATACGGGTAATTACCTTTCGAATTAGTTTGCAGCATATCGCGGAAATCGAAGAAACAACGCGGGCATTGCGCAGATTCCATGGCCTCGATAGCCTTATCACTAACACAAAGAATGGCCATGCCTGTCATCAGCATGAAACCCTTTTGCGATCCCGATACTGCAACATCGACACCCCACTCGTCCATTCGGAAATCCATGCTGGCCAGAGAACTTACACAGTCAACCATGAGCATCGCTGGATGGGAGGCACTGTCCATGGCCGTCCTAACTGCGCCGATGTCACTCTTTACACCAGTAGCGGTCTCATTGTGAGTAACTAGCACCGCTTTGATGGTGTGCTGCGTATCAGCCGCAAGCGCCTTCGCAAATTCGTCAGCGGGTGCGCCTGCACCCCACTCACACTCGATAATCTGCACGTTGAGTTTGTGTCGTTGGCACAGATCAATCCAGCGGTGTGAAAACATGCCATAACGCCCCACCAGGACCGTATCACCGGGTGACAGAGTGTTAGTAACAGCCGCTTCCCACCCTCCGGTACCACTGGCAGGAAAAGTAATCACGGTGCCTTGCGTGCTTTTGAACACCTTCTTCAGATCGCTGAGCAGTGGCATCAGTACATCTCTGCCGAAGTCAGGGGCTCTGTGATCCAGAGTCTGGACATTCATGGCTGCGCGCAGTGCGTCGGGAATGTTGGTTGGACCTGGAATGAAAACAGGGTTTTGACCGTGTGGATCGCTCATGGCTTTCTCTCTGCAATAACGTGAGTTAAGTATTAGGGAGTTCGATGAATATGTCAATTTTTTCAAAAATATTTTTTATTATTTACAATAAATATCTATATTATTGTTTTTATTATTATTTATATATTTACAAATTATTTTAAAATAGATTTTCATAAATTAATTACGTTACAATCTACGGGTACATCCAGCTGGCACGAAGCTAACATCATGAATGCCCACGACGACAAGCCGCAAACTGCCAAGCGGCGACGCGGCAGACCACGTCTGCAGCCCGAGGAGCGCAAAGAGAGCACCGGTACCGTTCAAGCGCTTGAGCGCGGACTCCACCTGTTACAACTTCTAAGTAGAAGCGGTAGCGCATCACTTTCAGACCTTTCCCTGCAAGTGGGCCTCCCGGCATCAACCGCCTACAGAATGCTGGTGACGCTGCAAAAACTGGAGTTCGTCTCGTTTGACGATGCTACTCAAGAATGGGCAGTAGGCATAGAAGCCTTCTCCGTAGGCAACAGCTACTTTAACCGGGCCAACCTTACGGAGGCTTCAAGAACAGTCATGCGTCAGTTGATGGTGGACACAGGCGAGACTGCAAACCTTGCGATACTCTCGGACGGCGGCCAGGTGACCTTCCTCACCCAGGTGGAAACCGCGCACCCCATTCGCGCTTTTCATTTGCCGGGCACTCGCAGTCCTGCCCATTCATCCGGAATCGGCAAAGCATTGTTGTCCGAGTATCCACAAGCCCAGGTCGAAGATATTCTGCTTAAAACAGGGTTGCAACAATTCACCGCTAAAACACTGACCACGCCAAAAGCGCTGTTTGCAGACCTGCAGAAAACCTATCTCAGAGGCTGGGCGTTTGATGATGAAGAGCGCCACCTGGGTATGCGCTGTGTTGCCGCAGCAATTCATGATCATCGGGGCGATGCTATCGCCGGGATTTCCATTTCTGGCCCTACGGTGCGTTTCTCCGACAGTACCCTGCCATTGTTCGGCGCTAGAATAAGAGAGGCGGCAACCAGTGTGACAAGAATGATCGGTGGCAATGTGCCTGACTATGCAAGTCGTCAGATCGACAGCGCGTAACCAGCAGGATCCTGCTAAGGCACATAAACTTCGCACCGCACGTACAATTAAAGTAGTGACCGGTATGTTTCGCTTGCGTCATTAATTCTACTTTGAAAACACATGCCTTTTCGATCCCAGCGCTGTGCATGTCGACCAATCGCCAGACACATTTTCATGTGGGTAGCCTACATGTGGCCAACCCGAATCTTGATACTGCTCTCGCTCAGTCTGCCAGTAGTCCTGGCCCAGCAAGCCAGTGTGCCGCTGCGTGTGCAAGCTGCTGACCTTGCTGACTCTTTACAGCTTGATCGGGACAGGCTTTCGCCACAAGAGCAAGACTTTGTCTTGAGGCACCCCACGCTGAAAGTAGCTGTATCTGCCACATCGGCCTTGCCTTATCAGGCCATTGAGGACGGTGTTATTTCAGGGTATGCCATCCGTTTTCTGCAAGCAGTGGCTAGCGCTAACGGATTCAGGCTGGAATACCACGTTTATCCTTCCATGCAAGAAGTGTTTGATGCTCTTGAGTCCCGTGAAGCTGATATTACGCCAATGGCAGGTATTACAGACAGACGCCAGCAGTTTCTGGAATTCACCTCCGGCATAACGCCCAACCCAACCGGTGTAATTGGAAGGAAATCAGATACTGATTTTGAGCGTAATCCGCACCTTAACGGTGTGCGCGTAGCCGTTGTTAGCGGCTCAGCCGCAGAGCTGTATCTGAACAGCCAGTTTCCTCAGGCAGCATCCGTGGTGACAGACTCGACAACACAGGCATTGACGCTAATCTCGAATGGAGAATCTGACTACTACTATGGTTCGCTGACCGAAGTGTTTTTCAACAATGGCTCGGCATTAACTACCGATCTTGAGATAAAACAACGCGTGTTCTATTCCACGGGATGGAATCACATAGCCGTCAGATCAGACTGGCCCACTGTCACCAGGTTATTTGACCGTTACTCACACAACACGCGCAATTTCATCAACCCATTGTTAACGGAGACACAAGAAGACAAGATTACCGACTCAGCTCCACCACTAAGCCTTAGCGGTGATGAAGTGGATTACTTGTCCAGGCTCAGGACACTTCGTGTTGGCACAATCGACGGCATGCCATTGCTCAATGACATTGATAGCAACGGGCACCATGTCGGTGTTGCATCCGAGTTCACAGCCTATGTGTCGTATCAGTTAGGCCTGCCCATTGAATTAAAACCTTATGCAACGGTGGAACTGATGCTTGAGGCATTGGCTGAAGGCTCTCTGGATGTGACACCTTACTTTGCCATTACTGAGCAACGCAAACAATCCTTGCTGTTCTCCGAACCCTATTTAATCATGCCATGGCTTGTCGTTGGGCGCACCGACTCAGCAAGATTCTGGGACTTGAGCAGCTTGCAAGGCAAGTCGCTGGCACTGCGCAAGAAACACCCTCTCGTTCCCCTGATTCAAGATCAGTACCCCTTGATAGATATCGTTTTTACTGATACGGCGACTGAGTCAATGGCTGCAGTAGCCAAAAAGGACGCTGATGCCACCATTGAAACCAAACTCTATGTCAACCGAAGTCTTACGCAACACTATCCCGGGCAGTTGCAAGTGTTGGGTGAGGTGTCCGAGAACCCTGGGGCTTTTGCCTTTGCAGTTCAGCCCCGAGACGAGATGCTGATACCCATCCTAAATAAAACTCTGGAGCGACTGGATCCTGAGTTTGTGGAGCGAGTGATAAGACGTTGGGTGGCAGTGGACTTTGAACCTGAGAGGCAATTGCGCAACGTGCTCAAGGTGCTTGTACCTGCTGTTGCAGTGCTGACGTTGTTTCTACTTGGCTTATTGTACTGGAATCGACGCATTTCAAAGGAGAACAAAAAGCGTCTGGCAGCAGAGCAACGCCTTATCGATATGACAGATCGTTTGCAGACTGGTGTATTTCAGATCAGACAATACGCAAAGCAAGCTCCCGTCATGGAGTTTTCCAGCAAGGTCACTCGTTATATGGCGCGTGTACCGGACGATGATGACACCGGTCGCCAAATGGAATTTTTCGATCACATTGACGAAGAGGATAAAGATGCCGTTTTGGCACGGCTAAGCCATTGCCTTTCAACCGGTGAGCATTTTCGCGAATCGTTTCGATTCAATTACCCGAACGGCGAAAAGGGCTGGATCCTGTCAGATGCAACTTGCCGCGAGGAGCCCGACGGTGCGCGTGTCTGGAGTGGCTACCTGTTTGACCTGACTAGTGAGCGTCTCATGAGCGAAGAGCTTAATGCCGCCTTGACGGACCGGGATG
>CAYGSW010000213.1:0-10155 GCA_964352535.1 uncultured Granulosicoccaceae bacterium | reverse complement strand
GCATGACGCATGACGCATGACGCATGACGCATGACGCATGACGCATGACGCATGACGCATGAGACATGAGACATGAGACATGAGACATGAGACATGAGACATGAGACATGAGACATGATCCGAGACAAACCAGATGAGTGAGTGGTTTCATAACGCCTTCATACCGGCATATTCTGAACAAAGGTATCCAGCCCTGTACTGTCATCCACCATGTCCAGCATGCTGTACCGATCGCGAATAAAACGAGCGCCTTTTACGGCCGTGCGATAAAACTCCACATCAAGTTTCAGATCGCTGGCCGTGGTTTGACAGCCAGCCGCTACCATGGCTCCATGAAGCGTATCGTATGGCAGCATGCACTTGAGCAATGGTTGGCGCAAGGTATCCCATTCGGACTCCAGACGTTGATTGAGCGCATCGCATTGTTGTGCATCCAGCGCTTTGAGGCGAGTCTGTTCCATCATATTGTTCGCCATGTCGGTATGGAAGGTCTCACGAATCCATGCCTCAGGGATTTTTGTGGGTAAAAGGACAGGCGGTGCGCTGCTGTTCAGTATCTGGTTGTGGAGTTGGGACATGGTGATAGTGCCAACACCCACCTGCTCACCGTGTGAGGTTCGCGGGTGTTTGTCGCCTGCAAACATATCGATGTAATGCGAGATCATGTGTTCCGCCATGCTGCCGCTGTGGGTTGTGCTGGTAAAGCGGGTGCCAAGCCCCATGATCGCTGAGATTCTGGTAAGCATTCCCAGAGCATCCACGTTGCCGCTAAGCATGTCGTGCGCATTGGCTATCATGTCAGGCTCATCGTAGGCCAGCAGCGTGTAGGGCGTATCGTTGTAGGCCGTATCGAACAGCAAATGTGACAGCAGCCAGTCAACCTGGCTGGTGGTGCGACAAATGACATCGGCGAATGCTGCAGAGATCAAGCGGGGAGGGCATTTCGATAGCACCGATAGATCAAAGTAGATGCCTTGTGCACCTTTGCAGGTAATCGATCGCTTGAAACCCCCATAAGAGACAGATGCAGTCGCCGTGGTGTAGGCGTTCATTGGGGATGTTGCGAACACGGAATACGGTTTGTCGTCCAGAAAGCTTGCGTACTTGACGGTGTCCGAGACAGTACCCGAGCCTACCGCAATGCGAACATCGCATCGCCCGGTGGTTTCTCGAATATGAGCGACACCTTCCTCGGAACACGAGGGTTTTTTCCACACATATTCATCGACATCGAAGCCATCGTTCTTCAGCGCTTTGAAGACGCGTTCACCAAGGGCGCCATGCGTGTACTCGTCTGAAACGATTGTGATTGACTTGCCAGCGTGTAGCTTGTTGATCAGCTCAGCTTCTGCGCCATCCAGAGTGTCTCGGATGACGATGTCCTGAATACCTATGTCGTATTGCTTACCGCTGCCAGGTTCTTTCCACGTTCCAGCCACAAGCTCTGCCAGTACACCGCTGTAGTCGCTCATTGGATTGTCTGAGTTTGTTGTTCGTCTGAAAAAGCCATAAGCTGGTGGTTAATGTCTCGTGTGGAATGATAGATCTTGCGATAGATCGTCAGGAGTTTCTGATAGCGCTGGTGTCGTTCCAGATCAGGTTCTATCACGCTTGTCTTGCCGGCCATACCGCTTGCTGCCGCCGTAATAGTGTCATACCAGCCTGCGCCAAATGCTGCGATCATGCCGGCCCCTAGTGCAGAGGCCTCAATAGTCGTACTGATATGAACGGGTTTACCTAGAGCGTCAGCTAGCATTTGCGTCCACAGGCGACTGTTAGCCCCGCCACCAATAGCGACCAGATGGCTGAGCGATTGATTGGCTGCTGTTTGCATGTCCTGCGAGCGCATGGCCTGATCCAGTGTGATGCCTTCGAGTAAGGCCCTGTAGATATGCGCGGGGGTATGGCTGGCTGCAAGGCCAAGGATGATGCCACGTGCCGAAGCATCCCAATGCGGATCCATGGAGCCTGCAAAGTAGGGTTGCACAAGAAGCCCTTCAGCGCCGATGGGAAGTGCTGCGGCGGCGGCTTCCAGCTGATCGAAATCGTTCTGTGTTGCCTTGCCATGTGCCACGAATTGATCCACAAACCAGTTAATCAGAAAAGCACCGGAGCGCAGGCAGTTTTCCATAATGTAGCCTTCACCGTGTGCCGCCAGTTCGGTTCGCCAGGCGTTGTTGTACTGATACGTTTCGCTCCACATACCGGATACCACTGCGGTGCCAAGGTTGATGTATGCGCGATCAGGAATGGTGCAATTGACGCCCAGGCCTGCGCACTGACCATCGCCTCCAGCTGCAAACACTGGCGTGTTCCCGGGTAAGCCAACCAATGCGGCGACATCAGTGGTCAGTGAGCCCAGTTGTGTACCTGGTGGGTGTATATCCGGTAAACGTGAGGCATCCAGTTGTAGTTCGTCCAGCAGCTCGGTAGACCATGCCCGTTTTTCCATGTCCAGTATGCCCATGGGGTCCGCACTGATCCAACCTGTGCGATAGCTGCAGCCACACAGGTAACGAACTAGATAGCTTTGTACATCGACAAACTTGACAGTCCTCGCATAGATCTCTGGCTGTTGTTCCTTCAGCCAGGCAAATGTGTAGAGGCAAGAGGTTGTGTCCGGCCGTCGGCCTGTCAATTGATGGATACGATCGGCACCGAACTTCTCGGCAAATGTTCTAACTTGCTCTCTGCAACGATCATCAAGCCACAGGATAGCCGGCCGTGTGCAGTTGTCATCTGCGTCAAGGAAAGCCAGTGTTTCGCGTTGATTGGAAATTGCTATTGCCTTGACAAGGGTGCTGTCTACCTGCGCCGCACACTCGGACAAAGCCTGTACCGCTGCCTGCCACCAGTCATCAGGATTCTGTTCGTAGTAGTCCAGCTGTGGATTGGACATAGGTATGTCGGCACGACCTTCAGCTATGGCTTCGCCTGCACGATTCCACGCGACAGCCTTGGTGCTTTGCGTTGAGCTATCCAGGCCAATGACTAAGGCGTCGGTCATCGCTACATGCCCCTGTCAAGTGGGTTAAACATTTGGTGAATGAATAAAAGCATTAACGGTAGGTATGAGGATGGAAGTTGTCACGGCGATTCCTGGCTGAACCGACACAGCCAATGAAAGCTGTGCCGGTCTACTTGTGCTGCAAGCCGGCTAGGGCTGCCAGCTACGCAGTTGTCTATCCCTCAACAATGTCGTCAACCTTTGTGGCAATGATATCCATCACCTCTTTGGCGGAGTCGTATTCTCCGGCGAAGTATTTACCAAGCTCCACAGGGATTGTATCGTTGGAAAGCTCTGCCCACTCAGGCAAATCTGGCTCTGACCCCATATGGTTTGCAATGGTTTCACGCACAACGTCCAGGTGACGAGTGGTACCAGCACCAACGCGATTGTTTGCTTTTACTCGCTCATCATCGTACACACTGGCTCGTGTCGGGCCTGTGCCGCCACCCAGGGTGGTGATGTATACCTGCGTGTCGAACGAAGTTGCCCACTGTGCAAACAACCAGGCAGCATCCTGATTCTTCGAGTACTTGGATACTGCCAGTGATGAGCCACCTTGATGGCCAACACCCGGAATTTCACCAAAACCTGTTTCTGTGCGCAGAGGTGCGGCAGGCGCAGGCGGCACTGCAGCTTCCATCAAGCCGGAGACCTTGGAAGCTTCCGGGTCGTCCCACCATGGAAAGAACTCACCCCAACTTAACGCTTGTCCAGCTATGCCTTGCAGAACAGATTGGCCTTGACCATCCCATGTCCAGGTGGTCACCCCCTCCGGCATGTTGAGTTTGAGCTTGTCCCAATACTCCATCGCAGCAAGCCCGGCCTCATCGTTACCAGAGAACTTGCCATCGGGTCCAAAAATGGAGCCACCGTGTGCCCACAGCCAACATGTCCAGTCACACTCCAGAGAATAGTGACCGGATTTCATCTGACCTGTGGTGCCAAATATATCTGGAGCTTTGGCCTGCTGGATAGCGACCGCATTGGCCAAGAACTGGTCCATGGTGGTAGGCACGGTGAGGCCGAGTTCTTCATAGATATCCTTGCGGTACATGGTAATGAAGATGGGAATATCGTAGGGCACGCCCACCATAATGTCGTCGTACATGGAGATGCCATCAACCAATGCCGGCAGGAAATCATCCATGTTGTAATCAGGCATGGCCAGGTTGCTGTCAGATGCGTATTTTTCTCTTGGATCAATAACGTCACCTGAGAAACTGGCCATCCAGCTTTGATCAATGTAGTACAGATCGTATGTGCCCAAACCTGAAGCGACATCCAGCGTCAGCTTTTGCAGTACTTGCTCCAGTGGCAGAACTTCAATCTCCACTTTGATGCCAGTTGCCTGTTCGAAAAACGGCTTCAGTGATGAATTAATAGCGTTGGATGGCGGTGTTGATTCAGTTGCCAGTCGGATGGTTTGCCCGGCAAACTGCTTGCCGACATCAGCCAGCCACTTCATCATGTCTGGATCTTGCTCAATACCCTGAGCCTGTGCATTGGAGATGAATCCTCCACGCGGGCCCGATGGCATCATGCTGGCGGCACCCAGTGCACCCACGCTGAGCCCCAGCTTGGCAGCGGTGCGCATGAAGGTACGTCGATCAATCTTGCCTTTGACAAATTGATCGGTTACCGACGCGATATAGCGCTTTCGGTTGTTATGGTTGAATCTCATGGTTTTCCCTTTTCTCCTGACTTTAGTTTCTGCCTTATAGGGGGCAGGTTCGTGGATGACGCGGCTTGGTGTCGAACCGCCGCTTTTTATATTGCACTCACTACACTCTTCAATGTCTCAGCGTGGAACACGCTGGGTAACGTTCAAACTATTGTTTTAATGACCCCATTGTCAAACCTCTAACCAGATGTTTCTGCACCATCAGAATGAAGATGAATGCCGGAATCATCGCGCCAACACCCAGAGCTGCCATGTTGCCCCACGCGGTTCCTGTCGAGGTAACAAAAGTTGACGCGACAACGGGCACCGTTTTCAGGCCGGTCTGGGTCAGCGTTAGTACAAACAGGAATTCTGTCCAACTGAAAATGAAACACAAGACAGCTGTTGCAGCGACGCCACCAATAGCCATGGGAGCCACGATTTTCCTGAATATCAGCCAACGGGAAGCGCCATCAATCAGTGCTGCTTCATCAATTTCCATGGGAATATCATCGAAAAAGCTCTTCAGTAGCAAGACTGCAAGCGGCAGATTCATCAGCGTATGCACCAGTATGATGCCGGTGTAGGTATCCAGAAGACCAAATTGCTTGTAAATAAAGAACATCGGAATTGCGATGGCGACTGGAGGCATCATGCGCGTTGACAATATCCAGAATACAAAGTGATGCTGGCCCGCAAAGCGCATGCGCGACAAGGCATAAGATGCAAACGTTGCAATGCTGATGGTAAGTATTGTGGAGCCAACGGCCACAATAATGCTGTCAAGCAGGCGGGGCATCATATAGAAGTTTCCGCCACCCACCATCTGCGCAGAGCTGGATTCGTAACCCAGAGAAATACCAAACACTTCTTCAAACGATTTGCCGCTGAATGTCCAGTCAAAGATCAGTGGAGGTAGCTCGAAGATTTCTCGCTCTACTCGAAAAGCGATGGTGAACCAGTAGTAGATCGGAAACGCAAATATGCCGACAACCGTCCACGCCAGAAGCGCTCTGAGTATTCGTTTTGATGGGCTTGCCTGAATCATGTGACGGTTGCTCTACCAGCGCAGTTTGGTGAGCGCAACAAAGACGTTGGCCACAACGAGGATAACGAACAAAGAGAACAGGCTGATGGTTGCTCCGTATCCCCAGTTCAGGAAACTGAACGTCTGTTGCCAGGCATACAGGCTGAGCGTATAGGTTGATGTGCCGGGCCCGCCTGAGGTCATTACATACACATAATCGAAGGTACGGAACAGGTCTATCCCGCGAATGAGCACGGCGATGGCAATGACCTTGCCCAGCATAGGTAGCGTAAGCCTGCGAAAGATCTGCCAGTTGGACGCACCATCGATAAGCGCAGATTCAAACGGCTCGGGTGGCATGGCTCGCAAACCTGCCAGAAAAATCAGGACCATGAAGGGAGTCCATTGCCAGATATCCGCAATCATTACCCCGAAAAGTGCTGTCGATGGATTGCCCAGTATGGGCGATGTGCCCAATACTCCCAACTGCTGTAGTGCATACGTGAATACCCCGAACTGTGCATCCTCCAGAAGTAAAAACATCATCCCGGTGATGGCAGGGGGAATGACCAGTGTCAAGGTCAACACACCGCGCAAAAATCCGAAACCGCGATCATCGGAATCCAGCAGAAGTGCAATACCAAGTCCCAGAATCAGTTGCACGATGAGACAGAAGGCTGTGTACATTAACGTGACAGCCAATGCGCCCCACATGCGCGCATCGGTGAACAGTTTGGTCCAATTGGCGGTGCCGACAAACTCCAACGCTCTCTTGCGTGGCACGAACTCGTGAAAACTCAGCCAGATGTTGTAAAAAAACGGGTACAGGGCGAATACCAGCAGAATAGCCAGCATCGGCGCAAGCCAGGGCAGCGCATGGTCTGACAACATGAACCTTGGCGCTCTGAGCAAAGCAGGAGTCCGCGACCCTGAATCAGCGGTCATATTCGACGCTGAGGATCTGGACTCTTTTGCATCACTCGTCGTGCTCATGCTTGATTCTCATCTTTTGCGACTCAGTTACACCGAAAATGTCATCAATACGAAGGGTGCCACATGAGCTATCCGTTAGGCAAGACATTTGTTTCCAGCGCTGGACATATGTATTCTACACATGCTGACAGCGGATTCAGTCTCGTTGTGGTGCTCTCAGCCATGTTCTGCCGTCGGCAGTTTCGTCGTTAAAGTATCCCCACAGTTGCATTTGGCCAACATCAGGTTTAATCGCATGAATCGTTCGCTACACAATGATCGGCACATCGCCAGTGCTCGTGGTGATGAGTGGCCAGAGCAGCTTGCTGTGCTTGTGGCAAGGTGCTACTACGACCTGGGCATGACTCAACAACAGATAGCGCAACGCGTCGGAATCAGTCGTGCACGTGTTATCCGGTTGCTATCAGACTGTCGGGATAGAGGGATCGTCACTATCCGCATCAATAGCCCGTTGTTGGAAAATCTTGAGCTGGCAGATGCGTTGAAAGATCACTTCGGGCTAGACAGCGTTGACGTTTGTCTCAGTGATGCGCAGGATGAAGCTCAGCTGGCACAACAGGTTGGCCGTGCAGCCAGAGAGCGGGTGCTAGCCCAGATCAAGGACGGTATGACAATCGGTCTGGGATGGGGGATAACGTTAAAAGAGATGGTCGCTCAGCTGGATGATGCGCCGAGAGAGAATGTGTCGGTTGTTGCCTTGCTGGGCTCACTCACGCGTCGCTCCAGTGTGGCGCGCTTTGAAGCAACAACGCAGTTGGCAAGCAGACTTAACGCAGAATGCCTGTATCTACCTGCGCCGATCGTGTGTGATTCTGCCCACACACGCCAACTGCTGGAGGAGCAGCCGCTGTTCAGGGATATTCACAGCCGCGCATTGAAAGCAGATCTTGCCATTGTCAGCTGCGGCGGATTGGATAGCGCCACCATTCGCGAGGTGGGACTGGTGAGTGCGCGCGAATACAACAGTGTCAGAAAGGCCGGCGCTATCGGCAATTTTCTGGGTTTCTACATCGACAAGAACGGCGAACTGGTTGATCATCCCATCAATGAGCGCATTATTGGAATCCGTGGTGTTGTGTTCAAACGCATACCAAAGCGTCTTGTTATATCGGCCGGTAAAAGTAAGGTGCTTGCATTAAGGGCCGTGCTCTCGCAAGGCTACGCTTCAGATTTTGTCACTGATCAAAAGACCGCCAAGGCCTTGTTGAAATAACACGCGGCGCTGTCAGCCAGTCTCGGAAGCACCCCAGCAAATCAATCCTGAACGAACAGGCAATTTAATGAATAATACGGCCATCGAAACTATCCTCATCCAGTCCAGACATTACACACCTCATGACAGAAAACCAGATTCGCAAAAAGATAATCGCGCTGTGCTTGCAGATGAATGCGACGGGTCTCAATCAAGGCACTTCCGGAAACATCAGTGCTCGTTTCAAGGAATACATGCTGATTACACCCAGTGGTATTCCCTACGAAGATCTGAAGCCTGCTGATATAGCAAAAATGAAAGTGGCAGGCGATGACTTTACCTGGAAGGGGCCATCAAAGCCGTCGTCCGAGTGGCACTTTCACCGGGCTATTCTGCAGGCTAAGCCCGACATCCACGCTGTGGTACACACCCACTCAACGTTTTCAACCGTTGTCTCGATCGCTCGCGAAGACATCCCTGCGTGTCATTACATGATCGCAGCCTTTGGTGGTAACTCTGTGCGTTGTGCCGAATACGAAACCTTCGGAACGGCGCAACTATCGCAGAGCATGCTCAAAGCCATGGAAGGTCGCAGTGCCTGCCTGCTTGCAAATCATGGCATGGTGGCAGGCGGCAAGAATCTGGACAACGCCATGTGGGCGGCTGTCGAGCTTGAAACCTTGTCTAGGCAGTACTACTACGCAAAACTTGCAGGCAATATGGTTATCTTGCCGGACGATGAGATGGCCAGAGTCCTGGAGAAGTTCAAATCGTATGGACAAGTGCAAAGGCCGAAAAAAGCCAGGAAAACCTCGGCACGCAAGATGTCGTCAAGCGCCTCGGCCAACAAGGTGTCTGCTAAAAAGGCAATCGCACGAAAATTGATCAACAAAAAGGCAAGTGCCAAAAAAGTCGCTGCAAAAAAGGCATCAGCCAAGAAGAAAGCTCTTTCGCGCAAGCGCTGATACTGTCGTTTTTCAAAAGCACCAGCTCTAAAACGTACATGGTAGACAAGGACGTCTCTATAGATTCATGTGCCCCCGCACGACTCCCTCACCCCCAATCATGCTTGTTGATGATCGCACCGAAGTGAGCAATAACCCGAAGAGCGCACTGGTGGCCCGCCAACATCGCCTCTTGATCGTCAGCACCACCAAGCGCTGCTGAAAGATAGCCTGCATTGAAGCTGTCTCCAGCGGCGGTTGTGTCCACAACCGTCGCCTTTGTATCGCCTAGGTTGGCAAGAAGTAAGGGTTTGTCCTCGTCACTGCCTACGCCTAGAGACATGGGGCCCAGCGCACCACGCTTCAACGCGCCTTGTTTTATCCCATAGCTCCTGAGTCTGGCAACCACGGCTTTTTCGTCCGGATCGTTGAACAGTTGCATCTCGTCATCCAATGAAGGCAGGGCAATATCGGTAATGCGCCAGGCCTGAGCAACGTGGTGTTGCGCCTGTTCCACAGACTCCCATAGTGCCGGGCGGTAGTTGGAATCAAACACCACTTTGACGCCATGCTCATGACGAAGCCTGGCAAGTGCTTCGATAAGCAGGCTGCGAACAGTGGGTGGCAGGATAGCCAGAGTAATGGCCGACAGGCACAGGATGTCGTACCCCGACAGAATGTCGAAGTTGACACCTTCATTGTCTTGAAACAGGGTGCGCGCCGCTGATTCGCTGCGCCAGTAGCTGAATGATCGTTCACCGCTGTCGTCTGTGGCAATAGCATAGAGCCCTATCAATCGATCGGGGGAACGTTGGATACTTTGCGTGTTAATCGATTCTGATTCCATGAAGGCCATCATGCGCGTCGACAAAGGGTCCAACCCCAGCACACTGACAAACGCAACCTCTGCAGGTTCGGCCAGCAAGCGTTTCAGATACACCGCAGTATTCAACGTGTCGCCTGCAAATCCCAGACTGACGGGGTGATCAGTGTTCGTGCCGAGCATAAGCTCAGCCATGGCTTCCCCTATACATGCCACACGCCCGACGGACAACGATGTTTCTATCATGAGCTCTCTCGACGGTATTATCGGGATCTTATAAAAGGTAGGGTTGAGTAACTGGAGAGTAACAGGACGGGATGCAAAGAGTGAGCACGGAATTCACTACGGACGAAGGGGATGCGCGGGGCCGGCCTTCCGGAAGGATTGGGTGATTTCATGGATAATCCGGGCTATGAGGCTGTCCGAGAATAAGCTGATCGTACCGAAGGCGGCCTCGATCGTTATTCTCGGACAAGCTCCTAGTAGTCCGTCAACCCGAAATATTA
>CAYGSW010000212.1:0-10285 GCA_964352535.1 uncultured Granulosicoccaceae bacterium | reverse complement strand
CTCCTAGGGTGAGTAGCTCGACAACGCATGATTAATGTGGTGAACAGAAGCAGTCCATCCGACTATCGCACCTTGTGCGCGAATCATGTCCAGAGTACTCTGTTTGAAATCGGGAAAATAGCTTGCTGTGGCATCAGTGGCAACAAGACAATCGAAACCACGGTCATTCGCTTCGCGCATCGTAGACTGCACGCACACCTCGGTGGTCACACCCGCAATGATCAGTTGTTTGATGTCTCGTGATTCAAGCTCATAATGCAGTCGTGTGTTATAGAACGCGCCTTTGCCTGGCTTTGATATAACGGTCTCGTTAGCAAGCGGTACGAGTTCATCGATGATCTGAGCGCCCGGCTCGCCATCGATCAGTATTCTTCCCATCGGGCCGTGATCACCGATTTTTAATGCAGGCGAGCCCCGGTTGAGTTTGCTGGGAGGGCAGTCGCTCAGGTCTTTTGCGTGGCATTCCCTAGTGTGAACGACATACAGGCCATGATGTCTGAACGTGTCGAGCAAGTCTTTCACAGCTGGAACAATGGCTTGCAGAGGGGACACATCATTCCCCAGACTTTCGCCAAATCCGCCGGGTTCGATAAAGTCGCGTTGCATATCAATTACTATCAACGCAACCGTCTCCCTGGTGAACGTGAACGGGAAGGGTTGTGCGCAAGTAATGCAGCTGCTGCTTGCATCCTGATCATGGTTCCGGACCTGATCCATATCCTGATTCATTGCCTGGAGTCTGCTGTCAGATTTGTTGTGTTTGTGGTACCAATGTTGATCATCTGCTCGTGTATCCACGGTCCATCATTGGCGTCTGGCGCTGAAACCTGGCCCGCCATGTAATGGCCGATAGTTGCCATGTCGGCGTGCTCTGCACTACAAGAATAATTGATTGATCCTTCAGACATCACCACAATGCGGTCGGAGAGTTGCAGGATTTCATCAAGGTCTTCGCTGATCAGCAATACGCCAGTCCCCTCATTCCGAGCGGCGAGGATGCGTTGACGAATCTGCGTTACTGCTGAAAAATCCAGTCCGAAACAAGGGTTGGACACAATCAAGAGTTTGACCTTGCCGGTGAGTTCGCGCGCCAATACGGCACGTTGAACATTGCCGCCGGATAGCGATTCCATAGGAGCATCCAGTGATGCCGCTTTGACATTGAAAGCGCACGCAAGCTGTGAAGCCTGCGCGCGCATGGCGCTTTGATCGAGCCAGAATGAGCCTGTTCCCATGGCATTTACATCATATGTTCGGAAGGCGATGTTGTCTGCGACAGACATTCTTGCAGCACAGGCATTGTGTAACGGTTCTTCAGGAACGTATCTGACTCCCGCATCACGTGCCTGTTGTCTGGAAGCAGTATAGGGCTTGCCATCCACAAGCATTGACCCACTCGTCATCGCACGTTGCCCGGTCAGCAGCTCCATCAGCTCGCTCTGCCCATTGCCGGAAACGCCGGCGATTCCGACAATCTCCCCAGCCTCGACGTTCAGCTCATCAATGCTTATCGGTAATGTCTGGTTTTTTGCGTAAGCCTTGACGTTGCGCATGACCAGCAAGGGGTGTAACCGGTTGTTATCAACGGCAGCACTATCTGTGAATGCAGCACTATCTCTACGACGCAACACGGCTGGTTTCGTCGCTGTCTGAGTGCCCATCATCATGTCAGCCATGTGTTGATGCGTCATATCAACCACGCTGCCGCCACCCACATAGCGACCCTGACGCAGCACACTCACCGTGTCAGCGTATGCACTGACTTCACGGAACTTATGCGTGATCATCAGCACCGTGAGTCTATTGTCGTTGCACAGAGTTTTTACAAGGTTGAGTACTTCGTCCGCCTCGGCAGGGGTGAGTACCGAGGTGGGTTCGTCAAGCACAAGAAAGCGACTACCCAGGTACAGTTGCTTGATGATTTCCAGCTTCTGCTTTTGCCCTGATGCCAGTTGCGCTACGGGTACGTCCATTGGTATTTCGAAAGGCATGGTCGCCAGAAAGGCATTTAATGCCTCCTTTTCCCGACGCCAGCGAATAACAGCAGGGCAATCATGCCGATTGATGATCAGATTTTCTGTCGCATTGAGCGAGGGTACCAGCGTAAAGTGCTGATACACCATGCCCAGTCCTGATGCCAGTGCGGCACGTGGATGCGGTATTTCCTGCTCGCGGTTATCAATAATCAATTGTCCACCATCGGCACGATAGACACCCATCAGGCATTTGACCAGTGTGGATTTACCCGCACCGTTTTCGCCCAGCAAGGCGTGCAATGTGCCGGGTTGGACTTTAAGTGACACAGTGTCCAGCGCCATCAATTGACCAAAGCGCTTGGTAAGACCCACAGTTTCAACAGCCATTGCAGAACGCTGGGCATGTCGCTCAGTGGCTTGTTTCAATGTGCTCACTCAGGCAATCCGGCCAGGAACGTTTTACTGTCCGAGACGGTACCAAACACACCGCCTTGCATCTTGATCATCTTGACGGCTGCCTCATGGTTGCCCTTATCAGTAGCACCACAACAGTCTTGCAGGAGTAAGCATTCAAAGCCGCGATCATTGGCTTCCCGCATCGTTGTATGAACACAGACATCGGTGGTAATGCCACCGAGAACAATGTTCCTGATGCCTTGCGTGTGGAGTAGCAGTTCAAGATCGGTGGCATAAAATGATCCCTTACCGGGTTTATCAATGACGGGTTCATGGTCCCGTGGTTTGAGTTCATCAATAATCTGCCAGCCAGGTTCGCCCCTGACCAGAATTTTCCCGCAGGGGCCCGGATCACCGATGCCTGCGCCTACCTGACGCGAGCGCCAGCGTTTGTTCTCCGGCAGGTCGGCAAGGTCTGGACGATGACCTTCGCGTGTATGTATGACGAAGTAGTTGCCATTGCGCATCTGCTGCAACACAGCACGCAATGGCTTGATAGGCGCGCGCGTCAGGCTCAGGTCATAGCCCATCGTGTCCACATAACCACCCGGGCCACAAAAATCGATCTGCATGTCAATAATGATCAATGCGGTGTTGGCGGGGGTCAGATCATTATTGTATGGCCAGGGGTAGGGGTCTGCGTTGATGGTTGCCATCGTCAGGCACTCTCGCTCTGTTTTGGTACCACGGCAGACGGTTTTTTATCTGTCGGGATTTGCAGTTTCTCGCCATACGCACGCGTCGGCTTGGGGAAGTCGCAACTCGTGCCATCAGTTACTTCAACCGCATCTTCCCACGGCAGGCGGTACTCTCCTTTAGCAAGGTCGGTCATGTAGGTATAAGGACAGTCCTGTGCACCACCTTTCACGGCGGTATAGCCGCGATGCCCGAACTGATAAATGTTGTTCTCGACGCCCCAATGCGCGCGTGCTTCACGAACCAGATCTGGACGTACCTCTGCGGTGATGATTTCATCAACACGACCACTGGTGCCGTGGGCGATGATCGCGCCGTCGAAGTTGACAACCATGCCTTCACCCATACTGTCAAAGGTGCCATCCGAACCACACATACACACGTTGGCTGTAACCATGAGATTGCAGAAAGCGTTCGACTGGTTCGTAAATTTCCAACTTTGGCGTATGGGGGCTGTGTAGCCTGCTGTGCGCAGCATGATCTCAGCCCCTTTGTAGGCACATTCACGCGCCATTTCCGGAAACATCCCGTCATGGCAAATAATAAGACTCAGCTTACAGCCATTGGGACCGTCGATGACCGGTATGCCCAGATCACCGGGCTCCCAGGGTTCAACCGGTACCCACGGGTGTAGTTTGCGGTAGTACAGTTTCAATTCGCCCTTGTCATCGTAAATCAGGCCGACGTTGTAGGGATAGCCGTACGGGTTGTACTCCATGATAGAGAAACATCCCCAGATGTCATTGTCACTGCAGGCTTTACTGAAGGCTGCGACTTCCGGGCCATCCATTCGACACATGATGTCAGGATTGGTATCCATCGACAGGCCGTGCAATGCATACTCGGGGAAAACAACGATATCGGTTCCGGGCATATTGCGTCGTGCTTTGCCAACCATTTCTACGATTCGTTGCGTCTGGGCGGCAAGGTCGTCTGGCGTTATCACCGTGGGAAGTTGCAGTTGCACCAGGCCGATACCTACACCGTGTGGCGATTTGTTCAGTCCACCTAAGCCATTCATTATCTATCTCCAACAGGTTGTTGACAGGAAGTGTGTTCAGAGCTCTTGCACGAATCGTCTTTATAGGTAAGCAATCTATCGTTCATTTTTTCAGCGCGTGATGCTCAATTCGGAAGGCGCACCACCCAGTGATCGATGGCGGGAGCTGGTCATGACGAGTATGATCAGAGTCAGCACGTAAGGCGTAGCGTAGAACAGGTGATAGCCTCCGGTGACACCTACAGACTGCAAGGCTGGCCCCAATGCGCCAGCGCCGCCGAATAGTAGCGCTGCACCGAAGCAATATATGGGTTTCCAGCGAGCAAAGATAACCAGCGCTACCGCCATGAGCCCCTGGCCTGATGAGATACCTTCGTTCCAGCTGCCCGGATAATAGAGTGACAGGTAGGAACCACCGATACCGCTCAGAGCGCCACCAGCTGCTGTAGCCGCCAGGCGAACGCGATTTGCCGATACACCCATGGCTTTTGCCGCTGCCGTGCTGTCACCAACTACGCGAAGGGTAAGGCCAACCCGTGTGTATCGCAGCATCCAGTGCAATCCAATAGCCATGGCCAGACCCACAAAGAACAGAGCGTTAACGTTCAGGGCAGCTTGTATCTGCGGAATGTCCGACCAGAAGCCGAACGGCAACGATGGCAAGTCAGGCGCTACAGGTTGCACAAAGGCCTTGCCGAAGTAGAAGGCCAGGCCTATGCCCAACAGCATCATCGCAATACCGATGGCGATATCATTGACGCGTGCAAGTGAGCATAGCCAGCCGTGAACGCAACCAAATACAGCTCCGGCCCCGGCGGCAACCAGCACGCCCAGCCAGGGTGACCCGGTCAAGTAGGCAACAGCATAGGCACTCATGGCGCCGAACACCAGCGTACCTTCAAGCCCCAGATTAATTCTGCCACTACGTTCCGTCAGACATTCACCAAGGCTGACAAACAGAAACGGAATTGACACCCGTATGGCGCCACCGAGTACGGCCAGAGGCACACCCCAGTAGCCCAGATCAAATTCGCTCATAGTGTGCTCATGATAGGGAGCTCGATGCTGTGTTATTAATGTTCGATACACCACTGCCAGACTGCCACTGCCCGGGTGAGAATATTTTCAACCGTCCGTAGAGTGTTTCACTGGTTAACAGCACAATGAACACAATGCCCTGTAAAACTAGAACTGTGGCTTCAGGTAGATCCATGCGTCGCTGTACCAGACCGCTGGATGCTTCCAGACCAGCCATAAGGATTGCCACAGGAATGATGGCCAGCGCATTATGTCTGGCAAGGAATGCCACCAGAATGCCGCTGTAACCGATGCCTGCCACCAATGATGCATTGGCTGAGCCGTGTATGGCTGCCACTTCAAACGAGCCTGCAAGTCCGGCACAGGCTCCAGCCAGACACGTAATCATAATGGTCATGCGAGCAACGGGAAGCCCTTGAACCTGCGCTGCACGCACATTGCTACCGGCCACGCGAACACCGAATCCCCAGGTGGTTCGTTCAATCAGCAACCACGCCATCGAACAACAGACGATGCCGACAATCAATCCCCAATGCACCTCAAGGCCCGGTACCAGACCGATCCTCTGCCATTCAGCCAGGGGGGCCGTTGACGGCTTGTTCAAGCTGGCAGGGTCACGTAAAGGGCCCTCCACCAGGTGATTCATCAACGCAATTGCAATGTAGGTCAGCAGCAGGCTTGAGATGGTTTCATTGACACCACGCCAGCTGCGCAGCACACCCGACATGCCTATCCATATGGCACCAGCAGCGGCACCAGTCACAAACATCAGAAGAAGTGACAGGCTTTGTCCGGCGGCACCTGACCAGTGAATTGTCAGGCTAGCCGCAAAGGCACATATGACACCGCTGATGACAATCGCGCCTTCTCCACCGATGATCACCATGCCCAATCTGGCTGGTAACGCGACACACAGAGCTGCAAACAGCAAAGGTGCAGCTCTGACCAGTGTATTCTCCCATGAGAACGCCGTGCCGAACCCGGCCTTATAAACAAGGCCATAGAACTGGGCTGGCGATTTGCCCTGTAGCGCGAGGAACACTCCAAAAACGAACAGACCAGTCAGTAGCGCTGCCAGAGGCAGCATCACAGCTTCTGCCCGACGCGCCCACAGTGCTCTGGTGCAAGCACCTGCCCACTGATCAGCGGGCGTTGCGCGCAGGTTGTTTGACAGAGAGGAAGAGTCCGCCGCAAGGCTCATGATACGGGTACTAACCGATGGCTTGCGTCGATGCCTTACGACGTTGACCCTACAACGCCTTCTACCAGATAATCCATGCTTTCCAGGGCAACATCAGTTTCTTCCAGACGTTGTCCGGCTGAGAGAATGACATTACCCTCGTTGTCATTCAATGGCCCCTCAAGCGCTGCAAACCCGCCTTTCATGATGGCTGCCTGCGTGTTGTCGAACTGGTTTCTGGCTACATCACTGACAGCAGGCCCCAGTCCACTCATCTTGATAAAACCGTCAGCAAGGCCGCCACGAACAGAATTATCAATAGAACCTCCAGCCTGCACAGTCTCTATCATTGTTGTGTAGACATTGGCCCAGTTCCATTCAGCACCCGTCAGGTATTTTTCCGGTGCCAACGGACTTTGATCAGCGTGATAGCCACAGATGAACGCATCTCTGGATGCAGCCGTTTCCATGACAACCTTGGGACCATCAACATGACAGGTTATGACATCAGCACCTTGATCAATCAAGGCATTGGTGGCTTCTGCTTCGCGAACGGCCATGGACCATTCACCCGTGAAAATGACCTGGCAAGTGATGGATGGATCAACACTGCGTGCGCCAAGCAGAAACGAGTTAACGTTCAATAGTACTTGCGGGATGGGTTTTGCTGCGACAAAACCAATTTTCTTGCTAGTACTGGCATGCCCCGCCGCAACACCATTCAGGTATTGCCCCATTCCGATATAGCCGAAGTAGGATCCGATGTTGTCAGGGTGTGTGCCTTCTTGCCAGAGCCCCCCGCAGTGTTGAAATCGCAAGTCAGGGTGATCAGGTGCCAGCGCAAGGATATGGGGGTCAAAGTAACCGAACGAAGTAGGGAAGAGCAGCTGGGTTCCGTCAAAGTTGATCATGCTTTCCATCGTCTTTTGCACGTCAATGGATTCAGGCACGTTTTCCTCTTCAATGACCGTAACGCCTTGCATGGCTTTCACCGCGGCTGCGCCTTCAGCATGCGCCTGGTTGTACCCAAAGTCGTCCTTGGGGCCAACATAGATGAAGCCGACGGTAAGATCTGCAGCCTGGGCACTGTGACCCAGAAGACCGCCACCCAAGGTGGCCAGTCCTGCCGTGCCTGCTGCCGTTTTCAAAAAATTTCGTCGTGAACTGTTTGTCGTGCGCATAAAATTTTCCAGAGCCTGATTGCTGACGATTAACACAGTGACAACACTACCGCGTGAGCAGCGTGTGCGTCGTTATGGTGCGACAGCATCGTAGCGAGAATGGCGGACTTACTCTGGTGCTATTTTCGAAGCAGCGTTGTGCATTTATTGCAGCATGCGCATTGCGCAGTATGCGCGTGCCTAGGAACTATAGCCTTTCTTCCACTTTGTTCGGCCCCCGCTCCGGATTCTTCTCTCGATCATCCAGTGTGTGAAACAGAGACACCAGCCATTCTGTTCGTGGTATCGATGGCACTGAGTCAATGTCTTCGAGCAAGTATTGGGTCTCGATGAGCGGAGGCCATTCCAGTGCATCCACACGTTGTTCGGATCGCACGAGCGGTATGGTAGCCAGTGACTTGGCCAGTAAATAGGTTTTGCGTGCCTTGGGAACAATGGCGCGCTTGTCCACGGTCTCATACCCCTGGCTGGCTATTTGACGACCGATATCTGAATAGATGACACGCGCGGCTCTGATACCTGCACGACACGAGAGAGGCAGTAATGCAACTCCGGAATCTGATCGTTTGTACAGTATATCTGCATAGCTTAACAGTCGTTTGCACATAGCTGTTATGTGTTCATTCTGAACAGGGTTGGCTAACCACTGTTCAGCATCCAGACCAGCCTGGGCAAACCAGCGTCGGGGCAAGTAAAGTCTGCCCATGCGTGCATCCTCACCAATATCGCGTGATATGTTGGTTAGCTGCATGGCTACTCCAAGGTCGCAGGCGCGTGCAACCGCGCGTCTGTCGCTGGTGCGCATGATGAGTGTCATCATGGCGCCCACGCATCCGGCAACGCGGGCACCGTAGTCGTAAAGCTCAGAAAGTGTTTCGTACGTGCGGTCTGTGGTGTCCCATGCCAGGCCTTCAATAAGAGCATCGGGCATGGCTCGTGGGATACCGTAGTGGCTAACCACTTCGGTAAGAGCACGGTCCTCTGCATAGTCCTGTGGAGTGCCTGCATAGATTGAATCAAGCCGTGATGCCAGCGCCTGAATGGCAGCATCACCAGCATTTTCAGCATCGATAAGATCATCGGCTATGCGGCAGAACGCATAGAGCGCTGTGGCAGGAATCGCCGTCTCCTTTGGCAACAACATCGATGCCATGAAAAAAGAGTGCGAGCCGTGTTTGATCAGTTCGCGGCAGGCGGAAAGGTCTTGTTTTTCAGTGTACATGGTTTGCCGGATCAAGAATCAGTGATGCAACCCTCTGAGGGTTTTCCTCGTGCAACAGATGACCACATCCGTTTACCACTGTGACAGTGACTCTATCAGCTGGAAGCAGGTGTTGCAGCTTGTAGGTATCACGCAATGGTATGGTCTTGTCATTGCTGGCCGCAATAAGCATAACAGGCTGCTGTATCTGACTCAGCCTGGGACTGAGCTTTTCCAGATGCCAGTTGGCCATCATACGAAGCACTCCGGACAAATGCGCAGGATCACTGAACAATTCGGCGTAGCGTCTGAAACTTTGCGCATCGATTCTGGAGCCAGTACTGTCCAGCAATTTTTTGATATTTCGATCGTTGCGTGCGCGATAGGCAAAGAATCGAGGCATGAAATTCCCTGCGGCGCTCAGGCGTGCCAATGGCGAAAACAGGTAACCCGCCACGCCTTGCAACGGCAGAACTGCGCCATTGATACTGACGAGGCGACTGGCACAATCAGGGTGCTGGAGACACAGCTCCAGCATGATGGCAGCCCCTGCAGAGTGGCTGATGATGAGCTCGGGCTGGAGTGCCTGCTGCCGGATGAGCTGGTAAAGGGACGCGACCATGCCGGTCAGCGTCAGATCAGCATTGGCGGGTGTTTGCGTGTCAGCGTGTCCTGGTAGATCGATCATCACCAGTGTGAAGTGCGGCGCCAGATGAGACGCAAGATTGTCCCATGTGTGTACAGACGCGCCGGTGCCGTGAATCATCAAACACACAGGTCCGGTGCCTATGGTACGAACATGCCAGTTCAGTGCACCGCATGGCACCTGTTGCGATCCGGTGTCTGATGATGTCATGCACGAATGAGATCAGGCAGGTTCTGTGCGTCCACAGAAGGTAACGGCAAGTACCTGGCTTGTAATGAGTGGGCAAGTTCGCGCGCCTGTGGGCGGGCTCGTGGGGCGGTATCAATGAACAGACACTTGACGCCAGTGCTTGCCAATCGTCGTGCTGATTCGTGTGCGTCTTCCATGGCCTGTACGCGTGATGCCTGACCATCACGTGCAATGTTGGCTTTTGCATCGGTCATGACCACAACCACGGGTGTTTCGCCAGCCTGTTTGAGTTGCTGTACCACTTGACTGGCCAGATCCAGGCCAGCCGCCAAAGGTGTTCCTCCACCACCGGGCAAACCTGCCAGCTCGCGTTTTGCACGTACCAGGGATCGGGTGGGAGGCAACTCCAGTCTGGCCTCGAGGCCCTTGAAGCTGATCATGGCAACGCGATCCCTGCGCACATAGCATTCGGCCAGCAACAGCTCTACCGCACCCTTTGCTTCGGCCAGCCGATGCAGTGCCGATGAGCCTGAGGCATCAACAACGAAGACCGTGGTGGTACGTGTTGGCTGTTTATAGCGTGTGACGCGAAAGTCTTCCAGCCGTATTTTCAGTCGCGAATGCGCATTGAGAGCGTTATCGCGCAGGCGTTGTTTGGGGGCTGCTGCCTTGAGTGTTTCGACGATGTTCAAGCGTTGCGATCGCAGCGAACCTCGTGGGCG
>CAYGSW010000211.1:2219-10300 GCA_964352535.1 uncultured Granulosicoccaceae bacterium | reverse complement strand
AGCTTTGATGAGCCATCTATATATACGTTGAGTAACACACCCCGCTGGCACTTGCCGCCTCTTCTTTTCAATGTCACAAAAACTTACAGCTGGAAAATTCATAATATGTCTGACAGTGATGTCAACAACAACACTGTCATTTATTGTGACATTCAGCCTGCTACATCAGCAGTTTTCTGGAAGGACTATCCATCTGGCTGGCGACTCCACTCTGTCTGTACAGATCGAGTCAAAGCGCCCGGGTACTGGATGGGGCGAGCCGTTCAGTTCGATGGTATGTGATGGTGTCAGGGTCATCAATCATGCAAAGAATGGTCGCAGCACCAGGAGTTTTCTTGCTGAAGGTCTGTGGGCTGATTTAATCGCACAGATACAGATGGATGATATTGTGATGATCCAGTTTGGCCACAATGATCAGAAAGTCCTTGAACCAGAACTTTACAGTGAACCCTGGCTGGAATATAAAAAGAATCTGCAGCGTTTTGTATCAGACGTACGAGCACATGGTGCCGAACCCATACTGCTAACTTCAATCGTCAGAAGAGTATTCAATACACAGGGAAAATTAAAGGAAACACTGGGTGACTATCCGCTAGTCACCCGAGCGGTGGCGAAGCAGATGAATGTTGCATTAGTTGATCTCAATGCCGCCACCCATGAGCTTTTGGAAGCCAAAGGCATATTCCTATCAAAAAACCTCTATCTTCATCTAGCGCCTGATGTTCATGAAAACTATCCAGAAGGCATTCAAGACGATACGCATCTGAACACTCAGGGTGCGATTGAAGTTGCTTCATTAGTCGCTGCTGAGCTACAAGACAAGTTCCCTGGCTTGATATGCTGGTAGGAAATTGAAAGAGTTATTGCTCTGCAACTCGATAGTCATAGCTTGCTAGCAGTCTTTTCGCCACAAGACAAAACTCGGCTTGTACGTGCTACGTTTTAAAAAGGATTTTCAAGTGTAACTCACCTGAAAACCAAGGGTTCATGTTCGATAAAAACTGACTATTTTGGTGAATCAATTGCATTTTACCGTCGTAATGGTGTTCGAGTTAGCACAATCCACATCCCTCACGTTCAGACTTACGTCGAGATGAGTCTGAATTGGGAAAGTATCCAACTAACCACCTGAGAGCATAATCGTATGAATGAGATGAATCTGATCCTTACCTTATCGCTTGTTACTTTCGGTCTTGTGTCGCTATGGATGTATCAAACAAAACTTGAAGCAGAGGAAGGCTTGACCAAAAAAGCGCCAGTCGAGGATAACAACAAGTAACGACAGTCATCATGTCTGTAACGCATGGTGTTTGCAAAGCTGAGTGACACTTTACTTGCCATGATCATGGCACAAATAATTTGCAAGCGCGGCATATTCAATGGTATTCGAAATCAAGTAGTTCTCGACGGGGATATATCGGTCACTGGTCGGAGTATCCCCGTTTCAGCTGATCACATTTGTTATCACTGTACAATCGTCGCCGCTATCCTGGCGTGCAGATTCTAAGCACGCGAGCCTGTCCTGCGTCAACTACTTTGTCTAGTATAATTGTCGCCGGACACGTGTCATATGAGCGCGCTTTGTAACGAATTATTCTGCTCCCGACGCACCCCACAGCAGACTTTACAGCGTAGCGTCGCATATCCCGTTATGCAAAAAAAGCGTAAAAACAGTATAAGTGTATCTGGCAGACTTATTAACAGTAACCAGAGACACGATGGGTTTTTCTAACAAAATATCAAGCACTGCAATTTTTGTAGCCACCTGGGCAGCAGCCACGACATTCAGTGCGGCATTTGCGTTCGAGGCATTCATCACTAACGAAAGATCTGGTGATTTGATTTCGGTTGATCAGGATGGCATCACCACTCATGTCCAGCCGATCTGTAACCGCCCCAGAGGCATGACGAGAGGACCGAAGGAGAATCAGCTTCTCATCGCCTGTTCAGATGACAACAAAGTCATCGCACTCAATACTCAGACAAAAGCACTCGAACGCTCCTTCGATGACCTGCAAGGTGCAATGACATTGGCAGTTCACCATCAGTCACGACGTCTGTTTGTGACCAATGAAGGACAGGCCCAGGCTACCGTAGTCGACCTCGATACCGGCGATACGCTTGCCACACTGCCGACCGGCCTGGAACCTGATGGCATCGCCGTAACAGAGGATGGGGCGCGAGTCTTCATAGCGTCAGAAAACGCAGGGCTTGTTCATGTTTTTGACGCCAGTTCCTACGAACAAACCGACGTCATTATTACGCATTTGAGACCACGGCGAGTTGCACTACTTAAAGACAGGCTGTGGGTCTCATCAGAAATGGGTAGTCGGGTGGAAATCTTTTCGACTGACACTCTCAAGAAAATCGATGATGTCGTTTTCGCTCCCAAAGGATTTCGTAGTGAACAAATGACACCCGTAGATATTCTCTTTGATAACACGGGAACTCTTGCCTTTGTCGCGTTGGGATCAGCCAATCACGTTGCATTCGTAAACGTAGCGTCTCTGGAGATCGAAAAATACATACTGGTCGGCCGCCGCGCCTGGGGGCTCGGCATATCTCCAAACAACAAATTTCTTGTTGTTTTGAATGGCTTATCGGACGATTTCACTATTATTGATATCGAATCACAACGACCTAGGACCACAAGGCAGGCAGGGCTTGTACCGCATGCTATCGAGGTTTTTGATTGATGAAAGCAATAGTCATTCTCCTGGCTCTAACAGGCGTCGGCTTCACCAGCCACGCAGCAGACTTTCACGTCGCTATCGTGACTACTTCAGATCTTGAAAGACCCGTTCGAGGCCAAAGTTTTGCCGGCATACAGACACTCATTGAAAGGCCTGTCATTCGGGCTGCGAAGTTGGCACTTTTTGAATCCAGAACAAGTTTTGGCACTTTTGACATTAAACCTGTTCTCACAACGATAGATCTTGACTCGTCTACTGAATATACCAGTCAACTTGCCAACATTCACCCGAATAGTCTTGTTGTCGTGGACACACCAGAGGATACATTCGTCGAATTAGCACAAGTTCTGAATCAGTTGCATCTAACGACTATCAACGTTCGCCACTCCAACCCTGACTTGAGAGAGAGCCTGTGCCTCAACGGGCTTTATCACATGATCCCGTCAGACCGAATGTACTTTGATGCGCTGTCCCAATTTCTTATCTACAGAAACTGGCGCAAGGTTCTTGTCATACACGGACCAGGTGACACTGACCATAGTCGTGCAGAGACGCTGGTCGAAAGCCTGTTGAAGTTTGGTGCCGATATTTCAGATGTCCGGGAATTCACACTCTCTCGCCATCCTGACGGCCAGGATAGAAGTAATCCTGAGTTTTTAACCAGAGGCACCTCCCATGACGTCATTGCTGTTATTGATACCAAACGTGATTTCGGACGTTACTTCCAGTACAGCATGCGTCGCGCACGTCCAGTGATTGGTGACGTCGGTCTTGTGCCTCGTGGCTGGCACCGTACACTTGAGCGTTATGGAGCACCACAACTGAATGAACGGTATCGAGTGTTCGACGACTCTGCGAAACTGCCTGCATCCGAAGCGCTGAGCGACGCAGAATTTGCAACCTGGAGCGCGATAAAACTGATTACCAACAGCCTGAATACGATCACCCCCGAAGATAGGCCCCTGAGTAATGGAGCCCTGGATGTATCGGCAATACTCAAACACCCGGATGCGCAGGTTGATCTCTACAAAGGAACACGTGGATCGATCAGGCACTGGAATCAACAATTGAGGCAGCCCATCCTATTAACAACTGACGACGCAGTAATTGCGTTGGCGCCTATGCCAAAGTTTCTACATCCTCTCCATTACGTCGATACACTTGGGATTGACGAGCCCGAATCGACTTGTCAGCTACAGTAATTACAGCATATCGGTGATGAACAACATCTCACCTAACCAAAGCCAACGTTACGGCAATATAATGAGGGGTTGACGTTGTCGATTACTTCTGTAGTATTACGCTACCCTAGCAGCAATCACTGCTTAGCCATTGCAGGAGCTATCAGATGCATATTATTAAAACTGATAACCCAACTGCCCTCCCGATGGGTGTGCGTATCTCCTAGCAATGCTTGCCAGCCAGCTTTAAGGGCTCGCATCAATTCCAACCCACACTTACAGTCACGCTTCTCTGCGATCTTTGTCGCTTGAGTGATTAGCTATTTGCATGAATTCGCCCCCGATGGGCGAATTTGTAATTGTCTGTTAGTCCTGATGTAGGTCCAAGTCACGAGCTGGCAACACTTCAGCTACCAAGGTACCGCGAACTTGCCAGTCGCGAACGGCCTGCTGCTGACTTATCTCGTTTATTCGTCTTCACTACGCCTATCGCGACCAGGTCATTTAATTTGGTGCGCTCCTATGTGGGGCCCATACTGGTTACAAACGTCATGAATTCGTGGTTTGAACGATCAGACGATACGCTGCAAACCCTGTGGCAAATCACAACACCGCAACGACGGCTCTTTGCATTGGCGGCAGGTGCGATGCTGGTAGGCAATCTGTGCCTGTTCGTGCCACCGCTGCTCGGAAAATTGGCAATAGATATTCTGGCACAACCCTCACCGGCCGATGACGCCACCCGCTTGTTGTGGAAATACGGTATCTACTCCGTGCTCGTGACCATGGTCGTCGGATGTTTTGTGTTCGCACGTGGGCGTTTCACTGCACTAGCCTCAGAGCGAGTGGCCTTGCAGTTGCGCGCCGACCTATACACCGCTCTTCACAACAACAAGGCAACGTTCTTCGACAGTGAGCAAGCGGGTGATCTGGTTCAACGCTGCAGTTCAGATGTCGAAACAGTGCGCGTATTCCTAGCAGACAACCTTGTCGACATAACGCGCTCGTTCATTCTTTTGTTATGGGCAACACCCGTTCTGTTCTGGATAAGTACTACATTGGCCTGGGTATCCCTCTGCCTATTACCGCTACTCATTGTTGGCTCTGGCGTGTTCTTCAATCGAGCGCGAACGCTGTTTCACGCTGCCGATGAAGCTGAAGGCCAATTGAGTAGCTGCCTGCAAGAGAATCTGACGGGCATTAGAGTGGTTCGGGCGTTCAATCGACAGCAATATGAGATCGATAAATTCGCTAGTTGTAATGCTAATTTTCGCAACTGCAACTATCGGTTAATGATGAGTATGAGCTCCTTCTGGGCGCTCAGTGATCTTCTGTCCTTTACACAACTTGGACTGGTGTTGGTGGTTGGCGCAGCCATGGTACAGGCGGGAACCCTGAGCATTGGAGAGCTGTTTGTTTTCATGACCTACATCGCCATGGTGATATGGCCTGTCAGACGCCTTGGCAGAGTATTAGTGGAGAGTGGGAAGTCAATGGTAGCTATCCGGCGGATAAACCATATCCTGTCTCAACGCGCAGAATCGACAGGCATGTGTCCTCCTGAGAATCGCGCATCAGGCTCATTGAGAATTCGCAATGTCCGTGTTTCTCATAACGCAGACATGGGAAACACTGCACTGACGAATATCAGCCTAGACATCAAGGCTGGAGAAACTGTGGCACTGGTGGGAGCACCCGGCAGTGGTAAATCTACACTGATGACAACACTGTTAAAACTCTATCCTTACCAGACAGGCTCCATAACTCTTGATGGCCATGAGCTATCAACGCTGGATAGACACTGGCTACGCAAGCAGTTTGCTGTGGTATCACAGGAACCGTTTCTGTATTCAAGAAGCCTTATGGACAATCTACGGGTTGGTGATAATGAGGCCAGCGAGACAGAAATGATTAGCGCCTGCTGCGATGCCCCGCTTCATGAGTCAATTATGGAATTCGATAAGCAGTATGGCGTCATGATCGGTGAGCGAGGAGTCACTCTCTCGGGAGGTCAACGTCAACGGCTGGCGATAGCGCGTGCCCTGTTGAAAGACGCCCCGTTTCTGCTTCTGGATGATGCTTTGTCCGCAGTTGACAGCAAGACAGAAAAACTGATTCTGGATGCCCTGTCTGCACGAAGCGGAAAACAAACCACATTGATCGCCGCGCACAGACTCTCGACGATCCAGAAAGCTGATCGTATTGTTGTACTAGAACACGGATAGGTGGTACAGGAAGGAATACACATCGATCTTGCTAAACCGCCAGGGCCCTACCAACGTTTATGTACCATCCAGCACTCGCTGGACACGAGCATTGACGACGAGCTTTTACAAACTTGAGCAACCGCACAAGGCGATGTCATGAACAAGCAAGGCAGTGAGTTAGACGAAGAAGCCACAGCCCGGGGAGCTGTCCAATGGTTACTATGGAAGCAGCTGTGGATGTACGTACGCGCTCATACCCGGGTTCTATGGGCGTTAGCGGCCTGTGCAGTGGTAACGGCAGCCATGGAAATTTGCTACCCTCTGATTACCCGTGCCGTAATAGACACCATTGAACAAGGAGGTACACGCGACGAGCTTTGGAGGTTCGCATTTCTGTATGCGATGACAACTATTGTTGTGGTTATCTCCATTGGTGGCTTCATTCGAGTTGGTGGACTGCTGCAAAGTCTGATCAGTCATGACATCCGGCGTGATGGCGTCTGCCGTCTGCAGGAGCTGTCATTCAGCTATTTCAATAATCGCCCTGTTGGCTGGCTGATGGCCCGTATGACAGCAGATTGCGACCGCTTGTCCAACATTCTGGTATGGGGGTTTCTGGACACTGTGTGGGGTATTTCGATTATGATCGGAATCAGTGTGGCGATGATTTGGTTAAACCCCGTTCTCGCAGCCGTGGTGCTTTCTGTACTACCCGTGCTGGCGATAGCATCATTCTTTTTTCAGCATCAGCTATTGCATAAGGAACATTTCCCCATCTCAAACAGTAAAAAAACATCATCGCTACAAACTTGGGAAAAACATATCCATGCGTTTGTAGATCTCTGTCCGCTGCCTGCTGACAGTACATCGAAGCCTGCCGACCAGCCCAAAGGAAATTTAAATGGTATTACTGTCGGCATCAAAGATATCATCGACGTCAAAGGCGTACCAACCCGCAATGGTAGTAACACCTGCCACGATGCCGAACCGGCAATCGCCGATGCTTCGGTCGTCGCATCCTTGCGATGCGCAGGCGCAAGCATTATCGGAAAGACAACCACCACGGAATTCGCTTTCACAGACCCGACAGACTGCCGGAATCCGTATGACCTGACACGCACTCCAGGTGGATCCAGCAGCGGCTCTGGGGCAGCTGTAGCTGCCGGCATGGTCCATATGGCACTGGGCACACAAACGGCCGGTTCATTGTGCAGACCAGCCGCCTATTGCGGTGTGGTGGGATTAAAACCAACGTACGGTGTGCTACCAACCACTGGTGTCACGCCGCTGGCCAAAAGCTTTGATACCGTTGGCATCATCGCAAAGTCGGTCGACATAGTCCACAAAGGCTTTGTTGCCATAGTGGGCTCAACAATGCATGAAAGCCAGTTTACACCAACAGTTGCCAGGGTCTTGTTGCCCACACAAACAGTAGCAACCGAAGCTACACTGGACGCCTTTCACGCAGCCTCAAGTGCTCTGGATAAGCACGGCATAAACGTTGACGTACTTACTATCACGACAAGCGTTAGCGATATTGTTTCTGCTCATCGCACTGTGATGAATGCCGAAGCAGCACACGCACACAGACAACTACTCCACCCAGATAGCGCTTCACTGCTACGACCAAAATTCCGGGCCGCTCTGGTAGCAGGTGCCAAGGTATCAGCAACTGAACTGGAACAAGCTCAAGGCTTATTATCATTAGCCAAAGAGCAGTTCTGGCTTCAGCTCACAGGTGTTGACATCATTCTGACCCTGCCCGTTCCCGATGCTGCGCCCTTGATGGATGGGACAACTGGCTTCCAGGACTGGTTGACGCCGTGGACCGTTTTCGCGGGTCCGTTGGTCTGTTTGCCCTGGGGTCTGGACAAGCTGGGAAGACCAAAATCCATTATGTTGGCAGCACACCCGGGGCAGGACATGCAAGTGTTGGCTATGGCAAAATATCTGGAGCAGCTTGCACCAATGTTGCCTCGTCCAACGCCACCTGCTTACAC
>CAYGSW010000211.1:0-2209 GCA_964352535.1 uncultured Granulosicoccaceae bacterium | reverse complement strand
ACGCCCCCCGTGCGCGCGTGTGCTCCAAGCTGCCTAATCATGAAGCCTGACAACAGCATCAACTTCAACCTGGGCATTGCCTGGCAAACCGGAAACACCCACTGCTGTCCGTGCATGCCATCCCGCATCACCAAATACGCCAATGAATACGTCTGTTGCACCGTTGATGACGGCCGGACTGCTGGCAAAGCCCGTCTGACAGTTAACGAACCCGCCAAGGCGCAAGATACATTCAACCCTGTCAAGATTTCCATCGCAAGCTTCCCTCAATCGGTATAGCAGATTGAGTGCACAAATGCGAGCAGCCGCCTGCGCCTCTGCAATGCCTTCAGGCGTATCCGCTACCGGTCCAACATGCGTGACATCACCCGCCCATTCGCAAATTTGACCAGAAAGATAAACTACCCCGCCGTCCCGACGATAGGGGTGAAACTGCCCACGTGGAATCCAGTCTGGCGGGAGTTTCAGCCCCAATGCTTGCAACCTGTCTTCAGCTTTGGACATTGTCACGTGGCCTTGTTTCACGGCGTTCAGGCGGCTTTGGTGCAGCAGTTAAAAGCACCTTTGTATACTCATGCTCAGGGTTGACCATGACATGCTGCGTCGGACCTTGTTCCACGATGTTACCGTCCTTCATGACAATAACGTGATCACACAGAAGCCGGACAACATGCAGATCATGACTGACAAACAGATAGCTCATCCCAAGCTGAGTCCGTAAATCGGCCAGTAAATTAAGTACAACCGCCTGAATGGACACATCAAGCGCCGCTGTTGGTTCATCCAGAATCAGAAACTTTGGCTCGAGGGCCACGGCTCTGGCTATGCCCACCCGCGCCTTCTGCCCACCTGATAATTGATGTGGAAAGCGATCAAGTAAGGGTAGTGGCAGACCCACCAGTGTTGCCAGCTCTTCAATCCGTGCATCCAGTTTTTTACCTCGCATTGCGCTCAGTCGGCGCAAGGGTTCTGCTACTGTCTGACGAGCGGTATGGCGTGGGTTGAGACTATCGGTTGCATCCTGAAACACCATTTGGATATCAGCACGGCGTGGATCTTTTATGAACTGGTGAGAACGAATTCTGGCAATGTCATTGCCATCGAACAGTATTTCACCGCTAGTGGCATCCATCAGTCGCACCAGAATCTCCGAGGTAGTGGATTTGCCACAGCCACTTTCACCGACCAGACCAACGCTCTGGCCTTGCTTTATGCTAAACGAGATACCTTTGACAGCATAAACAGGTCCCGACTTGCCTTGATAGGTTTTCACAAGGTCGCGTACCTCGAGCAAGGGCCTGTCTTGTACAACATGTGGCGTAAGAGATTTGCGCTCCTCAGGAGGAAGCAAGCTGCGAATGCTCTCGCCATCTCGCGGCGTAGCGTCAACCAGCTTACGACTATAGGGATGCTGTGGGTCTGAAAACAGGCTGACCGGATCACCTTGCTCAACGACTATACCGTCTTTCATCACCATGATCCGATCACAATACTCTGCGGCGAGGCCAAGATCATGCGTTATCAGAATACTGCTCATGGAGCGTTCTCGGATCAGATCTCGAACAAGATCCATTACCGCCTTTTGTGTGGTGATATCCAACCCCGTTGTAGGCTCATCAGCAATAAGCAATTTTGGATCACAAGCGAGGGCAATAGCGCACACAATCCGTTGGCACATGCCGCCAGACAACTCGAAAGGATAAGCGTCATAGCGGCTTTGGGCATCATTGATCCGAACGGCTTCCAATGCCTCTATTGCTTTTTCGCGTGCATTTTGTCGTGTCGCACGTGCATGCTGACGCAAAACATCTTCGATCTGTTGCCCTACTTTACGTATTGGATTGAGTGCAGCACGAGGGTTCTGAAAGATCATCGATATCTCTCGCCCCCTTATGTTGCGCATATCATGCTCAGCTGAACGTTTCAGATCCAGACCAGAGTAAGATAGCTCACCTGTCTTGATGACTCCACCTTCATCCAGAATACGCAGTAGAGCATAGGCGGTGACAGATTTACCGGATCCGCTTTCACCGACAATACCGAGAATTTCACTTTTCCGGAGTTCAAAACTGATCCCTTGCACCGCGTTCACTTCTCCGCGACGGGTGCGAAAGGAGACTGCAAGATCACTGACGCTTAACATCGTCTAGTGGTCCGTCCAGCTCATAAAGTAGGATGCAGAGCGATCAGGCGTGTTCCCAACAAGGCG
>CAYGSW010000210.1:0-10372 GCA_964352535.1 uncultured Granulosicoccaceae bacterium | reverse complement strand
CATCGTTTTCGTAACAAGCGCAATCGGTTGTCTGCGGTCATGCATACGCCCGCCGCCTTTTGGGGCATGAGCATTGCCCACATCGGCATCGCGGTGTTTACCGTCGGCGTTGCAGTAACGACTATCTACACTACGGAAGAAACGGTAAGGCTGGAAGTCAATGACACGCATCAGGCAGGTGGCTACACATTTACTCTGATGTCGATCGACAATGTGCGGGGTCCTAACTTTGACGCCTATGAAGCCACCTTTGACGTTGTTAAGGCCGACCAGTATGTAGGGCAAGTCAAGCCGCAAAAGCGTGTATATGATGTTAGACGCGACACTATGACCGAGGCGGGTATCGATGCAGGACTCACCCGTGATCTGTTTGTCGCGCTGGGAGAACCATTGGAGGGCGGAGAAGCCTGGAGCGTACGTATCCAGACAAAACCTTTCATCCGCTGGATCTGGTTGGGTACGATTTTCATGGCAGTCGGGGGGATACTCGCCGCTTTAGATCGTCGCTATCGTCGCGTTGCTGAAAAGTCTGCTGCTATCAAGGCAGAACGCGATGGCGCGTTGTCACCACCCGGACACACCCCGGTGGCGGCCGCAATAGCAGCAACGGGTACAGGGTCCACTGGCTGATACTCATGAACATTGCGTTAAAACTCCTTCCGCTGGCGCTTTTTCTTGCGCTGGCGGCGTTCCTCGCCAAGGGTCTTACATTGAACCCCGGCGAGTTACCGTCGCCATTGATCGACAAGCCGGCACCAGTGTTTACCTCTCAGCGCCTGCCAGCGTCGGATGGAGAGTTCGACAGTCAATCGATGGCAGGCCAGGTATGGGTGCTTAATGTGTGGGCCAGCTGGTGTGCCCCCTGTGTACAGGAGCACCCGGTGCTCAAGTCACTGGCCAAGCAGCGGGCTGTACCGTTGGTAGGTCTTAATTACAAGGATGTCCCGTCTGATGCCCTGACATGGCTTGACAGATTGGGGGATCCCTTTACACATCTACTGGGCGACGAGGCAGGAGATGTGGGTCTGGACTGGGGTGTGTACGGTGTGCCTGAAACGTTCGTGATCGACCGCAAGGGCAAAGTGCGATACAAGCACGTCGGCCCTCTGACCCCTGAAGATCTTGAGCAAAAAATGCTACCCATCATCGATCAATTGCAACAGGAGCCGGCGTGAACCCACTGACAAACGATGCGCAGCTCGAGCAGAAAGCGACCGCGCAGTCCTCTAACAGTCACCGATCTGGCCGGCTGTATGCGGCGTCAAGGCGCTGTTTTTTCTTCGTTCTGTTGTCAGCCAGGCAGATTCTGCTGGCTTTATCGCTTGCGTTGGGCGCCACTTGTCTTGCCGGGTTCTTCAGTGTCGTTCACGCAGCTGATGAGATTGTTCATTTTGATAACCCGGATCACAAGGTCATGTATCAGGCGCTTTTAAAAGAGTACCGTTGCCTGAAATGCCAGAATCAGAATCTCTGGGACTCCAATGCCAGTCTGGCGGGCGATCTACGCCGGGAGATACGTGAACAGATCCTTGCAGGTAAGGAGCAAGCCGATATCGATGAATATCTGGTGGCCCGCTACGGCGAGTTCGTTTTGTATCGACCTCGTTTCAATGCGAAAACAGCTGTTCTCTGGATAGGCCCCTTTGTGTTGCTACTCGTTGGTCTTGGTTCGCTGGTGCTGATGGTGCGCAGTCGGGCCAAAGCGGTGGGAGACGGGAATGAGCGGGTCGTGCCCGTTGACTCAGCTGAGCGTTTTTCTGAGGACAAGCTTGCCAAGGCGCGAGATCTGCTTAAAGACTGAATGACGAATTTTTGCAACCGCTGTGTCGTACAGGACCAGGGTTGTGTTACAAAAATAGGCAAATTCTTGCTGAATTCGTGCTTTGGGCGGCAGTTTCTGAAGGTTTTGCTTCTTTGAATTGTCGTCAAGTGTAAACAATCGCCAGGTAGGGTTTTCCGCCGATAGATTGACGTGTTATCTTATACCCGGGAAAGGAGCAGTGCGCATTTAACACTAATGGAGTGGCGACATGAGTAATACCTCCGATACTGCGGATGTAGCAGAATTGACGACTGAGGCAGGTAGCTGCCCTCATTCTCTGGATACGTTACCAACTGACGAGTTCCTGAGGGTTGTAGGACTAAGGGTGAGAGCTCAGAGATCTACCCTGAGCATGTCAAGAAAACGCCTGGCGGAGGTGTCCGGGGTATCAGAGCGTTACCTTGCGCAGCTTGAGTCCGGGCAGGGAAATATGTCCATAGCGCTTTTACGCAAAGTGACCTCGGCGATAGGCATGTCCCTGGGGACGCTTCTGTCTGCAGATGTGCCAGAGTTTGCAGAGCAAGCGGACGTTCATCAGCCGCAGGCAGCATCGCATGAGGTGAATACTGTGTCTGCCGGGCAAGTTCCCGCCAGAGCTCTGCACGGTGATCACAGGCTGAATGCCGAGCACGCCCAGAGCGATGGGCATCTGGTGCCGGAGCTGTAGCAGCCAACACAAAGTTCGGCAGTGTTCTCTGTCGGCTTAGACATTACTCAAAACTCATGATGATGTTGGTGCGGGCTTTCTCGTCCGCGCCAACGGCATCGCGTTCGGATTCACTATTGAACTGGTGAATGACAATGCCGGGGTTTTCAGTGTCCCAGGGATCATTATCATCTTTCCCGGCGCTGTAACGCACGTAGTCGCTCATTGCGCTTAGCCTTGGCATGTTGGCTTGCGTCTGATAGTAAGCATCAACCTCCTCAAAAGAGTCTTCTGTTTGAAAAAGAACGATTTTCAGGCCGTTTTCATCGCCCATCCCATACCGTAAACCATTCGGATAAATAGGGTAGGGGATATCATCTGCATCGTCTATCTCCGGCACCGACTGGCCTTCTACGACTTGAGCAGCAGCGTTGAGCTCGTCTGTTGTTTTCCATCTGCCAGATTCACTGTTGGCATCAGTCTGATCGTCGTTCTCCACCCCGATATCCGGTGCTAACACGTTGGCTGACTCGTTGGAGTCTTTGCCGCAGGCTGATATGGCGCAAACGAGGGCCAGCGCTATCAATGGTCGATATGTGAAGTTGCTCATGGTAGTGCTCTACTATTCCCTTACACATAAAGATAGACCATCACCATGAGTTTGCTTAAAGGGCTCCTGAATCAGCTTTTTTCATTGCTGGCTCATCATTTGTGGGAGCGTGCACAGCGTGTGGCCATCTGAGAGCAACGCAGCACGGATCTGTCTGGCAGTTTCAACAGCATGTGCATTATCGCCATGAACACAGACACTGTGAAAGTCGGCTGGCAGGACGTTACCGGATATCGTGATCAGTCCCTGAGCCTCAATCATGCGTCTTACGTGAGCAATACACTCGCTGGAACTTGCCAGCACGGCTCCCGGTTCACGTCGTGACACTAACGTTCCTGTTTTTGTATACGCCCTGTCCGCAAAAATCTCGCCTGCCACCGTCAGGCCAGCATCGACGGCTGCATTTTGAAGCTCTGAGAGCACCGGTGCGAGAAATATCAGTGAGTCGTCAAACTGCTTGACAGCGCTGACGATCACATCTGCCAGGTGCCTGTCTTCACACGCCATATTGTTAATGGCACCGTGCGGCTTGACGTGGGTCATTTTGTAATCGTGACACTGTGCCATGCCCTGTAGGGCAGCTAGCTGATATTGCACCAGAGCACGAACTTCAGCATCGTTAAGTATTATCTGGCGCCGACCAAATCCTTGCAGATCAGCAAATCCTGGATGTGCGCCAACACTAACCCCATGCTGTTTGGCATGCACCAGCGTCTGGTTCATGACCAGCGGATCCCCAGCGTGAAAACCGCACGCTACATTGGCCGAGTTGACCACTTGCAACAGGTTGTCGTCATCACCCATGGACCATGCGCCAAAAGATTCACCCAGATCTGCGTTTAAGTTCAGACGCACATTCGTTACCCGGTTAGCTGCGATAACCCACAGTGTAGCCAAACTCAGACGTTGAAAGTCTGTTCATTGGGTGTATTGGCTTGTAGCCTCGTAGTGATCAGAGCAAACATACAAATACAGTGACAATAGATAGTGGTTGTCTCTTGTCAGGGACAGATTGAATCAGTGTCCGTCGGTGACACCGTCTATCAGGTTGTTACTGAACAGAGAGTCCAGGCTGATGTCCAGAACAATGCAGGGACTTATCGATTCGATGGCGCGTTCGAGGAGCTGTTGCTGATGGGTTCTGGCTGCAATGGCTTGATCAATATCGATACGCTTGAATCGAATCTGGCTACCCGCACGGCGTACGCCAAGCACTGGCAGATCAATTGAAATGACGGTGGCAATTTTCGGATAGCCTCCAGCCGTGTGTGCATCGTTGAGTAATACGATGGGCAGTCCTGTGCCTGGAATTTGAATGGATCCAGGCACGATTGCATCGGAGACAATATCTTTGGAGGATGCATTCAGATGAGTAATAACCGGTCCGTCCAGACGTACCCCCATTCGATCCGCTTCGGCGCTCAGTTCGAAACACGCAGACAGGAAAGTATCGATGCCATCACCGGAAAAATGATCAAACTGAGGCCCAGCAATGACGCGCAGCTCATCGCGTTGATAGAGCAATTCTTCAGGCAACTGGCATTGCTTATGAATCCACTTATTGCCACTGTCCAGAGAGTGATGTTGTATACACACCGTGTCTCCGGCTTGTAGTACCGATCCGTTCAGACCGCCCAATGAAGCTTTGGCATAGGTCGAAGCACTGCCCAGATGCTCGGGTATGTCAACGTTCGCTATCGCCAGAACAGCATGACGCGAGTCACCGGTGGAGGATAGTGCCAGACTATCGCCCGGTGCGATCGTCAGGCTTCTATTCGGTTTGCAGGTCTCGCCATGCGCCTTACTACCCACTTTGATAACAGCGGATGGGCTACCAACCACGGCAACCGTGATTTCATGGTCAATGGCCTGTATCTGCAGTCCGCCTTCAAAGCACTCGATGATGGGATGTGTGCTGTCATTGCCAACCAGAGCATTGGCGATAGCTTGCCAGGCAGGGCACAGGGCACCAGCCCACGGTATGCCAAGATGGCGGAGTCCAAAACGCCCAGTGTCCTGAATCGTTGAAAGCAGGCCTGCGCTTACGATCCTGAGCTCAGTCGTGATCGTGTTCATGTGGGGTTTCGCGCCCATCGGCTGCGATCCGGATTCGGTTCGGCAAGCTCAAGTTTCAATTCGTCGAAAGTCTGCCTGTCAATCCGGTTAAAGGAGATCTTGTCACCCGCTTTGAGAAGTGCCGGTGGAGATGCCTGTGCGTCGAACATTGGCACCGGGCAATTACCCAGGATGTGCCATCCACCGGGACTCTCCCAGGGGTAGATTCCTGTTAACTGCATGGCAATTGCGACACTGCCAGCAGGCACTCTCAATCTGGGTTCGCTTCGCCTGGGTAAATGCAGGGGTTTTGGTGTGTCACCAAGAAACGCATACCCTGGCAGGAAACCCAGCATATAGGCGCTAAACGTGCAGCTTGCGTGCAAATCGACGACGGTATCGACATCCATTCCAGTCAGAGAAGCAACACTCTCAAGATCAGGGCCGTGCTCTGTGCCGTAGAGCACAGGCAGTTCCCAGTGTCTGGCCGTGTGTGTGTCCGATGTTGTGGCAGACCAATCAGTTTGAAGCTGCCGGACCCGTTCAAGTAGGGTTGTCGGATGTATGAGACAGGGATTGTAAATGACTGCAAGGGAGCGAAATGTGGGGACTGTTTCCAATACACCGTACAATTTTCCCGCAGCTATTGCCGAGTGGATAAGAGCGTCAATTGCCTCAACCTTGTCAACGATTGTTCGATCAATAAGCTGACCGAATTCTAATACCAGTGTGGTGTCGCCAGCGTAGAGCGCTTGCCAGTCAGCTCCGGTTCCAGCTACTGAATCCTTGCCGATTGTCCTTTACCTCGTATCTGAATGGTCGTGTGGTAGCCTGGATCGTTGCTTGTTGAGCAGGCGGCACTGGAGTTGACGTGGTGTTGTCAAAGGCAAATCCACTCACCACTATTGCCTGTGTTGTATCCAGTGTCTGTGTGGCAATGCGAACACAGACACTGGTCGAGGGCAAGACCGGAACATATCCGGTCTCAATTCAAGCGGTTGCTGCTTCGCGAGTCTCTTCGGTCTCGTCAGCTGCGGCGGTTATTGTTTCGATGTCTGACAACAATTTGGGATCGGCCTTGGGCGCTGCATCAGCGTCCTGATCACGTGCTTCTGCTTCATCTGCCCAGGTGCGCAGCGCTCGGTAAGAGGCCAGGAGTGTGGCAGCTTGCTCTTTGAGTTCAGACAACGTTTCCAGCTCTTCTTTCTGCTGCTTGTTCTCTTTTTTCAGCTTGCGGTTGGCATCTTCGGCAGTCTTGCGTGCATTGGCTTCATCAAGCTTCTGCTTTTTAAGCGTCTTGAGCTTTTTCAGGATATTCTCAGGAGTATCTGCGAGCGCGGTATTAATCGCTTTCAGTTCCTTTTGTTTCTCTTCTACAGCACGCTTGGCTTTCCTTAGAGCCTCTGCATTGTCCTTGCGGCCAGTCGCGAGGGCTTGCTCGGATGCTTCCTTGGCTGCAATGGCCTCATCGCGCTGGTTTTCTGCTTCGGTGCGTGCCTTTATCGTCTTCTTGACCTCGATCTGCATCTGGCTTATCTCTTCAGAGGCGCGGTTGCGGGTCTCTGTCATGTCGGCATCAGCATCTCTGGCGCGCTTGAGAGCGACGTCGAGGGCACTTCGCAGATCTTCTGCGGTGAAATCGTCTTTCAACTTCAATGCAGAGGCGGCTTCGTTCATCAGCATTTGCTTGCTGATGGCCAGGTCTTTCCAAATTCTTAGTTGCTGTTCGCTGTCGGCTTGACTCACGTAATAATCTCTTGAACGAATGGTTTAGCACTCATCGCGTGTGCAATGAACTGCCGGCTGTTAATGGAACGTCAGACTTACTGGTAAATGGTTGTATTGAGTTTTGTTACGGGTGCCTGAATAACGCCTGGAGAGGGTCTGAACGGTGTTGAGCGTTTCCCCATATTCAGCTCGTTATTCGTAAAAAAACACACAAATGGCTCAGTCGGTTGAGCATTTTGCACGGATTGTTTTCCCAGAATATTGATCGTTGCAAACTATCGCTGTTGATTGTTGGCTTGCGCAACCCGCGGGATGGAACAAATTTCTGATGATTTTCGGGTGCAATCCGTGTGCTGTGTACGTGCTTTCAAGAAAACCACCACGGTCATAATTATATGAGCGACAATCGACATCCTTGCCGCCCATCGTTGACTCATCATTATACCGCTTTTGTTGACATCTTTCAGCCCTGTTGATTTCACGTGTAACGATGCGTGACCGATCTCTGACATTTGGCAGTTTTCTGGCACCAAATATCCGCTGGCTGGCGGGGGGACTCTTACTGACATTTTCCTCATCAGTAGGTCAAACATTCTTTATATCCCTTTTTGCAAAGGAGATTCGCACTGAATTCAGTCTGAGTCACGGTGAGTTTGGTCTGGTATACATGATAGCCACGCTGGCAAGTGCCACAACGCTGGTCTGGCTCGGAAAACTGCTGGACAGCGTTCAGATCGCAAGAGTTGCAACGGGGTGCATTGCCGCGCTGGCCTTTGCCGCGGCGGTAATGTCCCTGGCGGATTCTGTGGCTGTGCTGCTGCTTGCTCTGTATTGCCTGCGATTGTTTGGCCAGGGCATGCTGACGCATACAGCGTTGGTTGCAATGGGGCGCTGGTTTCATGCTGAACGTGGTCGTGCTGTATCGGTAGCGACCATCGGTCATCAGCTGGGTGAGGGTCTGCTGCCTTTGGCTGTCGTGGGTCTGTTGGTGCTGATGGATTGGCGATCTGTGTGGGTGCTAGCAGCGATTGTACTGATCGTTCTGGCATTGCCGTTAAGCCGTATTTGCCTGTCACAACCGCGCACGCCATCAAGTCAGGATCGTGACAACTTCGAAAGTGGGCGCCAGTGGACACGTACCGAAGTCATGCGCGACTTACCGTTCTGGGTCGTGTGTACGGGTGTTCTTGCTCCAGCGTTTATCGGAACATCCGTGTTTTTCCATCAGGTGCATCTTGCACAGATCAAACAGTGGGCACCGACTGTGGTGGCCGCCTCATTCGCTGTCATGTCGGTCACCTCGGTGACCGTCGGGTTGGTCACCGGTCATCTGATCGACCGTTTCAGTGCCCGTGCCATTCTGCCGTTTTTTCTGTTTCCGCTCAGTCTGGGATGTGCCGTACTTGCGTTGCTTGACGCGCCCGGCGCTATGCCCTTGTTCATGTGTTTGCTGGGTATTTCCTACGGTATTTCGAGCGCAGTCTTTGGTGCCATCTGGCCAGAAACCTACGGCACGAGGCATCTGGGTGCCGTGCGCGCTGTGGTATCAGCCGCAATGGTGGTAGCCTCAGCGCTCGGCCCCGGTGTAACCGGTTGGCTCATTGATCTGGGCGTCGGTTTCGAATCACAGTTGCTTACCATGGGGTTTTACTGCATTTTCATGATGATGGTGCTGTTTCACGTTTCGCGAACCTTGATGAGGCGTAGTCGATCATTGTTGCAGGCCTTGTAGCTCAAGCCTGCGAGTTGGAAGCTTGTCATCCGATTTGCACCGCAAACCTGGTGCGGTTTGTGTGGTTTGTGTGAATGTTGCCTGGCCACTGCGGGAACCCCTAATGTGGAAAGAAGCGGTCCAGATATTGTTCAAGCTCCATATCAAGCTCATCATGTATGCTCAACTCGCCGTACCAGTCGTCGGGATAGTTTGAGCTGGCAAGACCCACCAGTGTGCCCAGCACTGATCCGCGATGCGCATTTTCGCCGCCCAAATTGGTATTGGTCAGCAATGCGCGCTTCACATCATCCGGGTATTTCGCCGCCAGGTAGCACACACTGGGCCATGAGTCGGTTATGTAGCAAGCCAATGAATACGTCCTGCCGACCACGTATGCATCCGGTTTACCTGCATCCAGCAATTTATCCAGTCTGGTTCCGCTGATTACCGATGCTGCTTCAACGAAGGGTGCTGCGCCGATGTCTTCGTCGTCACGACATAACAGTGTATTCATTAATGTGATGTAGGCATCCACCACGCTTAACAGTCCTTTGTCCGGATGCGTGAGCCAGACATGGTCGCGGCATACGGCACAGGTGTCTTGCAATGACTCACCGCGCCCCAGTAAGGCTAATGCTAAAGGGGCAACAGTTACCAGAGCACCCATTGATGGCGTATCGTGTGTAACGGCACCACAGTTGTGCGGCGCTTTGCCAGCAGTCAGGTTGGCAAAAAAACCTCGATGACAGCTTTCGGCATACGTATCCGGGTGCGCTGGAGGATCGGCTGTCATAAAGTCGATGTATGCATCGATCCACTTACCGGCTTCGTATCGTGGATGGTGTAACAGGTGATTCACCAGTAATCGGGCCCACCATGCGTTCAACGTATTGTCGCCTGCCTGCATGCCATGATGATAATGACCATTGGGACGGCCCCAATACTGCTGACGGCCCTTCAGAATGACATCGCCGACAATCTCGGGGCCGCCTTTAGCCTGAACGCGTGAACGTCCGCCTCCGGTCGTTGAGTGCAGGGACATGATGGAGCTGGGGTGTTTGTCCGGAGCCGCTTCCAGCCCTGTGATTCCGAACTTGCCAAACACCCTGATTATGTCACCCGGATTGTAGAACCAGTGTACTGGCATGGACAGCGAGTCGCCGATAAAAAGATTGGCCAACGCCGCTTTGACTCGTCTTCGCTTGCGCGCCAGTGGTGTTGCAGCGGCGACTGCAACGTCGTCTGTCTGTGTCATGAGCATGCCTCGAAATCATAGGTAACCGGTAGTAGACAGATACAGGTACGTAGTAACGCTGACGATGGACAACGCCGTTGTCACAACAACGACACTCGAAGCCCGTTCTTCCCAAATGCCATATTGCTGGGCAATGACGAAGACGTTGGTCGCACTGGGCAGGGCTGCCAGCAGTACCGCCGAGTGCAACCACACCGGATCGAGTTCCGGAATCTGAATGAGAAGCAGGAACATCAGGGTAGGGTGAACAATAAGCTTTATAGGTATGAGGTAGCCTAATTCGGGAGGGACACGTTTCAGGGGTCTCAAGGCTGCTGTAACTCCCATGACAAACAATGCGCAGGGTGCAGCCGCATTGGACAGAGATGCCAGAAGACTGCCAATGGGGGCGGGTGGGACGTACTCGAAAAACGCTGCGCCGATGCCAGCTATCGTGGCGATGATGAACGGGTGTGAAAAAATCTTGTAACCGATGCCACGAAGAAGTTTAAAGACGCTGCTACGTCGTCTGCTTCCCATGGCCATAAGTGTTGGTGCGAGAG
>CAYGSW010000209.1:0-10429 GCA_964352535.1 uncultured Granulosicoccaceae bacterium | reverse complement strand
ATCTTGGACATTCTATTTAGAGAGGCCGTAGGAGCTGACTCGAATATTGCTCCCTCCAATTTGCCGCGTGCTGATCTGGTCACCGCTTTTCTAACAGGATTTGAGGGTGTCAATCAGCTGGCCACCGTCACCCCTTCCGAGATGATTCGTCTGAATACGGGTATACCGGCTACCGCCATGCAATCGCAGATCAATCTGGGTGTTGCTGGTGGTGACCTTGCCGGTTTTCCCAACGGACGACGACCCGGGGATGATGTCACCGATATCGCCTTGCGCGTGATGATGGGTGCCTTGTGTCACCCGATTGCAGTGGACTTGAATGCCAACGGCATTGCTGGCGATGAGGGTGACAACCTTGGCTTGTGTCAGCCATCAGATGCACCAGTAGGTAACGCACCGTTCACCGATGGTGCACCTCAGAACGCGGACCAGTTCGATGCAGTCTTTCCCTATCTGACCACGCCCTTGAGTGGTAGTCGTGCTGATGGCTAATGGTCAGTAAATTCAGTGATACGTGGATTTAGCGCTCGGTAAACACTGACTTTCCATACACGTCAGACTCAAGGATGAGTCGATTGCTGGATGAACAATACCTGGGTTAAAGATTACGAGGTTAAAGATTCTCGAATTGAAGATTCTCGGTTTTAAAGATTACGAGGTTGAAGATTACGAGGTTAAAGATTCCCGGGTGAAAGACTCTCGCTTGAAAGATTTCTGGAAGAAAGATTTTTCGGTCTATAGCAGCGTCTCAATCACAAAGCCACGTTTCCATTGCTAATTCTCGTTTCGATTACTAATTCTTGTTTCCATTGCTAATTAAAAAGGATAATTTTATGAGATCGACGTTAAATGCAACACTACTACTTTGCGTCATGAGCACTCTTGGCGCATGCTCAGACAATGACAGTACGACTACTGATCAAGCACAGAGCGAGACTGCACAGCTGGATGGACCTGTCGTCGCTACTGGCGCAATTACACACTATGGTTCAGTGAGTATTGCCGATGAAGCGGGACAGGTTTCAGATCTTGTTGCCAGCTTCTACAGACTTGAGCGTGGGGTGTCTGCGGACTTTCTAGCTTCACAATTGTCCGGATCTGCGGCCATGTGTGAGGTACAGGATGACGATGCCATTGATTTTGAGGAGATCAGTCTCGTGTTCATACCGGATGTTCAAGGCGTCGATAAGACAGCAGTGAGCGCAGGCGAATCTGTCGTACTGACAAGTTCGGCAGGGACTTTCGCCACTCTGGATAGGCAAATCGCGGCAGATTTCATTTTCTACGACGTGGAGACTATGTTCATGCTGGGTGAACAAGTGGTACCACAGGATATGCTCGTCGACATCCCGGGAAGTACCGATATACCCTCTATCTTGTCAGCGCCGGTACCTGTCCTTGAACCTCTGGGTAGCGTTGACATCAACGGTTCCGCGTCCGTCTCGGCAAGCAGCCGATTCAGCTGGACGCCAGCCTCACAGCCGGGTACATTGTTGCGAATCTTCACGTCAACGGCGGGTGGCTTCTTTCTTGAGGATGGTGTGACAGTGACTTGTCTGGTGCCAGATACTGGCAGTTTTTCTTTTCCGGCGGACGTGCAGAGGCAACTCGGATCTGACTTTGTCGGTTCAACACCGATTGTGTCTCGACTGGCTATCAGTACTGTTCAGGTTGAGTCAACGGTGTTGTACGTCATGCGTGAGAGCTTTGGTGAATTGAATTGAATTGAATTGAATGGATGTTGGTTCTTATGGGCCAACTCGCATAGGTCAACGGAGCAACTCGCATAGGCCAACCCGCGTAGTTCAATTCGCATTTTTGGCTCACACGCATTGTCACACGCATTGGTTGGCTTACACCCATTGGCTGCTCACTGCCTAAACAGTTTACTGCAGCTTTGCCAATTCACTGCAGCGATAGTATGATCACGAGCTTGTGCAGGCATTGCTGCTCGCCAGCAGCATCAATTTTCAAGGCAATATAACAGCTGTCGAGTAAGGTTTGTTCGCTCTTCTCGTCAAACTAAAGTTCATGACTATCGTTAAAGACACCCCTGCGGTTCGTGGGCCAGATGAATTGCTAGCTGTACAGGCAGCACTTGAGCAGAAGCTGAGAGAGATTGCCGTGGGTAATACGGCAGCATTAGAGTCCCTGTTTGAATTCGTTTCAGGGCGCCTGTTCGGAATACAGCTGCGTATATTGAAGAACAGGGAGCTTGCAGAGGATGCCTTGCAAGAGACGTTTTTCAAAGTGTGGAAGAATGCCAGTGCCTATGATGCGCGGCACGGCACTCCGATGACGTGGTTGAACACGTTGGCCAGGAACCACGCACTGGATGTTCTGCGTCGCTCCTCCACCAGAGCAGATGTCAGCGTAAAGGTCGCTGATCTCAATCTGGATACATGGCGCGATCCAGAGCGTGCATATGCCGAGACTTTCGAGGATGTCGAGAGCTTGAATTTCTGTCTGGATAAACTGAGTGCCGACACTCAGGCCTGTATTGTCGGTGTGTATTGCGATGGGTACACGCAGGAAGAAATGAGTGAGACGCTGCAACGTCCTATAGGTACCGTCAAAAGCTGGGTTCGTCGGGGTCTGACAAGTTTACGCGAGTGCCTAGAAAATGAGCATTGATGAGCGCAACTGGGACCTGGCGGCGGCAGAGTATGTCCTGGGTGTCGGCAGTGACGAGGATCGCAAGGTATACAACAGACTTTACGAGGTTGATGAGGACTGGCAACATCGTGTACACCGTTGGCAGTCGCGATTGAATCCACTGCATGAATCAACGCCGTCCGTGAAACCTCCAGAGCGCGTTTTGTCCGCACTGATGGCACGCGTAGAGCGTGAAGTTGTAAGTGAATCATCAGCGGTAGCGCCTGTGGCGCATGGTGTCGACGGTCAGAGCTCTGGCGCAACTGAAGACGCCCCCGTTGAGCGCGTCGATCACGTGCAGGTAATTCCTCAAAAACCTGATGCAGTTCCTGTATCCGGGCGTGTCAACAGGCAAGCTGCTCAGCAGGTCGATACAGCCCCGATGGCCACGTTGGAGCTGTGGAGGGAGCGTGCACGTTACTGGCAACTGGCAACTGTCATGGCTGTGGCATCGCTGGTTGGTGTTGTTGTTCTCGGACCTGACTATCTGGCCAGGCAATACGGACAACCCGATATCGGTCAGACCGTGGCAGTTTTGCAGGGTGATGAACAGCAACCCTTGTGGGCAGTAACCTATGCGCAAGGGTCTGCAAGAGCACCCTCTGAAGGCGCAGACTCTCAAGCTACTGGCATTGTGTCCATAACGGTTGTTGGAGAGCCCATCCTGGCAGCTGAGCAAAGCCATCAACTGTGGATGGTGTTGCCAGAGGGCGGTGGTGTTCGTTCGGTGGGTCTTGTGCCGAGCGTATCGGGACAGACGGCAACCTTCGAGTTGCCGCTCTCACTGGATGAGGCGGCAGAGTTTGCCGTGAGCCTGGAACCACTGGGTGGTGTACCGGGGCCTGAGCATGGGCCAGTGGTAACGCGTGCGTTTATTGTCAGGGCACAACAAGACGAGGCGTAAATATCTGTTGCCTATGCAAACAGACCATGCACCCACCACTGATCAGGTTGGTGGCGCAGGCGATAAAGCCAGTAGTAGGAGCCTTGGGCATTACTGGCGATAAAATAATCACGGCGTACATCTGTTTCATCCCACCAGCCATTTTCGATGCGTTCAGGCAGGGTATGCAGTGTTACCTGTTCATCGAGCACACGGGGTTCGTTCAACAACCACAATGGACGCGCTGGCCACAGCAGTGATGGGCGACGTCCGTTGAGCAGGGTTGAAGCCCAGGCTTTCTCCGGGCGATGATCATCCTCGAGGGATGCGGTATACACAGCGTCCTGGCCAAGGCGTGCAACCAGCTTGTCCAGCACCTGTTCGATGGACTGGTTTTGCGATTGACTCTTCTGGAAAAGATCCCGCTCTTCACGCTCGATCGAGGCAAGCTCTGCCGAGTTTAATGCAAGTGCGGTAACAGGTGCCTTGAGTATGACGGTATCGAGCCTCTCGGTAGCAACGTGCAGCAGGTGACTCATGTCAGACGTTGCATCAAGAAACTTCAACGTCACCGTATGGTGTGTGAGGCGCTGATGATAGAGATGAATGTCCAGATGCCGTATGCCCAGATCACGTGCCTTGAGAAAACCACCCAGTGATCCCAACAGTCTTTTCAGCGGAAAGAGCAGTGCCTGGGTATCGGGTGCTTCCAGAGGTAGATCGACACCATGGGAAAATGTGTCGGTGGGTTGGTAGGGTTTTTTGGGATCAGGCAGGCGCCCGTCGAGTTTATAGAGTAGTTCGGTGCAGGCGCTGCCAAAGCGGCGAGTCAAGGCTGCAGGTGGAATCTCCAGAAGTTCACCCAGCGTATGAATACCTGACTGGCGCAGTCCCTTGAAAGTGAATTCATCCAGCGGCAATTGCGCAACTTTGACATCGTTCAACGCATTTCTCAGTGCCTGTGGTGTGCATATCTGTTTGCGGATGCCAGCGCGGGTAAAGAGCATGGCAGCTGCCGGTGTGGGCGCAATTCCGGGTACAACCGTCACTTGATGTTCGCAAAGCGCCAGGCCGATGCGCTCAAGCAGACTGTTGATCCCTCCAAAGAGTTTGAGGCTGGCCTGAATCTCGATGAGCAGGGTGTCTGGCGGTTCGGGTACTACCGTGGATGAGTACTGCAAGGCCCACAGCGTGAGCTGCTCAAGATGAGCGGCCTGTTCATCCTCGTTGTAATCACTGACAAGCAGATCCGGCACCAGTGCGTAGGCACTCTTGAGCGCCATGCCAGCGCGTATTCCATTAGCTGTTGCTGATGCATTACAAGCCAGAATACGTCGACGAGGCCCTTTTGGAACGCTTTTTCCGGATTTGCCTCCAGCAGTGGAACTGCTTCTGCCTCCAGCGGGGCTGCCTCCAGTGGGGCTTCTGGTAGTGGAGTTACCGGCAGACTGCAGAACCACAGCGCGCGGTTTTTGTACGGGGCTGCCTTCAGTGGGGCTGCCTTCAGCGGGGCTGCCTCCAGCGAGGTTGCTTTCAGTGTGCTCATCAAGAAGGCTGCCTCTTAACTCACCCTCTGATGACTGCCGGTCGATGGGCAATTGTGGAAAATATAAAGCAAGCCAGAGCATGATATGTGCTGTTTGCAGGTGGCACTATTACAGGCTGCTGATACTACGCACGGCAGGTAATGGTTTGGGTACTGGCCATTCGGCACCTTGCGAGGCATCGAATTCTTCAGGTTTGATAGTGACGGTTTGTGGATTGCCGGCACGCACCTTGATAATTTCAAGCGTTAACTGCTTGTGTGTTGCCCCAGTGGAGACTGCCGCAGTGGATGCTGCCGCAGTGGAGACTGCCGCATTCTCCATGGTCACGCAGATACGGGTGGACACGGGGGAGTGTTCAGTCTGAGCATGCAGTGGCCGGTACACCGCAGCCCAGCAGGCGCCTGATTCGGCCGCTAGCTGGAGTCGCCGCTGGCGCTGGGCGCTGCTTTTCTGCACCCACGCTACAACAGCGCCGAACAGGCCAGAGCGAAGCAGTTGTTCAGTGCTCCACAGTGTGTTGATATCATCACCACTGTTAATGATCAGGAGTCTGTCCAGAGCGATACCGGCGTTACTGAAAGCGGGTGCGTAGGGGATGTAAGGTGGGTTAACCAATGCAGCCCATCCCGTGTTGTGCGAATGTGAAGCTGGAGATAGCTGTGATGCGCCGCTGCCAGCATCTCCAGCAACATGGCGTAAAGCGGGCAGCAACAGACTCAGCTCGCCGATACCGTGTTGATCCAGCAACAATTCTGTTACGCCACCGATGCCCCAGCCTTGTGCAGGTAATGCATTATCCAGTGCAGTAAAGCCTGTGGGAATGGACGCTTCTACACTATAGCGATCCCTGCCTCGCCATACGGCGGGCTGGGCTTTCAATAGCGTATCGAGTGCTGTCGAGTCCGGGTTCATGAATGATCTGGGCAAGCCAGACAAAGGCTATGCCTTACGAGTCGCGACGCAGAACGCCGACGTAGACGCCTTCTATGTAGAATTCTTCTTCGCGAAGATCGACACGGATAGGGTCGAACTTATCGTTTTCCGGTAGCAGGGTGACGATGTTGCCACGCCGACGAAAGCGCTTGACCGTAACCTCATCATTGACGCGCGCCACTACAATCTGGTTGTTTTCGACATGCTCTGTGGCATGAACGGCGAGCAGGTCACCATCAAGAATGCCGATGTTCTGCATACTGGTGCCGTTGACGCGAAGCAGGTAATCGGCGTGGGGATAGAACAGATCCGGGTCTACCGGCAGGTATTCCTCGACATTGGCTTCGGAGGTAATGGGCTCGCCAGCGGCTACCTGACCTATCAGTGGTATGCCATCGTCGGCGAACTCGGTAAGCACGCGAATGCCCCGCGATGTGCCGGGTATGAGTTCGATAGCGCCCTTGCGCTCCAGGGCTCGCAGGTGATCATCGGCCGCTGTGGGTGAGCGAAAGCCAAAGTGATCACAGATATCAGTACGTGTGGGTGGAAAACCGGTACGATCAATGTGCGATTGAATCATCCGCAGAATTTCCTGTTGGCGCTTTGTTAGATCCTGCATGGCTAGTGTCCAGTGAATGAAATCATCAGCTGAGTATATTTACAGTTATGGATTGATGCAACTGTTCTTTGTTGATCATTATTCCAGAATTGCCACGCGTTCGTGAATTTCACTCAATCCATCATGACACCAATGACGACTTCCATGACTGATTACACCGTTCACATTGTCTCGCAAAGGCTGCTGTTCAGGAAAACCTTTGTAAAGCTTGTGGGGCTTCTTGATGCTGATGTGATCTGTCTTGAGGTGGCTGAACCGCTGGAAACACTGACCGAGTTGCCGACATTTGCCAACGGTGCCGTATTGCTTGATTGCGATACGAGTGACCCTGATCAGCTCATCGAACGCATGTTGCATCTGTTGTCACTACAGGCTGAGGCCACGCTGATCCTGGTGCTGGACGAACAGGATGATGCGGTGGTGCAAGCGGGTATGGATCTGGGCGCCATGGGCGTGATCATCAAGGCATCGCCGCCGCAGATCATCATTGATTCGCTGCATCGCATCCTGGCGGGTGAGCGTTGCCGACCGGCACCGGTGGTAAGTGTTGCGCGTGAGGATATTCCGGAGGACATCCGCGCTCAGCTCAGTGCGCGACAACAGAAAATGCTGCGCGCTATTGTTGGTGGTCAATCGATTTCAGCCACCGCGCGCGAACTGAGCATAACGCCTGCGAAGCTTGTGGGTGAAATGCGGCAGGTGATTGCTACAATCAGGGGTAGGGCGTTCTAGAACGGGCTAATGTCTGGTATCGCCAGTCTCTGGCGATATCGTAATCTGTTCGAAACAATACACAGTGAAAAATGCATCATGAGTGATACACAGTCGCGCTTCCCGGTACCAGCACTGGCCGATTTGCCTGAAGATATTCGGGAGCGTATTGCGGGAGTGTCTGAAAAATCGGGTTTTGTGCCTAACGTATTTAAGGTACTGGCGCATCGTCCCGATGAATTTCGCGCCTTTTTTGCCTATCACGATGCGCTGATGGAAAAAGACAGCGGCCTGAGCAAGGGAGAGCGCGAGATGATTGTCGTGGTCACCTCGGCGATGAACAGCTGCTTGTACTGTGTGGTTGCGCACGGTGCGATTGTCAGAATCCGGGAAAAAAATCCTCGCCTGGCTGATCAGCTGGCTACAGACTACACCCGAGCTGATATCAGTGATCGACAGATGGCAATGCTGGATTTTGCCTGTCTGGTCTCGGATCAGGCAGCGCAAGTTACCGACGACGACCTCGAGGAGCTACGTGATCAGGGCTTCAGCATGGAGGATATCTGGGATATCGGGGCGATTGCAGCGTTCTTTGCATTATCCAATCGCATGGCAGGCCTGACTGATATGATGCCTAACGATGAATTTTATACCCTGGGTAGAGAGCCACGTTCAACGGGTCCGCGACTGGTGAAATAGTGCATTTTAGCGGTCGTGCATTTCCGCAGAACTTCGCACTGGTGCTTGCGTAACTGCTTGAGAAACGAAGAGTTCAGCCGAGAGACAGATTTGCTGTAATCCAGTCGGTGTGTGCGGCGACGGGACAGGTAACTTGAGTAACTTCAGGAGCCGTGCAATAGCACATTGAGATCATTCGAAAACATCAATCCTGTAAACCTGAAAGCTCTTCGAAAACTTGCTGATCGATCGAGGAGCTGATAATTCTGGCCTGCTGTGCGCATGATAATCGTCGAATTGACCAGCAGCGTGCTTGGCAAACTAGTGGAAAGTATCAATCGAGTTAGCCTGCGTGGCAGGAATTATTGGCAAACTTCAAAACCGTGTCCGTTAGGTGTTGTGAGTGCCTCGTCCTTTGTACCCAGATCAAAAATTCACTGTCTTGCACATGAGATAATGCAATTGCTGAGTTGGATCAACCTGACGAGATGCAGTTTAATCAACCACGTGGTGCGTTTGTAGCAATGCAACGCTTGCAACTAATCATTCAACGCCTGCAACTATTCATTCAATGGCCTGCAACTATTCATTCAAGGTGAGATAAACCCCATGACTCTAAATTTCAAGGCGATCATTGCTGTAGTCGCCGCAATTGTACTCAGCAGCTGTGCTACCACGGAGTCCAACCGGACGATCGAGGCACAGACCGTAAAAACCTATAACACCAGCTACAGCGGACCACGTTATGCGTTGGTTATTGGTAACTTCCAGAATCGCTCATCGTATCAGCGAGGCTTGTTTTCGGATGGCACTGACCGGCTCGGAAGCCAGGCGAAAACCATTCTGAAGACGCATCTGCAACAGACTAATCGGTTCGACGTTGTTGATCGTGACAACATGGCTGAAATTGCGGCAGAGGCAAAACTGTCCGGTACCACGCAAGCTCTCGAAGGCGCGCAGGTTGCTGTCGGTGGCGATGTAACCGAGTTTGGCCGCAAGACCACGGGTGATCAACAACTGTTCGGTATTCTGGGATCAGGCAAGAAGCAGGTTGCCTATGCCAAGGTGGCATTGAACCTTGTGGATGTCAGAACCTCACGCGTGGTGTATTCATCGCAGGGTGCAGGTGAATACGCATTATCCAGCCGTGAAGTGGTCGGTTTTGGAAGCTCGGCAGGCTACGATGCAACGCTTAACGGCAAGGTATTGAACCTAGCCATTACAGAAGCAGTGAACAACATGGTGGAAGGGCTTGAGCGTGGTGCCTGGTCTCCGAGCAAGGAATAAATCATGACTTGCCTTACAAGCTGTTTGCATGAGCGCATGCGCATGCACAGTGCCTCCATACGTCTGCCACGAGTGTTGCTGGGCGCTGTGGCCATCAGCGTGCTCAGTGCCTGTGTTGCACCTAACCCACCATTATATCGATGGGGTGCGTACGAAGACATTATCTATACCGGTTACAAAGATCCTGGTAGCTCGGACCCCGTAAGCGATGCAGCGCTGCTTGAGGCTGATATGGAGCGCACTGCATCCGAAGGCAAACAAGTGCCGCCAGGTGTGCGCATTCACTTGGGTTATCTCTATTTCGCTCAAGGCCGTGATGACGAGGCGCGTGCGATGTTTGAAACAGAGCGAGAAGTATTTCCAGAATCTGCCGTGTTCGTGGACGGGCTTTTGTCGAGGATGGGGAATCGATGATGAGCAGGGTGATGACAAGAGGTTTGAGTCTGTTAGCCATCAGTGCAGCGTCTTTACTGGGTGCATGCGCAACACCGGGACCCGCTGAAGATCCCTATGTGTTGTTCAGGGAGTTAATGCCTCGATCGATTCTGGTACTGCCGGCAATCAACGAATCCGTTGATGTTAACGCCTCCTATTCCTGGCTGACTACAGCATCCGAGCCCATTGCCGAGCGAGGGTTCTATGTATTTCCGGTGGCCATTGTGGATGAATTCATGAAGGAGAACGGTCTTCCCAACCCGGAAGATATGCACGCAGCACCGCTGGACAAGATCGGTGAGATATTCGGCGCTGATGCGGTGATGTACGTGACCATCGAAGAATATGGCCAGAAGTTCCAGCTGATCCAGTCAGTCACCAAAGTCACTGCGCGTGCAGAGCTTGTTGATGTAAAAACCGGTCAGCCTTTCTGGTCAGGAAGGGTGGATTACTCGGATACCAACTCAAATAATTCAGGCGGAGGACTGCTGGGTGCTGTAATCAGTGCAGCCGTCGCGCAAGTGGGTGAATCCATCAGCGATGCAGCACACGATGCATCGATAATTGCCAACCAGCGGTTATTTGTAGCCGGCCGAGTTCCCCTGTTGTTAGGGCCTACTCACCCAGGCTTTGAGGAGCAAATGACTCTGGCAGCAGAAGCGGCCCAGGTAAGTGAAGAGG
>CAYGSW010000208.1:0-10451 GCA_964352535.1 uncultured Granulosicoccaceae bacterium | reverse complement strand
GTTTCTGGTCGTTGTGCCACAACGGTTGGTGGATCAGCTTGGATGGGCGTCACGATATTCAGCGAAGATTTAATCTCAGTGGCTCGTGCACGGATTCTATCGCCATCCACGTTGGTTTGAGCCAGATAGGCTTCGCAAGCATTGAGTCCTGCACGAGTGGCTCTGGTCAGGCAAGTAATCTTCAGTTGCCCACGATTCATAACGGCTTCGTTCTTTTGTGCTGATGCTCGCAGTGCTGCCTGTTCTTCAGAATCAATCGTGAGTGTTTTGCGCAATGTGGTTAGTAGCGAGTTGTTCTTGTGTGTCGATAGTCCATTATCCAAAACGGACAGTGCTTCATCTGTGCGTCCAAGCTGATAGAGCTGTGCAGATAGCTGGTAATAGACTTCGGGGCCTGAATTACCGCGGTCGAGCAATTGCTGGCAGATGGAAACCGCGTCCTCGCCTTTGGCGTTCATGCAGTTATCTACCGACTGAGAATAGGCTGTTGGGCTGATGAACAAGGTTGCCAGCATCAGAGTGCCACGGGGCCAATGCTTTTCATGGGTCCAGTACTTTATAGTATTCATAAAAAGTTTCATATTCAGTACCCCGCGCCGGCGGCACCGCGCCCTCGTCGTGAACCGAAGCCCCACTGTCCATCAGGCAGCCGTACCAGATTGAACAGGAAGTAGGAGTCGACTACTTCATACGGCGGGTCTTCCCGGGCCACCATGTCTTCGATATCCTTGCGCAGATTATACAGGCCGTAAATGTCAGGGTATTCTGGTCCGCCAGCGATGGAGCGAACAAGCAGGGAGACTTCTTCAGCAATGATTTCCAGTTCTGTCTGATCATTGGATGCAAGGCCCGCTTCGATATACACGGCCAACTCGTCTGATCTGTCCAGAATGTCCTGCGCACGCACATTGGTTTTGGTCACGGTACGTTGCACGTTGCTGGTAGCATCGAACACGCCCGCAGAGAGTGTCAGGTGAGTCATGGCCTCAGCGGTTCCGCGCCGCAAACCATAGCTGTTCTGGTTTTTTTCGGTACCAAAATACTGAGGGTCCAGGGCCATGGCGATCTCTTGTAAAAAGCCCTTGGTCTTGGCGATGTCGCCATCCCGCGCGGATTTAAGCATCAACTGGCTGTTGGCTTCCGCAGTAACCGCTGCCAGTTCGGCGACCACCAATAGCCCTTTTTTTCCGGGTGTATCGTTCCATGCCGTTATAGCGTGGCCAATATGAACGTGGGCGATGGTGGGTGCATCTTTACGCACCACGGATGCGCAGGCTGTCAGCTGCAGCATGAGAATAGCAATTAGTAGATGTGCCGATCGTTTGTAGGAAATCATCAGTTTTATTCTCTGGATGTCAGCGATCGCCAGAGCCTGGAAAATACAGTTTCGGCTTTTCTGGCGGATGTTGTGATGGTGTTCAGTAGAACATCGAATACTAACAATTCATGCATCGGCATAGACATACACCATCCCGATGTTATCGCGCGCTCCGCGGTGGCGATAAAGCTCAGCCAGTTCCGGCAGTATTTGTCCGGCATTCGCAGCGTTATTAATTATCGCTTCGATTTCAACATCGTCTACTTCTTTATAAAGACCATCGGTACACAGTAAAAACCGGTCGTCCGGTTGCAATCCATAGCAGCAGTGCTCAACATGCAGTGTCTCTTCGCCGCCAATGGCCGCTGTTAGCAGTTCCGCGTTTTCTGAAGCTGGCTGGTCATGCGTGAGTCGGTTACGATCCTCAAGTAAAGCGCCGTAACTGTGATCTCTGGTAAGCTGAAACAGTTTACCCGCGCGTACACGGTACACTCGACTATCTCCACTCCAGCTGCAGATACTCTGAGTACCTAATAGAGTCAGCGTGGCCAGAGTGCAACCGATGATACCCCGTTGCTCTTGCTGAGCTTTGTGAACCAGATGCTCATTACTCTGGCGGAGTAGTTGTTTGAGTCTGGACATGCAGATGCCTGGTCTGGCATGTGACTGGTACTGCATGAGTGATTCAACAACATGTTGACTCGCATAATCACCTGCCTCGTGACCACCCATACCATCGGCTACCGCCCATAGACTATTGTTTCCAAGATCCAGCAACGCGTCTTCGTTGTGTGATCGTACCAGTCCGGGATTGGTGTATGTGACTGAAGCCCAGGTGTTCATGATTAGTCCCACGGCGCCGTTGTAGAGCTGTCTTCGTCAAGCTCCAGAGGTTCAACGGTCGGCTTTAGCGGTAATACTGTACTTACAGGCGCTGCTTTAGACTGCTGAGTTTGCGTTGCATCTATCGGTAAATCAGCATCTATCGGAACCTCAGTGGTCGGTTCAACCATGTCGTCGCACGCCTGTGTTGTCTGATCGGTTACCAGCTGTTGCTGTGCATGCTGTGGTAAGAGCTCTGCAGAGGGGAGGCCGGTATCAATGGTTTGCAGCTCGTCGATGTGCAGGTTTTCCCAGCGTGTGTCAAACAAGGCCAGTGCTTGCTGTTCCTGGGGCAATCCATTGCTTAGTAAGCCTTTGTGGGCAGACGCATTTTTCAGCGGTATCCAGGCGCTATAGTTGAAGTACGCCTGTCTGAGCAGGCTATCGAGTAAGGATGCACTGACGTTGGAATCATGCGACACATGGGTAATTGATGTCAGCAGTGAGAAGCGATCTGGCGACGGCGTATCAGCGCGCACTATCCTGTTGTCGGAAAAACTGTCTATTGCTTGTGAAAAGTGGTGGGCAATATCTTCCAGCTCAGTCTGGATCGCGTCAAAATCGTAGTCTGGATCTGCCGTTTTGAGTAATAGGGATTGCAGTAGCACCATACTCGTTTCAAGGCTGGCCTGATTCCACGGCGGTGGATACATTTCGGGTAAACAGGCGGCTATGCAAAACGGAAAACGCCTTCCTACTTTGTCCGTACTTGCACCGATGACACCAGACCAGGCATGCTCACCGGCAATGTCAGGTGACAGATGAAAGCGATAGCCGGGGCAGGCCTGGTAGGTCGATGCCCATTGCTCTGCATGGGTAGACTCACCCAGAATCATCATGCTCTGCAGCCAGTCATCCATGACGGTGACGAATGCCTTGGGCAGGTTGAAGCGGACGAAATCGCCTCTATGTGGCGTCTTTCCGAAGTAGCCAATCTGGATCATAGATTCTCCGTCAGCCGAAAATTTCTCAGGGCCACTGAATTAAGCGGATTGAAGCTGCTGGTGGCAAGGACGACAGAGACCTGTCTGCCGCTGAAACTGAAATCTACGCCGAGGGTTCCGCTGCTGACACTACGCGCGCCCTGGTCAAGCAGCCTAAGGATGGCCCAGGGGCCGCTCATACTCAAACTTGACGTACCACCCGGTATCACCGGTTGTACCCGCAGACTCACCTGAGTATTGTTACTGGCGTCAGGCCATCGGAATGACGTGCTGCCCTTTACGGGACCATGAAAGAACTCCATCGACGCATTACCAACATTCAGTGTCACAAGCTCTATCTGTGAGGATACATTCAGCCTTTCGGGTACAACGTCAAACTGGAAGGAAGGTAACTGTCCGCCCGCCGAAAAAAAGGTATTTCTGATTTCTTCAGCTGCAGCCAGTTGCTTGAGCGATGCATCTGACAGACATGTCGCAGAATCACTGCCGGTCCATGTCCACTGGCCGGGTGTCCTGGAGACATATGCACTCAGATAATCGTTGGCGAACTGATCAACAATGCCGTCTCTGCCAAAGAATGCGCCGAAGTCGCTCAGTGCTATGTCAGCGGTTCCACGGCGATTGACCGGGTAACGATTTCGAATGGCACGTTGATAGTAGCCATAGACTTCGGCCTGCCATGCAGCGTTCAGCTGCTGACAGAAGCCGCCGCCTGCGGCATCGCCAATATCATTGGTCAGATTTCGTAGCAGGGATGCCAGCGGTTCAGCCATTCGAGTGGCGCGTGTTTCAAGCTTCTGCAAGTTGATCGCCAGATCAGAACCTAGCGCAGGGTCCATGCTCCCGGACTGATTTTTTGACATAGGCAGCAGTTGTACATTCAGATTGGCCAGTTCAATCAGCACCGTATCCAGTTGTGAGGCATTGTCTTCCCAGTTGGCTATGATGTTGTGGAGAGCGTTGAAGTGTCTGGTCACTGGATCAACGGGTGAATCCGGGGATGTTGCAGGTGCTGATGCTGAGCCGAGTAGCTTGCTCAGCTGCGCCTCACGATCGGTGACTACGGAATTTTGTTCATCCTCTGCTGCCGGATCCTCAGGTATTGTCAGAAGTGTCTGCTCTCCGGCGACAACCAGCAGATTTTTCAACGGTGAACCTTGCTCTGCGACGAGCGAGATGAATCGCGCCGCAGCATCCAGACCCTCTAGAGGCTTGAGTCGCAGCGCGCCCAGAAGTGATTCCCAGGTCTGTATGTATTCGTTGTAGTACTGCGCCGCCACGGCTTGTTGTAATGCTTGGGTGTTCTGTTGCTCAGGTGTTGTACTGGCAAAGTCTCCCAGTACCCAGGCGTCCTGCGTCAGATTTTGACTGATGTTCTCACTGGCTGGCAAAAACTGTTCTGTGTAACCTGCTCGCGTAAAAAAACGCGGAATGCTCTGGTCGATGGATTGGCCATCGGTACGTTCGAATACCAGGGGTATATCCGGGCCGCCCACATCAGAGATCCTGTAATAGGCGTTTAGCTGGTTTGAGTTTGCCGATTTTAGTCGCTGGTAGGCACGCTGCGATAGCGACAGGCTGGACGCTATTTGCTGATATTGCCTGACCAGAGATCGGTCTAGGGGTCTGGGCAGCCTGTACGGCGCTTGTGCAAAGAGTGCTGCAAAGTGATTCTTCAGCGAGTTGCGTTGCTCAAGACTGGTGTCGCTGGGCAGGTTGGCATCGATGTCAAAGTTGAACCAGCCGATCACGGCCTGTGAATCGAAGTGGGTTCTGTCACCCATCATCTGGTAGGTTTTCAGTGCTTCAAAAACAAACTCACTGTTGGTGCTCTCCGCATGCATTTGATGTTCAAGGCGCACCATGAGGCGCGGTAGCAACGCATCGATAAGCAATTCCTGATAGGTATGACGGGCAGCATCATCCACCAGGTCACCCTGGTACAGGCCCACGCGCTTGATGAGCCCTTGCGTCTCGCGCAGTTGTCGACCATCCTCACCAAACGCAAGGCGCCTTGCCTGGGTCAGTGCGGGTTCTACCCCAAGGATATCGAGGCTCTCAGGGGTAATATTCGCCAGGTTCTGACGAAGGTCGGTGCTGGTGTTTGCAACACGTTGCAATGCTGCACGGTTTTTGGCAAAGCTGACAGACCAGAGTGCGATTGAACTGATCAACACCGTGCCGATGAGTGCTGCGGCTATGCCTTGCAGGGTTTTCAGCTTTCTTTCTGTTTTAAGGTTTGTACCGGCAAGTCCGGATTCAGCGAAGATCACATCACGCAGCAGTGTATTGATAAAGTAACTTTTACCAGAGTTGGCCCTGAGATCTTGCTGCGATTCATCAACACCGAAGCTTCTGGATACGGTGGCTATAACCTGATCAATCGTTGCGCCTGTCTGGGTGGCGCTGGTGAAGTAGACACCTCTGAACAGAATGTTTTGCAACAACGAGGAGTTCACTGTCAATTGCCGTGTGAAGGCCTCAACGCGTCGTTGCACCAACGTAAACTGCATGGGAAACGTATAGATGTTTTCGCGATCCCTCTGGCTGAGTTCGCGATGCATTCTGGCAAGGGTTTGTGCATGTATGGACTTACCAAGGTCCCGAAGCTCCTGGCGGATAAGGGCATCACGTGATTCAGTGCTCTCTACGGGTAAGGTAAAGCCCCAGACCTGACGCCGTTGTTCTTGATCGAAATCAGCAAAGAATTCGCTGAAGCCTGCCATCAGATCGCATTTGGTAATCATCATATAGATAGGCGGTGCAATACCAAGAGACTTGTACAGCTCTTCTACTCTTGTGCGTATGGTCTTTGCCGTCTGGGCCAGCGCGTCTGCATCATTTTCAAGAAGATCCTGCAGACTTATGGCCACCAGTACGCCGTTGAGTGGTCTTCGCGGACGTTTCTCTTTAAGCATGTTGAGGAATGCCGTCCAGGCATTACGGTCCACTTCTGCTTCACTGTCCTGGGTTGTGTACCGGCCAGCGGTATCAAGCAGTACCGCCTGATCAGTAAACCACCAGTCACAGTTGCGCGTTCCACCGATACCTTTTACCGACAGCTTGCCATGCGATTCTTCGAGTGGAAAATCCAGTCCCGAGTTACTGAGCAAGGTGGTTTTGCCTGCACCCGGCGGTCCGATAATGGTGTACCAGGGCAATTCATACAGAAAACGACTGCCACCTTTTTTACTGAAGTTACGCTGCTTGAGCGTCTCAATGGCATCCTGCATCTTGTCGTTCAACACGGCAAGCTCTTCTGCCGTTGCTTCCTGATTGGCAGACAGAGGAGTCTGTTCGGCAATGGCATCCAGCATCAGTCGGTTGTTACGGCGTGCACGCAAAAAACCAAACAGTGCCCAAAGCAGCCAGATAGTGGCGATTGCAGCTATGGCGATGAGCCGATTTGACACACTTTCCAGCGGTGCTGAATTACCGATCATTATGATCGGACCAATAAACCAGATACACAGTGCAATGGATATCATGCCAGCGAACGCCAGCAGCCAGCGGTTAGTGAGTAGCTTGAGTAGAAAAGCCATCAGTAGTACACCGTGATCTCAACGCGACGATTCAGTTGACGGCCTCTGGCTGTGGCGTTATCACCAATCGCATCTAGGTTGCCACGTCCTTCGGGTATCAAACGCTCGCGATTTGTTAATGTCTGAACAAGGATCTGGGCAACGGATTCGGCGCGCGCCTTGGAGAGTGCAAGATTACTGGGAAACCTGGCTGAACGGATAGGAACGTTATCCGAGTATCCTGTTACCACAATGCTCCCGCTGTAATTATTGAGCACATCACCGGTTTGCTGGATAAGAGGGTAGGCATCCTCATCCACTTTCACACTGCCTGATGCAAACAGACTATCGCCGACAAGCCGGATCACACCATGATCGAACGATTCGATAACAGCGAGTTGACCTTCACTGATTTGCGTTGACAGATGATCAGATAGCGTCAATTTGCCCTGTACTTCTATGGCCGATACGGCAGGTGGCGCCACGGTACGAACGGTCAGTGGGGCAGCAGTTGCCGTACTGAATAATGCAACGACGTGTTCGGCACGATTTCCCAGACTGAAGAGTAGGCCGACGTATGTCACGCACGCCAATGCCAACGCGCAGGCCGAACCCACCCACAAGGGGGTCATTCTGGGTAGCCGGCTGGCTTTAACCGACGCACCTTGCCAATGAGCAGATAACGTCGTACCTGCCGAGCCGCGCTCGTGCGCGATGATGTCAAAGAGCCAGGTACGAACCTTTTGCAGAGTCTCCCGACCATTAGGGGCGATGCGATAACTGCCTTCGTAACCCAGGGCCAGGCAAACGTACATCAACTCCAGTAGCTGGATGTTTTTTGCAGGGTCTTTGGCCAGGCCTTTAAGTAAGGTAAAAAAACGCGTACCACCCGCTACCTCATTATGGAATGTGGTTAGCAGGTTGTGTTGCGACCAGTCTGCCTGATGTCCCCATGGTGTGTTCATGGCCGCCTCATCAAGTGCGGTGCACAGAATGTAGCTGGCTTGAGTGACCTGTTTGGTCTCGGGCAGAATCGCGCGCGCACGTTTCTTGAACGATTCAAGTTCGATGATAAGTTGCTGGCGCAGTTGCTCGGGAGCCTGATGATGCGAGTTCCGCATGCTGACCATCATTGGCAATAGTTTACTGGCCGCTTGCTCCAGCTGATTGATGCCTCCCAGTAGCGGTAAATCCGACGGATGCATTTCGGGTTCGAGAGGCGCACGGCTACCCTGGCCGTGGGACCTGGCATACGGGTTACCAGGGCGTAGTACGGTCTTGTCGTGGTCCTCGAATTCGAAGGGGTCGTCGCTCATTGGCCAACTGTCCACAATTGCATTGACAGATCAGCGTACGTGCCGGCTACATGCATGGCGATATCACCCGACACCGCGATTTCACGCCACAGTTGGTCGTCGCGTTTCAGCTCGAAGTACACATAGTTTTCGAACATGGGAATGCTGTTGGGCACGGTAATCATGGGGGATAACCCGATACCATTTGCCTGGGATTCAACCAGTTCGCGCAGTTTGGCTTTGGACGAGATAATCGTCTGGCGTGCAAAGCGCCGTTGCAGCTCTTCGGGTGACACACGCGCCTTTACTGCAAGAATAAAGCGGGCTGATTCAAACAAGTGTCGATCATGCACCGTGGCTGTATAGATACCGGCTTTCACATGCGTTACGGGAATCGACTCGGTTGTGGAGTCTGGAATCCAGTTAAGGCTCTGACGAATGCTCTGGATAACCGGTGTAAACGAGGCGTATTGATCCCGATGAAGATAGCCTGGAAATTCTGATGGCAATCGCTCTTTGCTGGTGATGGTGCACAGCTCGCCTGCTAGTTGGATCAGTTCTCGAAAAATGTGCTCGGGGTGATCATTCTGGGTATTGATGATATGTTGTAGCAAGGGTTTTGCGCGATTGATGGTTTGCAACAACAGCAGCTGCACCAGTTGCGAAGTATCACTGGCATTCGGGGTACCCAGCCTGGCAGCCAGCTCAGTTGCACGTTGATGCAATAATCCGTGTATTTGCTGGCACAAGCCCTTGAGTGAAGGTGATGCCGTAACCAGAGCTGCACAGGGATAAAACGATGCATCAAGGATAACGGAGTCATCGTCACGTTTTTCCACGATACGGGCTATCGGGATAGTGTGGTGTGCACTTTCCACGGTGTCTTCAAAAACCAATCTTGACCACAGCGCACCCGTAAATACGGTTTCTTCGCTGTTGGCATCGGGACTGTGCCGGTCGGTAATCATCTGATCCTGTAACAGATAGCGTGAGAAGTTATCAGCAGATTTTTTTTCTGCTACATCCTTGGCACTGTGGCTGGAGTAGGGTAATGCCAGCGATACAACCTGGTTCCTGGTGTCATCAGTAACGCTGATCGGATCGGGCAAGGCATCTTCTTCGGGCAGATTGAAGGGTGTGCCATCGCCAAAAACACCGCTAACCGACAACAACGAAAATTTGCCCTCTGACAGAGCATTCGAGTCAATTTGACAATCTATAAAGCCGTAGGCGAATGCGCCATGTATGCGGTTTAAAGCAGCCATGGAGTGCAGCAGGAAGCGATCATGCTGCTGGAAATGCTGTGGCCCGAGGAACATTCCCTCCGTCCATACAGTGCGATTGTTCTTGTTCACTCAGCCGTACTCCAGCATCTTGCCTGACGATAATGGTGTGTCAATCGGTTATTGTATTTCAACTGATGAAGCTCCGATAAATACGGTATTAGTACTCGGATTCTGGGTATCAATTGTCTTGTCTGCTATCCAGTTGGTACTGTAGACGTCCTGGAAGGCCACCGCGACCACCAGTTGGTTCTGTGATTTCACTCCCTCTATCAGCAGAGTTTTGCGCTCGCCCGGGGCAATCACGACAATGGCGGATGGGGCGACGGCTGGGCGTGTTTCATCAAATTCGAAAATCGTCTCAAACGGCTGTGATAACAGGTTTTTTTCCGGCTCTACGATGAAAATCCGAACCCGCACTGGAGCTGCCTGGCGTGTTGTGGCCGAATTCAGATCAGTGCTGGCGTTGAGGGATATCGACAGGTTATAAGGTGTTTGAGACGGTACTGTGGGTTCCGCAGGTTTGTCCTTGATAATGCCTGTAGCCTTGAGCAGACTGCACCCGGACAGCAGCGCGCATAGCAGTGCCAGTGCCATGGCGTGGATCACGAAGCGCAAGGTCGACGTACTGGTTATCATGATAGTTCCCTGGAACAAGCAATCCCTGTTCTGCTTGAGCTTAACCGCTGTTCGTCGTGAACACATCAGTGATTAGACGAAAGTCTAGTCAGTAAGGAGGTATGGCAGATCGTGAAGCTTAAAAGTCGGGCTTGCGCCCCAACTCCCGCGTACGTCGGTTGTAGGCCTTACGAAATTCCCGGCCGAATAATTCATTGAAATCGCTCACTGCCTCATCGCGAATGTCACCATAGCGCTCGTTGAACAATTGCCATAGTTTGGCTTCTCGGGTTATCGGGATATTGGCAGCAATCGGATTCGCAGTTTCCAGCTTCTTTTCAAGTCTGTCAGGATCAAACTGGATGAGGATGGCGCGCACAGCCGCTTTCATGCCATCAAGCATGGCCAGCTGATGGGTTTTCAGATCATCAACAGCTTCTGTGATGGAGGCTTCCGTGTCCTGATAGCCTTTGTGGCCTTCTGGCATGAGCAGTTTGATCAACGCATCTTCGACACCGGTTGAAAATTTCAGCGGATTGTTGTCGTGTCTGGCAAGGCGTGTCACGTCAGTACGAATGGCATTCTTCAGC
>CAYGSW010000207.1:2782-10464 GCA_964352535.1 uncultured Granulosicoccaceae bacterium | reverse complement strand
CCCGTCACCTGTGGCAGGCACCATCACACGCATTGATGTCAAGGAAGGCGATGAAGTTTCCGAAGGCAGTGTCATTGTGGCCATCGAAAACGCCGATGAAAGCACTGCAACCAAAGCTGCACCCGCAGTCTCTGGCACCGGTGCCACTTCTGCTGCCGAACCTGCTGGCTATGGTTCTGCCGCTGGCGTGCATGAAGTACTGAGCGTCACTGTACCGGACATTGGTGATTTCGCAGAAGTCCCTGTCGTCGCGATTCTCGTCTCCCCGGGTGACAAGGTGTCTGCCGAAGATCCCCTGATAGAGCTGGAAAGTGACAAGGCCACCATGGAAGTGCCATCACCCGCTGAAGGCACGGTCGTCGACATCAAAGTAAAGGAAGGCGATAACGTATCAGAAGGTTCCCTGATCCTGACGCTTTCAACCGGTCAGGCCGCAGTAGTTCCCGTTGCCGCTGATGTACCGCCAGTTGCCGCTAGCCGACCCATTGCGCCCATGACTGGCGACATGCATGCAGAAGTGCTGGTGCTCGGTTCAGGTCCCGGTGGTTATACGGCCGCGTTCCGCGCAGCGGATCTGGGACTGCAGACCATCCTGGTGGAAAAATATCCGACACTGGGTGGGGTCTGTCTGAACGTGGGTTGTATTCCGTCCAAGGCAATGTTGCACAGCGCAAAAGTCATTACAGAATATGAAGAGATGGGCGAACACGGCTTCACCTTTGTCAAGCCTGAAGTGGATGTTGACAAGCTGCGCAGCTGGAAGGACAGCATTGTCGGAAAGCTTACCAGCGGACTGAAAGGACTGGCCAAGGCTCGCAAGGTAGAAGTGGTCCAGGGCGTCGGCCAATTCGCAGGCCCCAATACTTTGAGAGTGACTGATGCTGATGGCGAAAAACTCATCAGTTTTGACCAGTGTATTATTGCAGCAGGCTCAGAACCTGTGCAGTTACCGTTCGTTCCCCATGAAGACAAGCGGGTGATAGATTCCACCGGCGCGCTTGAACTGGAAGATATTCCGGAACGCTTGCTGGTTCTGGGTGGTGGCATCATCGGTCTGGAGATGGCCACGGTCTATGACGCGTTGGGTTCCAGGGTCTCTATCGTGGAGCTCATGGACCAGATCATCCCGGGTGCCGACAAGGATATCGTCAAACCGCTACATGCCCGAATCAAAGCACGATACGAAAACATCTACCTCAAGACCAAGGTGACCGCCGTCACTGCCTCGGACAAAGGCATGAACGTCACCTTCAGCGGCCCCGATGGTGAGCATAGCGATGTATTTGACAAGGTGCTGGTAGCGGTAGGTCGTCGTCCCAACGGTGCCACCATTGGATTGTCCAACTGCGGTGTTCAGTCAGATGAGCGTGGTTTCATTAGCGTGGACAAGCAGCAGCGAACCAATGTCCCTCATATATTCGCGATTGGCGATGTTGTCGGCCAGCCCATGCTGGCACATAAAGCGGTGCATGAAGGCAAGGTCGCTGCCGAAGTCTGCGCTGGCATGAAGCGCGTATTCGACGCCAGAGTCATACCGTCCGTGGCCTACACCGATCCGGAAGTTGCGTGGGTGGGATTGACAGAAAACGATGCCAGGGCTCAAGGCATCAAAGTAGGCAAGGGCGTGTTTCCGTGGGCTGCCAGCGGCAGATCACTGGCAATCGGACGCTCTGAAGGCATTACCAAGCTGCTTTTCGATCCGGATACCGATCAGTTGCTGGGTGCAGGTATAGTGGGACCTCACGCAGGGGATCTGATTGCCGAGGCCGGACTTGCTATCGAGATGGGTGCTGATGCAACAGATCTGGGGCATACAATACATGCCCACCCGACGCTGTCGGAGACCATCAACTTTGCCGCTGAGATGTTTGAAGGTACGATTACCGATCTCATACCACCCAGGAAAAAACACTGATCTTTGCCTTTGACGTCTTTGTCTTCAAATAACAATTCACGGAGTAGTTAAAACATGAATGAAGTAGTGATAACCGGTGCCGTACGTACACCGATCGGCTCGTTCAGCGGGGGCCTATCCTCTGTGCCCGCCAGCGAGCTTGGTACTATAGCCATAAAAGAGGCATTGAGTCGTAGCTCAGTGGCTGCAGACGATGTCAGCGAAGTCATCTTCGGCCAAGTGCTGACTGCAGGTTGCGGTCAGAACCCGGCACGTCAGGCCGCGATGCACGCAGGTATTCCTGCAGCGCGCACAGCGGTAACCATCAACCAGGTGTGTGGCTCGGGTCTGCGCACGGTCGCTATGGGCTACCAGGCGATACTCGCTGGAGACAGCACGATTGTGGTTGCCGGTGGGCAGGAGAGCATGAGCTTGTCTACGCATTGCGCCCATCTTCGCAATGGATACAAAATGGGTTCAGCAGAATTCATTGACACGATGATCAAGGATGGTCTGTGGGATGCCTTTCACGGCTATCACATGGGGACCACGGCTGAAAACGTCGCCGCCAAGTGGGAAATCACTCGAGAGCAGCAGGATGCATTCGCAGCAGCTTCACAGCAAAAAGCAGAAGCTGCTCAGAAGGCAGGAAAGTTTGTTGATGAAATTGTTCCAGTCACCGTCAAGTCACGACGCGGTGATACCGTTGTAGACGCTGATGAATACATCAAGCCAGGCACCACTGTAGAAACGCTTGCCAAGCTACGTCCGGCGTTTTCCAAAGAAGGCTCTGTCACCGCAGGCAACGCCTCGGGTCTGAATGACGGTGCGGCCGCACTGGTCATGATGACGCGCGCCGAAGCTGAAAAGCGTGGTGCTCCCGTTCTGGCGCGCGTTGTCAGCTGGGCAACCTCGGGTGTTGATCCCGAAATCATGGGCTCAGGACCTATCCCGGCCAGCCATGCAGCACTGAACAAGGCAGGATGGACAGTGGCTGACCTTGATTTGGTTGAAGCTAATGAAGCCTTTGCCGCCCAGGCCTGTGCTGTCAACAAGGATATGGGGTGGGACGCCGACAAAGTCAACGTTAATGGTGGTGCCATAGCGCTCGGGCATCCCATCGGTGCTTCAGGCGCTCGCGTTCTGATTACACTGCTACATGAATTGCAACGCCGTGATGCCAAAAAAGGTCTCACCACGTTGTGTATCGGCGGCGGCATGGGTATCGCCATGTGTGTCGAGCGTGACTAAACGCTCTCCAACTTCCTTTCAACTAAATTCAAGAGGTAAAACAGCATGGCCAAGATTGCATTAGTCACAGGCGGTACACGAGGTATAGGTGCTTCAATAGCGATGGCTTTGAAAGACAAAGGCTACAAGGTGGCATCAAATTACGCGGGCAATGACGAACGCGCCAAGCAATTCTCCGAGAGCAGTGGTATCCCGGTTTACAAGTTCGATGTCTCTGACTACGCCCAGTGTGAAGCAGGTGTCAGACGCATAGAAGAAGACATGGGCGGCACCATCGATATCCTTGTCAACAATGCCGGTATAACGCGCGATGGCACACTGCACCGCATGGACCATGCTTCATGGCAAGCCGTTATCGACACTAACCTTGGATCGTGCTACAACATGTGTCATCTGGTTATCGACGGCATGCGAGAGCGCGGCTTTGGACGTATTGTCAATGTCGGTTCAATCAACGGCCAGGCGGGTCAGTACGGTCAAGTGAATTATGCCGCCGCAAAATCCGGCATTCATGGTTTTACCAAGGCCCTGGCGCAAGAGGGTGCATCCAAGGGCATCACCGTTAATGCCATCGCGCCTGGCTATGTGGACACAGACATGGTTCGCGCTGTACCGGAAAACGTGCTGGAGAAAATCATCAAAGGCATTCCGGTAGGACGCCTGGGACGTGCAGAAGATATTGCACGCACCGTTGTCTTTCTCGTTGATGATGATGCAAGCTTCATCACAGGCTCTACCATTTCAGTCAATGGTGGTCAGCACATGTACTAGTCACGTGCGCTTGTGCAGTGCATCAACCGGAGCCGGTGGCACCTCTGAAACAGGCGTCACCGGCTTTTTTTTCGCCGCTTTAAATCCGGGAATCACTATTGTCCATTGCCCTTTTAAGAACACTGGTAGCCGTTAGCGAGCACGGCAGTTTCAGTGCTGCGGCACAGGTTACCAACGTAACCCAGGCTGCTGTGGGCCAGCAAATGAAACGCCTGGAAGAGCACTTCGGTGTCACCTTGTTCGATCGTGATAACGGGTTACCAAGACTTACACCGCTAGCGCGCTCCCTGATACCCAAGGCTCGCGAGCTCATCCAGAGCTATGACACACTGCTGGATGAATTCACCGGAGACACCCAACTTGCGGGCGAATTCAGCCTGGGTGCAGTGCCATCTTCCATCAGAGCACTGGTGCCTGTATGTCTGGGCCGCTTGCGTTTGCGAGCGCCTTTATTGCACGTACGCGTCGTGCCCGGACTCTCTGCTGATATCCATGAGCAAGTGGAACGTGGAGGCGTTGATGCGGCGATCCTTAGCGAACCTGCACATGTAAGTGATGCGCTACATTGGCAGCCCTTTGTTACTGAGCCGCTAGTACTGCTTGCAGCAGCAGAGTTGAAGGGCAATGATCCATTAACCCTGCTACAGCAGATGCCCTACATTCGACATTCCCGTCGATCGCCAGTAGGGCAGATGGCAGATCAGTGGCTGTCCACACACAAAGTTAACGTGCAGGTTGCCATGGAAATGGAGTCAATCGAATCCGTTGCCAGCATGGTATCGCACAATCTTGGCGTTTCCATCGTGCCCGATATTTGCGTGCCCGACGCCATATTCGACAGTTTGCGGCGACTGCCGCTACCCAAGCCACGCGTTGATCGCACGCTGGGATTACTCTCCCGAGTGGATGTGCGTCAACGCATGCTGATGGATGTCCTGTTTGAAGAGCTGTGCAGTACGATTGAAACTAATTGCTGCTGAATTCCACAAAGGTATATGGCTGCCCACCTTCCTCAGGCGTGCGAGTGACGCCAAACATGCCATTGTCATTGAACGATATCACATGATAGTTACCCGGTTCTGAAACCGTATAGCTGAGCGGTCCACGCACGGTATCAAAGTACTGGTAGTCCAGATGGAATGTTGTATCCGCTGGCACCTTCTTGTGCATCCCAGCTAAGCTGATTGTCGTTCAATTCAAGCCCCGTTACCTTCGGGAGATTGTCAGCGCTCACGCAGGCGCTGAATGTTGAAATAAAAGCGAAAGAGAGTCCGTATAACTTTTGCATGTGATTACCTGTAGAGGAAGTAGGTGAGTGTGTGGGCAAGAGCTCTAAAAGCATTTTTCACACTCCTTAACCTTACGCAACTAAAGGTAATCAGGCAAGTAATACAAAGCGTGGCTCATAACTATAGCTTGGATTCAATAACCAAGTGGACAATCAAATAGCATCTGCAACGTGTCAGGACAATCAGACACCACTTGCAAGTTGTCTACACGCGTAGACACTTCTGATGTTTTAAACATCACTAATCGGCGCAATGACGGAGTAGCGGAGTCGGCAGGTAGATACCATTTTGTAGTCCAATTTCCAGACGTGGCTGAGTCTTGTCATTGATGTTCTTGCGACATGCTTGGGTATTCCCCGAGTAAGGTGTATCTTGTGCTGGCAGTGCTTGTACTGACGTTTTGATTACACAATAAAAAACTATCACGAGGATCTCTACAGTGGCGAATACATGTCAAACCTGTTTAATAAACGGTGAATGGGTTTCAGCGGTGGACTCGGCACTCATACCGGTTTTGAGTCCGAGTGATGGGCAGGAATTTGCTGCACTATCAAGTGGCGGTGCGGCTGAGATTAATAACGCGGTCAAAGCAGCCCGACACGCTTTCGATCAGGGTGAGTGGTCTCTGCTGACGGCTACAGAGCGCGGCAGACTGTTAAGTTCGCTATCTGTCGCTGTTACCGAGAACGCTGAGCGACTCGCGGCGCTTGAGGCCCAGGATACGGGCAAGCCGATGAAACAGGCGCGTGCTGATATGGTGGCCACTGCACGCTACTTCGAGTACTACGGCGCGGCAGCCGACAAGGTGCACGGCGAGACTATCCCGTACTTGCATGGGTACCAGGTACAGGTAATCCGTGAGCCGTTTGGTGTCACCGGGCATATCATTCCCTGGAATTACCCCGCGCAGATGTTTGGCAGGACACTAGCTCCGGCATTGGCAATGGGCAATGCTGTCGTTCTCAAGCCTGCAGAAGACGCCTGCCTGGTGCCATTGGAATTGGGCAAGCTGGCGACAGAAGTTGGTTTTCCACCTGGAGCTATCAATATAGTCACAGGGATTGGTGCTGTGGCAGGAGCTGCACTGAGTGAACATCCGGGTGTTGATTTTCTGTCTTTCACAGGGTCGCCCGAAGTCGGGGTGCTGGTTCAGTGTGCCGCAGCCAGACGACACATCGGGTGTACGCTGGAACTGGGTGGAAAATCACCTCAGATCATCTTTGCAGACGCTGATCTGGATGCCGCCATACCCGTGCTGTGTAATGCCATAGTACAAAACGGGGGGCAGACGTGCTCTGCGGGCTCGCGGGTGCTCATACAAAAATCCATTTATGACGAGGTGGTGCAAAGGTTGGCCAAGGCATTTACTCAACTGACCGCGGGGAGCTCGGAACAGGATGCAGACCTAGGCGGTTTGATCTCCGCCCGTCAACAGGCAAGAGTGCAAGGTTTTATCGACCGAGCCACTTCGCCAATCATTGCACGCGGACAAATTTCGGATAAGGCATCGGACACCGGATTCTATATCGCCCCGGCACTGTTTGGCCCTGTCGATGAGCAGACGGAACTCGCAAAAGAAGAAGTCTTTGGTCCGGTGCTGAGTTGCATGCACTTTGTTGATGAAGCCGATGCCCTGCGCATAGCCAATGATACTGACTACGGTCTGGTGGCAGGTGTCTGGACCAATAACGCAGGCACGCAAATTCGGATGGCCAAGGCGCTTCGTTGTGGTCAGGTGTTTCTTAATGGCTTTGGCGCAGGTGCAGGCATCGAATTACCATTTGGGGGTGTTGGCAAGTCAGGGCATGGGCGCGAGAAAGGCTTTGCCGCCTTACATGAATTTTCTACCTTGAAAACCATCATTCAAAATCATGGATAAAAGAATCATGGATGACTATGTCGCAAGCGTGAAGACTGCGTCGATATCACAGGTGGCGTTATCGTCGCCAAATCCTTTCGATTCATCTAAAATTATATTTTATCATCGCTAAAAAATATATCGTTTGTGTGAAATAAAAGTTTAAGACACAATCAAGCTCCTTGAACGAATCCGGAGTATTGAAGTGGCGGTCGACGAAAAAATCGTGGCCGATCTTGTGAATAATGAGATCGAATTTGTGACCACTGTGCCGTGTAAACAGCTGGCAGGTGTGATCGAGAAGATAGAGGCTGAGCCCAGCATCTACCACATCCCTTCCAATAAGGAAGACGAGGGAATGGGGCTTTGTGCAGGTGCTTTTATGGGTGGAAAACGTCCAGCCATCATCATGCAGAACACCGCCATCGGTGTGACTATCAACACACTGGTTACGCTCACGCAGTACTATCGCATGCCGTTGCCGATGATCATCAGCTACCGGGGTGAACTGGGCGAGCCGGTGGCCTGTCAGGTGGAGATGGCGGTGCATACCAAAGCACTCTTGAATCAGTTGCATATTCCCACGTACCACTTCCATCATGAAGATGATGTGGGTGAC
>CAYGSW010000207.1:0-2772 GCA_964352535.1 uncultured Granulosicoccaceae bacterium | reverse complement strand
GGGTGAGCTGGACAAGATACTCAAGCATTCCTTCATGTGCAACAAGCCGGTGGCCATACTCACCGATGCTTCATTCTGGAAAGGGTACTGATCATGATTCGTTCTGAAATCCTCAAGGAACTCATACCGGTTATTTCTGATCACTTTGTCGTGTGCAACATTGGCTTGCCAAGCCAGGAAATGCACATGCTGGATGATCAGCCCACCAACTTTTACATGTTGGGTACGATGGGCCTTTCTTCTTCCATTGGTTTGGGGCTTGCGCTGGCGCAAAAACAAACCGTCATTTCCATTGATGGTGATGGGTCGGTCCTGACGAATCTGGGTACGTTACCCACCATCGCGAATAATGTGGCTGACAACTTTATTCTACTGATCATCGATAACGGTAGCTATGGATCCACGGGCGATCAGCCTACCTATGCAGGGAAAAAGACTTCGTTGTCTGCTGTTGCCAGTGCTTGCGGATGTGAGAACGTCATCGAGTGTGATGCGTCTGAGGCAAAGCAGGTGGTGAGTCAGGCTATAGACAGCAAGAAGATGACAATTATCGTCTGCAAGTGTGAGTCCGGTAACGTCAAGGTTCCTGTGATTACCATGGATCCGGTGGTCATCCGTGATCGTTTCATGAACACACTGGCTGCCAGAAACGCCTGAACATTCTCCATGCAATCAATACACACCAGTAGTGATGCTCGCCGCCTGGCGAAAAAGCGCTTGCCGTGGTTGGTGTTTGATTACATTGATGGGGCTGCAGGTGAAGGGCATGCCGAGCTTGCCAATCGGCAGATGCTGCAGGGGATGCAGCTGCAGCCAAGGGTGCTCAACAATGTTGAGCACCGTAGTCTAGGTGTGGATGTGTTTGGTCACCGTGCGGCGTTGCCGTTCGGTATTAGCCCCATCGGTATGTGTAACCTGTCTTCACCCCACGCTGATCGATGGCTGGCTGAGTTTGCAGCAAGACATAATGTACCGTGCGGGGTGTCCACTGCAGCGTCTTCATCGCTTGAATCGATGGCAGCATGGTCGCAAGGGCGTGCGTGGTTTCAGCTGTACTTCAGCGGCAATGAGGCCTCGTCCAAAGCACTGGTTGATAGAGCCATTGCTGCTCACTATCAGACTCTGGTTCTAACGGTTGATGTGCCAGAGGTGGGCAGGCGTCCACGAGAACTGCGACGAGGGTTCAAAATGCCCTTTAAAATAGGGCCTTCTCAGTTCGTGGACTTTGCACTGCATCCGCGGTGGTCGTTGACAACGCTTCGCTATGGTCGCCCTGTGCTGGGCAATTTTGGCGGTGAGTATGGTGAGTTTGAACGCACAGCCAGCCGCGCTGGGGCTGACTGGTCACTGCTCTCACGCATTCGCGACTGGTGGAAAGGCAATCTCGTGGTGAAGGGTGTGCTGAGCAGTGATGATGCCGTAAAGTTAAAGAGCCTGGGCGTGAATGCTGTACAGGTATCCAGTCATGGTGGCCGGCAGCTGGACAGTGGGCCGCCGCCAATCGAGTGTTTGAAGCACATCCGTCAAGCTGTGGGTGCTGACTATCCGCTGTTCTATGACAGCGGACTTCGTTCAGGCGAGGATATTGTAAAAGCCTACGCCAGTGGTGCAGATTTTGTATTTCTGGCACGACCCTTGTTGTATGCCATGGCGGCCAAAGGAGAACAGGGGCTCACTGAGTTGACTGACGTGTTGGCGCAGGAAACCAGCATCACTCTTGCCCAGTTGGGGCTTACCCGTATGGAAGATGTGAGTGATGCGGTTCTGGTTGGGTGCTAGTCAAGACTATCGTAGCGTCTACCCGTTATCGTGAAAACAATACAGGCGTGGTCATAAACTTCAGCAGATGTGAGGTTGTTGCACCGATAACAAAGTCATAGAGTTTTGAATGACCGTAAGCACCTGTAACGATCAAGTCGATACCGGAGTCGGCTGCCTCGTTTAACAACTCATCGCCAATGGGGATTTCAGTTTTTGCGCGATGAGCAACGGTTGCCTTGATGCCGTGACGATCCAGAGCAGTGGCGATATCATGTCCACTGTGTTCCAGTCTGGCATTCGTCACTTTGTCGCTGCCATTGACCCAGAAGATGCGCGTCTCTGTGCCAGCCTGGCAGAACGGGATAGCATCGTGCACCGCTCTTGCACATTCCCCTGTGCCGCTCCAGCCAATTAATGTGCGCTTGCCGATGTGCTCAAATTCGCCATAGCGTGGAATAACCAGTACGGGTCTTCCGCCGTGCTCAATGACTTGACGTTGTATCGCAGCAGGGCCTTGGTGGCTCTGATCCGGATCGACTTGCGCCATTATGACAAGATCAGCACAGCGGGCCTGCTCGGCGAGTTTTTCACCGGTTGCTGCGCTTGATGTTTCTATCTGACGCCACTCGCTCGCAAACTCTTCGTTTTGTGTCAAACGCTTGAACACGTCTTCCACATCTTTGGCGTGATCCTTTTGTATGGATTGAAGTTCGGCCATGGCAGCCGCCGACAATTGCATGGAGACGCTGGCGTAAATCTCCATGTTGTGTAACGAGTGAATGCCGATCAAGTGGGCATCGAACTGACGAGCCACAGCGTTGGCGATGGGAACCAGACGCTCAGCTTCTTCCGTGTTACTGAGGCAAAGCAGGATCGTTTTGTAGCTCATGAGATTATCTTCTCCTTACAAAAGGGTATGGAGAAAGTGTATCGGTAAGTAGTGTGATCACTGTTGATAAAGATCAACGGTGCGAGTGTAGGTCGCACTACAATAGGAGGCTGTCCGAGAAT
>CAYGSW010000206.1:0-10482 GCA_964352535.1 uncultured Granulosicoccaceae bacterium | reverse complement strand
GTCGTATGCCATCTGCGGTAGGTTATCAGCCAACACTGGCCCAGGAGATGGGTGCCTTGCAGGAACGCATCACGTCAACAAAGACAGGCTCGATCACCTCCATCCAGGCGGTTTATGTTCCTGCTGATGATTTGACTGATCCGTCTCCGGCCACAACGTTTGCGCACCTTGATGCCACCGTCGTATTGTCCAGAAACATCGCCGAACTGGGAATCTACCCGGCCGTAGATCCGCTGGATTCCACCAGCCGACAGCTCGACCCACTGGTAGTTGGTGCAGAGCACTACGACTGTGCTCGAGGCGTGCAGAACACGCTTCAGCGCTACAAGGAATTGCGTGACATCATTGCGATTCTGGGGATGGACGAATTGTCCGAAGAAGACAAGCTGGTTGTTTCTCGTGCACGCAAGGTGCAGCGCTATCTGTCGCAACCGTTCTTTGTTGCTGAAGTTTTCACCGGATCACCTGGCAAGTATGTATCACTGAAGGATACCATCGCTGCATTCAACGGTATTGTTGCTGGTGAGTATGATCATTTGCCAGAGCAGGCGTTCTACATGCAAGGCACTATCGAAGAAGTGCTTGAGAACGCTAAGAAGAGTGCGGCTGCCTGATCATGGCTGCATCTCTCAAAGTTGAGATCGTCAGCGCAGAAAAGAACATCTACAGCGGTGACGCGACGATGGTTATTGCTTCTGCGCAGATGGGTGAAGTGGGCATTGCTCCCGGACATACCCCGTTCATCACGCGTATAAAACCCGGTGAGGTGCATGTTCGCCCCACTGGCGAGGGCGAGGCTCTGGATATTTACGTATCCGGTGGCTTGCTTGAAGTTCAACCTGCAGTGGTAACTATACTTGCTGATACAGCCTTGCGTGCTGATGACATTGATGAGGCTGCTGCACAGAAAGCGAAGGAAGAAGCCGAAGCCGCGTTGGCTGGTGGAAAAGTGGGTGAAATCGATTTTGCTGCTGTACAGGCACAACTGGCAGAAGCAGCTGCGCAGTTGGAATTCATCAAGAAGTTACGAAAGTAGGTAAGGCAGGTAATGTCTTGCCTGTGCCTTCTTGTTCGTTAATTGTGGGCATGAGTAAGGACTGAACGATCGATATATCGTGTTTCACAGAGCTACAAAGTAACAAAAGCCGACGGTACTAAAGTAGTACCGTCGGTTTTTTTTGTGTTTGCTATTTCCAAGAGACCAATAAAAAAGCCCGAGATGCTGTGGCGCAACCTCGAGCTCAACTATTTATCACTGACTCAGCTGTTACTTTCGTAAAATTTCTCTATCCAAATACGAACTTCTTACAGACGGATAAAGCATACGGAATCGATCAGGATTGCGGCAGTATGACAGTGTCGATCACATGGATCACACCATTAGTTGCTTCGATATCTGCCTGAGTGACGGTTGCACCATTGACGGTGACGCCGTCAGTGCCGTTGATCATCAAATCGGCACCTTGTACTGAAGATGCTGTCGTTTCAGCACCGGTCACATCCGCAGCCATTACTTTGCCGGAGACAACATGCATGGTGAGAATGGCGATCAACTGGTCTTTGTTCTCGGGCTTGAGTAGATCTTCCACGGTGCCCTCGGGCAATGCGGCAAATGCATCGTCAGACGGGGCAAATACAGTGAATGGACCGTCACCTTTCAGCGTATCAACCAGCTCTGCTGCCTGAACAGCGGCAACGAGTGTATTGAATGTGCCAGCGCTTGCGGCCGTATCGACGATGTCCTTTTTCATGGAACCGGCGAACGCTGACGCTGAAAGAACGAGACCTGCAATAACTAGACTAAGACGTTTCATAAGTATTTCCCTGTTTTCATTTGGTGGTAACTACAACAGCAATTACGCGGGTGCATGTTCCATAGATGCCAGGGTTTATCTGTTTTGTCTGAGAGTTAACTGCTTGAATTTCCGACGTGAATTTGATGTGAATGCTCGGTGCGTGTGGTGTCAACATTCGCCGATACTGCTTTTTCACGACACGATGGCATGATCAGTGCCAGTGATCACGCTGTATGCTGGCGATAAACAGGGATCTGCTCTGCCCAGCGCTGCGCGGTGGTGGGAGTCTCGTGGGATAATAGAGATAATTAACGTCTAGGAAGTAATATGGCAACCCGTCTGATTGTCCTTGCTGCTGGCAAAGGCACACGTATGAAGTCCGCAAAGCCCAAAGTGCTGCATTGTCTTGCCGGCAAGCCGTTGCTGTCTCATGTACTGGACACCGTCGCAGCGCTGGAACCGGCCAGTATCAATGTTGTTATCGGTCACGGTGCAGAACAGGTCAAGCAAACCATTACCGAGCAGTCCGCGCTGACCCTCAACTGGGCTATCCAGGAACAGCAGCTGGGAACAGGCCATGCGGTCCAGCAGGCTTTGGATGGGATCGAGCCAGATGACACAGTGTTGATTACCTATGGTGATGTACCGCTGACACGAGGCTCCACTTATCAATCCTTACTGGATGTTTGTGACAGTCAAACCATAGGCTTGTTGACACTGATCATGGATGACCCCACCGGCTATGGTCGCATCATTCGCGAAGGTGGGGCTGTTGTTGGTGTTGTGGAACAAAAGGACGCCACTCAGGATCAATTGGGAATTTCAGAAGTCAACGCCGGGGTGGTCGCCATCAAAGGTGCCAGCTTACGCACGCTATTGGCTCGTTTGAACAATGACAATGCACAAGGCGAGTACTACCTTACGGATATCCATGCGCTGGCCGTCAAGGACGGACTTGCCATCCACGCGGTCCATCCTCAGGACGCGTGGGAGACTGACGGCGTTAACAGTCGTTCACAGCTTGCGCAGCTTGAGCGTCTGCATCAACGACATTTGGCAGAGCAGCTGATGGATGCAGGTGTTACTCTGGCTGATCCTGCAAGGATTGATGTACGCGGCGCCTTGCAAGTAGGCACTGACGTAACTATCGATATAAATTGTATCTTCGAAGGCAATTGCGTTATTGGTAACAATGTCATCATTGGCCCCAACTGCCATATCGTGGGAAGTCATATCGCTGATAACTCTGTGCTGCTGGCAAACTGTGTGCTTGAAGACGCTGTTGTTGGTGAAAAGGCCACTATCGGTCCATTTGCCCGTTTACGTCCTGGCAGCGTCCTGGCTGATGCGGTGCGTATAGGCAACTTCGTGGAAACCAAGAAGGCCACCATAGGTAGCGGTAGCAAAGTAAACCATCTGAGCTACGTAGGTGATTCAACCATCGGCAACAATGTCAATGTGGGTGCGGGAACCATTACCTGTAACTACGATGGTGTCAACAAGCATCAGACACTGATTGAAGATGATGTTTTTATCGGATCAAACTCGGCTCTTGTTGCACCTGTAACAATCGGTGCTGGAGCTACAGTAGGGGCTGGTTCAACAATCTCGCGCAACGTGCCAGCGAACCACTTATCGTTGACGCGAGCAAAGCAGGCCGACATCAAGCATTGGGTGCGACCGGTCAAAAAGTAAGACCTGCGTCCTGTACGAAGTCACCGTTCGCACTACAATGCAGGTCGGAAAACCATAAACGCTGTCAACTCTGGAACGATAACCCTATGTGTGGAATAGTAGGCGCGGTAGCGCAGCGCGACATCGCTGATATCTTGTTGGCAGGGTTGCAAAGTCTTGAATATCGCGGGTACGACTCGGCAGGCATAGCCACTGTGGGTACTGACGGCGCACTTAACCGCTTGCGTCGTGTGGGCAAGGTCAAGCAACTGACCGATGCGGTTGGCGAGTTCGGCATGTTGGGCGGTACAGGTATAGCCCATACGCGCTGGGCAACACACGGTGAACCCAACGAAGCCAATGCCCACCCTCACGTGTCGACAGATCGCATTGCTGTGGTTCACAACGGTATCATCGAAAACCATGCAGAACTGCGTGTTCGGCTGCAGGAGCTCGGTTACGTCTTTGAATCGGATACGGACACTGAGGTCATAGCTCATCTGGTGGCGCACGAACTGAAAACTGCTACCAGTCTGTTTGAAGCTGTGCGGATCGCCGTACCGCAACTTGACGGCGCCTATGGCACAGTGATTATGGACCGCACACAGCCCGAGCAACTCATCGTAGCTCGCTCTGGTAGTCCTCTGGTTATCGGTTATGGAATTGGCGAGCATTTTATTGCATCGGATCAGCTGGCATTATTACCGGTTACGCGTCGTTTCGCCTATCTGGAAGAGGGCGACGTAGCCATGATTACCCGCGAAAAGGTCAGAATTGTTGACGCAAGTGGTGCAGAGGTTGTCCGCCCGATAGAAGAATCCACGTTGTCTCATGATGCCAGTGATAAAGGCAATTACCGACATTACATGCTCAAGGAAATCTACGAGCAGCCCATCGCTATCCAACGCACCCTGGAAGGCCGCCTGGCTAACGGCGAGGTTCTGGGTTCAGCCTTTGGTGAAAAATCGGATCTGCTGCGCGATGTCGAGCATGTGCAAATCATTGCGTGTGGCACCAGCTATCATGCAGGCATGACGGCTCGATACTGGTTTGAAGGTTTTGCCGGCGTTTCATGCAATGTAGAAATTGCCTCCGAGTACCGCTACCGGCAATCATTCGTCCGGCCCAACAGCCTGTTGGTGACTATATCCCAGTCCGGCGAAACGGCTGATACATTAGCTGCGTTGCGCCTGGCTAAAGAGCAGGGTTTCATGGCCAGCCTGACCATCTGCAACGTACCAGGTTCATCGCTGACCCGCGAATCTGACATGACCTACCTGATGAAAGCCGGAGCAGAAATCGGTGTAGCATCGACCAAGGCATTTACGGTTCAGCTCTCGGCTTTGCTCATGCTGGCAGCCGCTGTTGGGCGCCACAAGGGTTTGAGTGCTGAAAAAGAGCGCGAAATTGTTGCGGCCTTGCAGAGCCTTCCTGCCAAAATCGAACAGGTGCTGGGAATGGATGAGGCGATTGCAGATCTGGCTGAAGGCTTTGCAGACAAGAACCATAGCCTGTTTCTCGGTCGGGGTGATCAGTATCCGATTGCAATGGAAGGTGCGCTAAAGCTTAAGGAGATTTCCTATATCCACGCTGAAGCGTATGCAGCAGGGGAACTCAAGCATGGCCCTCTGGCTCTGATTGATGCTGACATGCCGGTCATCGTTGTAGCACCTAACAACGAGTTGGTAGAGAAGCTCAAATCCAATGTGGAAGAGGTGCGCGCTCGTGGTGGTCTGATGTACGTGTTTGCTGATAAACAAGCCAGATTCGCCAGTGACAAAACCATGAGCGTACTGGAAGTGCCACATTGTGATCCGTTGATAGCACCGATTATCTACACGATACCCTTACAGCTGCTCTCGTATCATGTGGCTATTATCAAGGGTACGGATGTCGATCAGCCACGCAATCTGGCAAAGTCTGTGACTGTGGAGTAAGCGTTTTTTGGTTTTGTTTGCGTTATGTAGGTGAAAAATAAAGTTGGTAACTTACAAATATAATTGGTAACTATCAGTGCTCAATTCCTGTACTACAGCCAATTAGCCCTAATTTTTATCGCACCTCTCACCAAGATAGTGCTGGCTCTGATCGGCTGAAATCGGCCAGAACTGGACGCCCGTCCCATTGTCTGACATTGCACATGGCTTTACATTTGACTTATTTGTAAAGAATTTCTATCTTTACATTTATGTTGAATGTAAAGGAATCAGTTGTGCCGAAATTAAGCTCAAAACGACAAATTACGTTACCCGTGGAGTACTGCACTGAATTGGGTATCGAGCCTGGCGATCACCTTGAGTTTTTTGTGGCGAACGGAAAACTTACAGCTGTAAAAAAAACTTCGCAAGCAGCGATGGGTGTTCTCAAGAAGCTCAAGAGTGATAAGACTATGACGGATGAAGACTCGCGTCAAAGTGCTATTGGTACATGATTGCAATAGACACTAACGTCCTGCTTAGATACCTCCTTCAGGACGACGCCAATCAAGCAGCAAAAGCTCAGACTTTACTCGCTGGCGAAGAAGATGTTCTTGTAACGCATGTAGTGTTGTCCGAAACACTCTGGACGTTGTGTGGCAAAAAATACAATGCATCGCAAACCGACTTGGTAGTCACGGTACAGGCACTATTTGAAGAACCTCGTATTGTGTTCGAAAATGCAGAAACAGTATGGAGAACGCTGGGTGACTATATGAATACCAACGAGGAGCGGCGGGCTGCCGTGGACTTTCCAGTCGCACTCATATTGAATTGTGCGAAACAAGCAGCTCTTCAGAATTCAGTTGGATTCAACGGTTTTTATACATTTGACAAAGCCGCACAGCGACTGCCGGGCGTCCGAGCGCCATAATCAATCTTCAAGCTATGTGAATTGGAGTTGCCCCGGTGTCCACTTAAGCGGGGAACTCCAGTTTCGTCTACATATCTAAACTAATGTATCAATCGCCCCTGAATGCCACGGCCAGCTTTCGTAGATCATTTAAACCGGTATTTACAACTTCGATGATTCGAGCGTAATCCACATTAGTGTATTGGTGCACTATCAGGTTTCTCAATCCTGCAGCGCGAGTTAGTCTATTGGCGAGCACCGAGTCCAGGCGGCCATGGTTTGCTAACAACAAAAAAGCCTGCGCGGCAGTCGACGGTGCGCCCAGTTCTTCATCAACGCAAGCGTGGATAGCAAGATCAATGCAGCCTTGAATCGCCTGTTGAAGATCCATGAGAACTATATTTGCCATGTCCTCATCCTTCTCAAGATCATCAGATTTCAGATTGTGCTTCGCACTCAACCGATCAGTGTGGTGCAGAATCTGTTGGGTCTTGCTGCGCAGGATATCCGGATCAACCAAGGGACTTCTCCAATCTTCGTCCTAGGTGTTCATCCAGAATTCGACGAATATACTCTGCATCGACATAGTTAATTGCAGACTGCTTGCGAACACGATTCAGTTGCCCTGCACTGCGATCGAACAAAGTAATCCCATGAGTAAAAATAGCGCGTTGTAGTTCCAGACTTGTGGCTTCCAGATCAACCAGATGCACATCTCGTTGCGCTTTGATACAGAGCGTACCAAGCGTATCCAGATAGTTTTCCGATAGTTTGAAAGGATGATCCATCAACACTGCCAGATCAATATCGCTATCCAATCGAGCTGTGCCACGAGCTTGTGAGCCGAACACAATCGCAGCTGCAATTCGCTTATCTGCCAACGTAGCCTGTTTGAGTAAATCGATGGAAGAAGGCGATATCATGACTTGATTTTAGCAGCAATTGCACCCCAAGAACGCGCTGCGAAGCCGGTCAGCATGTCACTAAGATCATCTCTATGTCCAAAGATCGACGTGCAGCCTCAAGGCTCATTCCGCCAGTTCAGCCGCCTCCAGCATGCACATCGAAGCCGGTATACCCACGTTGTCACGAAGTTCAAGCACCAGACGTGGCTTGTTCGCCAGCTCACCAGGGGCACGGAACCCGGCATGGCAGCCAACATTGCCTCCTACGTGTCTGTCGGCGTATCCATCGGCGTCCTGCAGGTGAATATGTTCAAGCAGAGAGAGCCTGTGCAGCCTGGACAAAATAGTCAACCGGCGGCGCATCGTTGGAACTGTGTGCATAGTGCGCATGGCCGGTGTCTATGGAAACACGCAGCGCCACAGAGTCGAAACTTTCGAAGAGCTGTTGCAGTGCGTTCGGGTCAATGTCCTAGATGTTTTCCATTACCAGCACGACCCCTTATGATTCTCCATATGGAGGCTCCAGAAAAAGAATGACGAAGATTCACTGTAGTTGTATGGGATGAACAAACTGTTAACTGAAAGTGAAGTTTATCAGTCTACGCGTGTCTGTCCAAAATAGCGCTGGTGCTGACCGGCCGAAATCGGCACAGACTGTGTGAAAAATCGTAATTCCTGCAGAAAATCCATTAAAGCTTACTGAGCGATTGCTGGAGGCGCTCGATTATTGATAATTTACTGCACAGAAGTTTATACCGCTATTTTTCAATCGTCTCCTATGAGCTTATACAAGCCACTATTTAAGTGAAAAACACAGACTGCCCAGTCACCTCATCCATCCAGTGCCGCAATTAAAGCCTGTGGCCCCATTATCGTCATCACTCGTTTTATATTGTAGGCGAAAGTTTGCAACGACATTTCCGTATTGACGTTCGTCAACCCCTTCATTAGAAAATGAGTGGCTCCCATCCACGATTTTATAGTGCCAAACGGATGCTCAACAGTCTGCCTTCGCACCCTCATATATGCAGGGTCACTATCGAGCCTGTCTTGCATTTCTTCTACTAACTCCTCGTGCGCCCATCTTGTAATTCTGCGCTCTGGTCCCGTGGTACAACTTTGCTTGAGTGGGCATTCAGCGCAGCCAGTGTACCAGTAGCGATCCAGTTCAAGCCCTCGCTCCTCTGTTCGTTGCCTCCATATCAAGCGCTCACCTGCAGGACATTCGTATTCATCATCCTCAGGTATGTATTTGAAGTAGCATTTATCGTACTGGCCTTTTCCGGCAAGATCCAGCTTCATTAGCCGATAGGCTGGAGTTAATTTGAAGTAGCCGTTATCTTGATTGCCGCATTTCGAATTGACCGTCGCAATTCGGCCCAAAGCTGACATTCAGTTGTGTGTAGGCTGTCGATAAAACTGCTTGAAAAAGCTTCCCCAAATCCTTACAATATATCAAAATGTAAGGAGTATGGGTATGGTGGAAGCAGCAATTACTAGCAAAGGGCAAATTACGATTCCTGCTGAAATTAGAAAACAGATGAACCTAGAGCCGCGAGATAGAGTTGTCTTTACTCTGCTGCCGAATGGAACCACTGTCATGCGGGCGAAGAACCGATCTGTGCAATCGTTAGCGGGCTCTATATCTTCGTCGAAAAAACGTGTTGCAATTAAAGATATGAAGATGCGCTGACATGCCAGCGCTGGATACTAACGTGCTCGTTAGATACTTGGTTGCTGATGACAGGCAACAGTTTGAAACAGCAAAAGCATTTATAGAGGATGCTACGCTTACAGAGCCGTTGTTCGTTCCTGTTTCAGTATCCATAGAGCTAGAGTGGGTCTTGAGATCCTTGTATGAACTTGATAAAACAATGATACTAACGGTGTTCAATCGACTTTTAGAATCGCGTGAAATTGAATTCCAAGAAGAGTCAAGTATTGAAATTACGCTAAGCTTGTATGCTGACAACAACACAGATTTTGCAGACTGCCTTCATATTGCTAGCGCTCACTCAAGAAACCGAACACCACTGATCACGTTCGATCGAAAAGCATCTCGAGTATCTGGTGCACGGTTGCTCAAGTAGTTCGGCTGATTATGAGCTATCGGCCATGAGCAGTCGTTCGGGCAGTTGGAATCAGGTGTTACTGCACCTATCCATCTACCATTATTTCAACGCACTTTCTGGTTGCAGGACGTTCCTCACATTTCATGAGCCAGGCTTTTACATGCGCATAGGCCGACAGGTCGATCTTGGCCGCGTTTAGCCAACCGACTACCGAGGCAACATTCACATCAGCGATGGTAAATCGATGTTCTATTATGTGGCCACCGGTTGTTTTGAGATAATTGTTGAGAATTGTCAACGGATTTTTCAGGCGACTGAAAGACGAGCTTGTTGTCACAGATGACCACTCGTCATTTGGCAGAATCATCGTATTTGCCAGTTTGCTAAAACAAGCTTCAATGCACTCGTTCGTTACCCATAGCCCCCACATCTGCATCTTGGCATCCTCAGCAAGATAAAGCGGTGCCAAATCTCCTCCTCGCTTTCGAACTAAATAAAGGGTTATTGCCATTGACTCCCAGAGAACGAATCCATTGTCCTCAATGACAGGGATTTTTCGGTTAGGATTCAGTGCTGCCAGTTGTTCGCTAGTGGCGCAGTCCTGCGTTGAAACCTCTACTAGTTCATAGTCGAGGTCCAGTTCCTCGGCGGCCCAAACGACCCGAAAGGTACTGGAATTCATGTTGTCTAGTATCTTCAATGTCATGAGAAAAAACTATCCAGAGCACGAAATGCTTAACAGAGTATATGTCCGGTTTGGTCACCGACCTGCCTGTTAAAATGCTTCAGGCAGACGACTCATAATCGACACTCCCGGCCAGAGGGCGTCGTTATTGGCGCTGCCGCCCGATAATTGAAGTGAGGACGGTGTTCTTCTGACCCAAGAAAGCGGCCCTTCAAACTCCCGTATACTTGCCCTTTTACACCCGACAGCATCAGGAAGTGAGTGCCATATGTCGATGTCGCAGCGAAAGGTGTTCCTGAGTTCCGCAAGAGGCGATGCGTCAGAGGTTGTTCACGGATTGTATCGGTCTGGCGCGTGACGGCGTGATGTGTTTTTTCGACAAGTTGTCGATTCAGTGAAGTGACAACTGGGTGCGCACGCCCGAAGCGGGGCAGGATGAGTGCGATTACTTTGTGCCTGTGTTCACGTTAGGTTGGTGCTTCATACATCCCGTGTTGGTCACGGAACGCGAGCACCTCTAG
>CAYGSW010000205.1:0-10534 GCA_964352535.1 uncultured Granulosicoccaceae bacterium | reverse complement strand
GGTGACCAGATCAGCACGCGGCAAATTGGAGGGAGCAATATTCGAGTCAGCTCCAACGGCCTCTCTAAATTGAATGTCCAAGATGGCCGGTAGCGTGGGTGATGTGACGTAGCTTGCAAACTGAGCATCGTCCCTCGGCTCACTGACATTGAACCTATCCTTGTCCGGTAATCCGATCACTACCTCGTTTACCAGAGGATTGCTCAGTCGGGACAACTGGCGATATTCACCCGAGTACTCAATGGGCTGGCTGTAGGTCGGTTCCGAACTGACCGTCTGGGTGCTGCGCACGCTGGACGATGTCCACGCGCCAATAACGCCATTGCCATTACCTGTCAGGCAATCCTTGTGCACTTCCAGGGCAAGCGATGTGATGTTTTTATCCGCCAGCACATTGCGACCAGGATCATCGGGCAAGGCAGACGCCAGCGGTACGAAATTGACCAAGTCAAACACTTGCCCCAGCGCCACGGAGAAGCTCTCCTTGCGCTGCCCCACAAACACTCTGGCTGCCTGTGCACCCGATGGGCATTGCTCAAACTCAACGTCATAGTAGACCTCACCGGTGTTAGTCAGACTGCGCACGTAGTTGTCATAACCGCCAGGGAAGCTCTTGTCGCCGACGTTATCGTACGGTTTTGAAAACAGTCTGATGCCAGAGTCAGGCCTTACGGCCCATGCGGGTGATTGAGTGCGCCTCTCACCCAGGGTCGTTCCGACAAAATAGGTTTCATTCAGATTCAGGACACTCTGATTGTCACCATTACCCAAGGGGCCGATGTGCTTTAGTGCTACCGGCACCGTATCGTTGCCAATTTGCAGCGACAGTCCCTGCCCTGCATTTCGCAATCCCTTGTCAAAATCGAAAACGAAGGATAGGTCTTCGATGGCATCACCATCATTGTCCACATGTATCTCATAAATAGCATCGGGATTCATAGAGAAGTAATTAGGCCCACCGTACGAATCCTGAAGTGGCTGATAGTTTGCGATTATCGTTACGTAGTCCTCACGCCCCGGCTCATAACTGTTAAAAAGATAAAAATCTGTGGCATCCAGCTTTGGTCGCGACTTGATGAAAGGTGCTTCCGCATGCGACGAGGCCGTAGCCCAACCACATAGAAACATGTTGATGCCAATCGATAAAGCAGTACTTTTTAACACCGTCGTTTTATGGTTCATTGAATTTCCCTTAACGTTGCAGGCTGATTGAACATTGTTTCGGTATACGGTCATGCTTGGAATCGCCGACGTTTTCAGTGCCCGCAGAAAAACTCTGCAAATACCTGGTAGACAAAACGCTTGTTGTAAACACTCGCGATGTAGAAACAACGCTCAAAACAAAAACATGCCGGATGGTATGTCCCTAACTGCAACTACGCAGCTCGCTTTGTAAAAGATGCAAATACTGAAACTTTAAGGACAACACGTTGTAACCGTGTTGCTGCGCTCACCAGCAGAACAACAAAAATCAGATATTTTTTGTAGTCTGCAACTTTTCCGACCGCACGCGCGTAGTGCTCTATAGGGATAATCATTCAAACAATCGCGAACGGGATACAACATCTGCTGTAATACAAGATGTACCCGCAAGCTTTAAAACACCTGATACAAAAAATAGGCGGGTATCAAAACTTTCCAATGCATAGACATCGCAAACAATCACTACCATCGACCCTTCTATTAGCAATGCTTGCAATCCATTGCGTGCTACTCGAACCCCAGCTGGCACTGGCGCACGAATATTGGATTGCACCGACGAAAACTAGCTGGCAGACAGGACAGATGTTTCATGCAGACATCCGCAATGGCGAGAACTTCACAGGCACGGCCTATCCGTTTAACCCGGCTGCGCTGCATTCAGGTGGTCTAGTGTCTGATACTGCCAGGCGTCCCTTATCCGGCAGACCAGGCGACTATCCTGCAATCCAACTGAAGCTCGGCGAACCCGGCTTACATCTGATGCTGCTGGAAACAACCGCAAGAACCCTGGAGTACGACACACCTGCAGCGTTCAAGGCTTTTCTGGACTATCACGCACTCACACAAGTCGTCGACCAGTATGAAAGCGTAAATGACGCTCGCCATAAACATGAACAATTAGACGATCAACACGCAAGCCAGACAGAAAATGCCGCTACGGAACGCTACTACCGGTTCGTTAAATCGCTGTTTCACGTGCATGAAAAACAAGACCGTAAAACAAAACCTCCCTTCCTGGTGTCACTGGAAAAGCACAAGGATTCACCTGCACTGGATACGCAGGGACAACTGTTTGAATTGTCCATTAGCACAGCTCATTCGACCACAGAAGAACTGAGCTTGTTGCTTGAATTCAGAGACAGACCGATGAAACATCGCCAGGTAGAGATCTTGTTCAAAGATGCCAGCACACAGACCGTTACCCGCAAGGTCAAGAACACTGATGAAAACGGCTTGGCAACTTTCCGAGTATCAGAATCTGGCGACTATCTATTCAACAGTGTGTGGATCACACCCAGTGCACAGACCGATGTTGACTGGACAAGCTACTGGGCATCTCTCACATTATCACTAGGTGCAGACACATGATAAAGTACTGGATTGCCATGACGGCGCTGATGTTGTGGACTGTGTGTACACCCGGTTTTTCGTACGCACATGAACTACGCCCTGTGGTTGCAGAGCTGCAAACTGACGTCGAGCCATTGCAGATACATTTGCGCGTTAATCTTGAAAGCATCGTTGCAGGCATCGGCCCGGAACATAGCAATGCAAAGGACTCGGCTCAGGCAGCGCTCTATCAACAACTCAGAAACTCCAGTCCGACATCACTTGCAACAGCGTTCAAGCACATGCAGACTGGCTTTCTTGAGCGCATTCATATAGTCGATGAAGACGATCATACGTCTGTCACCCGCGTATTGTCAGTTAACATCCCGCCGGTCGGTGATGCAAGGCTGCCACGCGACAGCAACATCACGTTAAGCGTAGACACTGCATCGAAAAGCCTTCGTTGGCAATGGGATGAGCAGTTGGGCCCTATCATTATCCGAGAACAGAATCCGCAAGGCTTCTCTCAGTATCTGACAGCCGGTCAGCAAAGCGACATCTTTACCATTGACGCAAAGCCAAATTTCACAACGGCATACCCGTACCCGGCACTGGGCAATTTCGTGAACTATGCAGTCGTGGGGATTAAACATATTATTCCCAAGGGATTGGATCATATTCTGTTTGTGGTCGGTATTTTCCTGATGGCACCAGCCTTCAAGCCCATCTTCTGGCAAGTCAGCATGTTCACACTGGCACATTCGCTCACGCTTGCCCTGGGTATCACTGGCGTTATGAGTCTTCCAGCAATCATTGTGGAGCCCTTGATCGCCTTATCCATCACGATCATCTGCGTGGAGAATCTGTTCCGGACACAGGTAGGCAAGGCTCGGCTATCCATCGTGTTTGTGTTTGGCTCATTGCACGGTCTGGGTTTTGCCGGAGTACTGGGCGATATCGGTGTGCCAGCCGACCGGTTCATGAGCTCATTGATTGCATTCAATATCGGGGTAGAGATCGGACAGCTTACGGTTATCCTCGCCTGCTTTGCCATTGCTGGCTGGTGGCTTGGTGACAAGGCGCGTTACCGCAGGTTATTGGCGACGCCTATATCGTGCCTGATTGGCGGTATGGGGCTGTACTGGTCACTCCAGCGGGTAGGTATCATGGCGTAGTTGTTGCTTGCACCCTTGCACCTGAATTGAGAAGCGCATCAAGGTGATATAACAATATGTGAGTGTTAATCACAAATATGAGCGCAGAGTTGATTGCCAAAAGGGGTCAACCGTCTGGAGAAATTGCCGATATGTCCAACAGGCGCGGTTAAACCTTGTTGCGTTAGCCCCAGCACCTGTTGCTGTCGCTGTATCTACCATCAGGACATTCTTCGCAATCATGCCAGTAGTCTCGACAATCGCCGAATCTGTAGTAGCGGATAGCGCCAGTTATCGCGTGCTGACGCGGCGGGCAACGTCAAAGAGCGCTCGAGCATCCAGATGAGCAACCCCGTGCTGGAATACAACAATCGGGACAACACCAAAACCCTCATTGGTATGGGTTTTCTGGCTGTATTCTCCTTGATGATCCTGATTACCTGGCTCTCGATGAGCACCCTGCAATCCGTCAATATGGAGATGTCGGAACTTATTGACGACATGGGTCGCAAAACCAGTAATGCCTACCAGATGCGCGATGTTATCCGCTTACGATCCGGTGCCGTGCGCACGCTGGTGCAGACCGAAGACACGCTGGAACGGCAGCGGATTTTCGACAAGTTACTTGACTACACCATCATCTACGATGACACGCGGGACGAGCTGTCGCAGCTGAGCGCCAACGAGCGCGAGAAGGCCATTCTCAAACAGATCAATGAGGCAGATCTCAGGGTGGCTGATGCCTACGAAGAGGCAAGCAATGCGCTCAATTCCATCAATGTTGAGTTACCGATACTGCGTGCTGTATTGAACAAGGTAAATTTGCAGGAACTGGTTCTGCTCAACCACTTGAACGAGCTGGTAAAGCTTGAAAAACAGTTGGCAGATGAGGCGCTTGCCAGCAACCAGACCAAGTATCAGGAAACCCGCCAGCTTTTGATCATCATTGTCAGCGCAGCATTTGCGCTGTCGATCATCATCTCAGCTGTGGTGGCTGCTCGTGTAGCTCAGGCCAATCGACGCATCGCTCATCTTGCCAACCACGATGACCTGACAGGCCTGCACAACCGCCGCTCCTTCGAGCAGCACCTGCAACAGACCATCGCTACAGCCCAGCGCAGTCAAATGACTCATGGCCTGCTGTATCTGGATCTGGACAGGTTCAAGATGGTCAATGACACCTGCGGCCATCATGCAGGTGATCAGCTTCTGATACAGCTGACAGGCATGATCGGCGACCGGCTGCGCCGTGGTGATCTTTTCGCCCGTGTGGGTGGAGATGAGTTCTCCATTATTGCCCAGGCTGCGACCTTTGATGATATTCGTCAACTGGCCGAAGAGCTGCGCATTCTGGTGCAGGAATTCACGTTCTACTATGACGAGCACAGTTTCAACGTGAGCCTGAGCATCGGGGTCACGCCCATCGATGGTCAGATTCAGGATATGGAGCAAGTGCTGGCCGATGTTGATTCAGCCTGCTATGTTGCCAAGCAATCTGGCCGCAACCACGTGCATGTCACTCAGGATAACGATGCCGAGGTGGTCAAGTACCGCAGCAATCTGGCGGGTATACAGGCCATTCGCAAAGCCTTGGCCGATGATCGCCTGTCACTGTTCTTTCAGCCGGTCTTTGAAATTCAGGAAAACTCCATCGCCATTGCACAGTGTGAAATTCTGCTACGCGTACGCAGCGAAAATGGCGAACTGTATTCACCGGCACGCTTCATTCCCATCGCTGAAAAATACAATGTGATGACCCAGGTTGATCGTTGGGTATTCACCCAGGTTGTCGAGTGGCTCGCGGTGCATCAGCAAGATCACGTTATTCCCCTTCTGCTGGTGAATCTGTCAGGACTTTCGTTTGCCAATGAAGACTTCAGTGACTTTATTGTCGAGCGACTCAGTCGCGGTGATGTGGATCCATGCAATATTGCTTTTGAGATATCCGAAAGTGCCGCTGTGCGCAACTTTGAAAAAGCCAGCCGCTTTATTGATCGCGTGCACGCATTGGGTTGCCAGCTTGCACTGGATGATTTTGGCTCAGGCTTCTCCAATTTTGCCTATCTCAAACAACTCTCGTTTGATTATCTGAAGATCGATGGCTCGCTGGTTCGCAACATTGCCAGTAACGAGGTAGATCGTCAGATGGTGGCTGCCATCAACCAGATAGGACAGACGGTAGGCGCAAAGACCATTGCAGAGTTTGTTGAAGATGACAAGGCACTTCAGTGTTTGCGCGCGATCAATGTCAACTATGCGCAAGGCTACGGTCTACGCATGCCAACACCGCTTGAACAGCTGGCTGATGAACTTGAACTGACTCACGTTCCGACAGCTATTTCAGAAAAACCGGATGATGAGGGTCAAATTGATGTTCAAGCTGATAGTAATCTGACGGATGGGGATAGCCCTGAATCGACCGAGGATCCCTTACGCAAGGCATCGTAAGTCGATAAAAAAGCTTACTCGGCAGGCCCGAGTGGATTAGCGCCGGTGGCAAAGCCCTGAGCCAGCTCCTCCTCAGTGGGTTCGCGCACATCAACAATGGCGATCATGAAGTTCAGCACCTGCCCTGCCAGCGGATGGTTTGCATCCAGTACTACAACGTCATCGCGGATTTCGGTCACGCTCACAAGTTTCGAATCACCGTCCTTGCCCAGTGCCTTGAAGCGCATACCCACCACAAGCTCTTGCTGTGCCTGCTCAATGGATTCGCGTGGCCACTCGGCAATCAGCTCCTCATCGGCATAGCCATAACCATCCTCTGGATAGATCGTGACCGCTACATGTTCTCCTGCCTGCTTACCGGTTAGCTCACGCTCCAGACTGGGCAGTAACGCATTGCTGTTGTGCATGTACACCAGCGGCAATCCACCCTGCGACGAGTCAATGAGCTCATCAAAGCCGTTGCTTAGCTGGTAGTGCATCGATACCACACGGTTGTCATCAATGATCAGCGAATCGTTCACAGGCTACACATCAGAAATTTCCGAAAAAAGCAGGCTTGGTCTGTCGACGTCTCTGTGACATGACAACAATGCCCAGAAGTAACAGTGCTGGTATGTAAAAGATCTCTTTTGGCCAACGCTCCGCGGGCAACTGTACTTTCTCAACCCGAACCAGTGGATCAGCATAGAAATCAAACATCTGTAACGTCTGGAAAAACTGGGTTCCCGCAAACGGTTCTTCAAGTGTTGCGCCATCATCGTCCATGATGATCGTCAGTCCAGCCTCTGCAAGTCGTGCCTCACCATCTCCCTCCTTACCCAGATTGGCCAGGACCGTAATTTGCGCCAATTTGTCAGGGTAATCAAAATCCGGACCGGTGACCTGTAAACGCAAGGGTTCACCTGCCGGCAGGTTCTCTGCCACTTCAAAGATCTGTGTGCTGGGCAGCTCGTTATAAGGTGGCTGTACACGATCCAGCCAGAAGCCAGGGCGGAACAGCGTGAACGCCACAAGCAGCAATAGCACGGATTCCCAGATCCGGCTCTTTGCAAAGAAGTACCCCTGCGTTGAAGCTGCGAACAGCATCATGGCAATAACACCCACAACGAATACAACTATGGCTTTGAAAAACGTTACGTCTATCAACAGTAACTCGGTGTTGAAGATGAACAGAAAAGGCAAAAGCGCGGTACGGATGTCGTAGGCAAAGCCTTGCAAGCCGGTGCGTATGGGATCACCACCGGAGATGGCACTTGCCGCAAAGGCTGCCAGGCCCACAGGCGGCGTATCGTCAGCAAGAATTCCAAAATAGAACACAAACATGTGTACGGCAATCAACGGGACTACCAGTCCTTGTTGTGCGCCCACCGACACGATAACCGGCGCCATCAACGACGATACAACGATGTAGTTGGCGGTGGTGGGCAGCCCCATGCCCAGCAGCAGACTCATGACAGCCACCAGCAACAGCATGATGATCAGACTGCCACCTGAAAGAAACTCGACAAACTCGCCCACTACCTGATGCGCACCCGTCAGAGATACAGTGCCAATAATGATGCCAGCAACGCCTGTGGCAACACCGATGGGCACCATGCTGCGAGCGCCGTTCACCATACCAGTACCAAGATCCTGAAAACCACGCTTGACGGCACCGCCAAAAGGCACGCTGTTGTGCTTGCCCATGCGGAACAGGGCTTTGAGAAAGTGCTGGGTGATGACAATGAAGATCATGGCCATCGACGCCCAGAACGCCGACAAGGCAGGCGATAGACGTTCGATGAGTATGCACCACAACAGGATGATAATCGGCAGCAGATAGTACAAGCCTGTAACCGCCACCTCCGATGGCCGTGGCAACACCAGCAGCGGTGAATTGGGATCATCCAGCTTCAGATCATCCTGTCTTGCACTGATTCTGATGAGGATCAGATAGGCCACCAGAAAGATAGCCATGGCGCTATACAGGGTCATTCCGGGAAATACGTTGCTAATCCAGCCAAGTCCGTAATACACCACCGCCCCCAGCGCGCAAAAGGCGAGAAATCCAAACAGAAAACCGATTAGTTTCTGCATCACCGTGATGTGTGAAGGCGGCTTTTCAAGGCCTGCAAGATCAAGCTTCAGTGCTTCCAGATGAACGATATAGACCAGTGCAATGTAGGAGATCAGCGCCGGTAGTAATGCATGCTTGATGACTTCTGGGTAGGAGATGCCAGTGAATTCTGCAATCAGAAATGCTGCCGCGCCCATGACAGGTGGCGTCAACTGACCGTTGGTTGACGAGGCAACTTCCACAGCCCCTGACTTCTCGGCAGAGAAACCGGTGCGCTTCATCAGAGGAATAGTGAACGTACCCGTTGTAACAACATTGGCTATGGAAGAACCGGAGTAGATACCACTGAGTGCCGAGGCCACAACAGCAGCCTTTGCAGGTCCACCGCGAAAGTGGCCGAGAGTACCAAAGGCCATCTGGATGAAATAGTTCCCTGCACCCGCTTGCTCAAGCAAGGCGCCAAACAGCACAAACAGAAAGATCATCGATGCGGCGACCCCCAGTGCAACACCAAAAACACCCTCACCTTGCATCCAGTAGTGCCACATGGCCTTGCCAAATGATGCGCCTTTCCACTGCACTACATCGGGCAGGAACTGCGCATCGCCAAAGAAGACGTAAAACACGAAAACCCCGGCAACGATCAGCATGGGAAGTCCCAGCGATCTGTAGACGGCAGTGGCCAGTAAAATCAGACCGAAGGCTGACACCGCCGTATCACTGGTGGTGGGCAGTCCGGCACGCATGGCAATATCGTCCTTGAAAACGACGAGATAGAGGCAGCAGGCTGCTCCGGCAATCGCCAGCAACCAGTCGTAGGCAGGTACCCGATGACGGGGGCTGCTTTTAAAGAATGGATAGGAAAGACAGGCCAGGGATATTGCGAAAGCCAGGTGAATGACCCGCACTTCACTGCCGTTGAAAATCAGATTGATGCCGTAGTTGTCGGCCAGCCAGAAAGGCACGAAAGAGGATACATACAGCTGGAATGCACTCCAACTGAAGGCCAGAAAAGCCAGAAAGAAACCAACGTGTCCCGCAGGATTTCTTGCGCCTGTGTCGATGGCCGCAAAATCTTGCGCAGAGGGCGTTTTGCTGAGATCGGTTGGCGGCGGATCAGTAGGACTTGCTTGAGCGGCGGTTGCGTTCATGGGCGAAAGTCCTCGATGGGTACATCACTGTTGTCATTGTAAACGCGCAGGTGGGGCGGTGCCTTATGCGCCAGAAACTCGGGAGGCGCGCTACCGATACCAGTAGCGCGCCTCCCGACGTGGAATTACATCCAGCCACGTTCCTTGTAGTACTTCACAGCACCGTCGTGCAATGGTGCTGACAGACCATCGGAAATCATCTCTTCTTCCTTCAGGTTGGCAAATGCCGGATGCAGCTTCTTGAAGTCTTCAAAGTTGTCGAACACAGCCTTGACGACAACGTAGACCACATCTTCTGGTACGTCAGTGGATGAGATGAACGTTGCACCTACACCAAACGTTGTGTTGTCCGCATCCTGACCCTTGTACATGCCGGCCGGAATTGAAGCCTTGCGGTAGAAAGAATTCTCTTCGATCAGGCTGTCGATAACCGGGCCCTGCACATCGACAAAATCAACATCACAGGTGTTGGAGACTTCCGTGATAGCTGCTGCCGGATGACCCACTGTGTAAATCATGACATCGATCTTGTCATCACACAGAGCTTGTGCCATCTCTGCACCCTTAAGCTCGGACGCCACCGAAAAATCGTCCATTGTCATGCCGTAAGCTTCCATGACGACCTCAGCGGTGGCACGCAGGCCTGAACCGGGATTACCAACGTTTACGCGCTTGCCCTTGAGATCTTCGAATGAAGAAATGCCACTGCCACCTCGAGCAATAACCGAGAACGGCTCCGGGTGGACAGAAAATACTGCACGCAGACCTTCAAACTTACCTTGGTCAGCGAACTGTGATGTACCGTTGTAGGAATGGTATTGCCAATCTGACTGCGCAACACCGAATTCCAGCTCTCCGGCACGAACAGTATTGATGTTATAGACCGATCCACCCGTAGATTCTGCAGAGCAGCGTATACCGTGGTCCTTGCGACCTTTGTTGACGAGACGACATATAGCGCCGCCGGTAGGGTAGTAGACGCCGGTTACACCGCCAGTACCGATAGAGATGAATTGCTGCTGAGCTTGCGCTGAGCCTGCCATGAGCGCAGCGCCCACGAGACACGAGCTAGCCAGAATCGTTAACTTCATAGATTTATGCCTTTGGTTGGGTGTAGCTCACTCAATGTACCAAATGTATTCAACGATCTCACTCTTGACGTTGAAATTAAATTTCTGATCGAAGCGAGGAGC
>CAYGSW010000204.1:0-10637 GCA_964352535.1 uncultured Granulosicoccaceae bacterium | reverse complement strand
TCGGGTTTATTGCACTTTTGGCCAATACATTAAGTACGCCTTTTTCAAAATCAGGAGGTGTAGTGTCTGTTTTGGCCGTGGTGATTTTCATCCCATCGGGCAGACTCTCAATCGCCACAATGTCAGTGAAAGTGCCTCCGACATCGGTGGCGACCCAGCGGATTGCATCACTCATGCTTTTGGCTCCGTTTTAAATAGGCTTCCAATAGAAAGGCCAGCGCACCCGGTTGTTTGAGCGAGTCCGCTGCCTTCACGCGATCTTCCGTGAAATGCCCCGCCTCATGCAGGCAGTTCAACGTGCCAATGACCGTACCATTGACGACAATGGGTAAGTTCAGGCAACTTTCACAGCCCAATGCCTGAATCAACTCATGGTCAGGAAACACCGCTGCGATCTCATCAAAGCTATTGGCAACGAAGGTTTTGTGATGGTCTTGAACCTGTGTTGTCCATGCATTCTGTTGAATGGGTTTTTCCCCGCTAACAGGATACGCATCAGGCTGATTTGAGTAATTTCTGCGGGCAACACCTCTCGAGCGATCGATTTCCATGAGAGTAAAAAGCTTTGTGCCAATAGTGGTATCAACGAGCTTTTCCAGTGCCGTGAAAACTGAAGCAGGTTGATTGTCAGCCGCCAGTGCTTCTGTGAAGTCAATCATGGAACTCTTCCGCAAGTTTGTTTCTAAGGGCCAGTTCGGCTGCGTCCACAACAGGCACGGCTCCGATTAGCTGACGCGTATAAGTGGATTGTGGGTTCGAGAAGATGTCAGTTGTTGATCCCAGTTCCTGTAACTGCCCGGATTGAAAGACAGCAACTCTATCTGCGATATTACACCCTAACGGACTACTAGGTCACCATTACTAGCGTTTACTGAATCGGTTTTATAACCAGCGGTGAGTTCAGTCATCAATGCAGGTTTGTTTGCAAAAAAAGTGAACAGTCTGCCAACTTGGACATGCACAAACCCGCCACCTTTTATGTCATCAGCGTCACCGTTATCAAAAATCACTTCAATGAATTCATCTCCACCGGATTCGGCGGCTACCCTCATTAGCCATTGTCCCTGAGCCGTTACCGTCGTTGTGGTAAGTGCAAAAAAAGGTTGATACGACAATTAAATGAACGGTTTTTCATTTCATGATGTTGACTCCTTCAATTGTTCGCTTGGCTTTGACAAATGATGCAAGAGAACCTCTGCTCTCCAGGTTATGCATTGTCTATGCGTCAGTGGCACTGCAGTCCTGAACGTTAGCCGAAACATTTTCGATATTTCACGAGTTGAACAGGTTGACTATGTCGGATCACCATTGCGCGGTATATCGTTCAGAAGGAGTATTGCGTCGTCTATTGTGCTCGTCGATTTTCACAAGATAAAGTGGGAGCGCTGATTGCAACGAAATTTTTCTCTCTTATTGATTCAGGTGTTGCCATATAGCTTTGCAGACAGGTCAATCCGGAAATTTGTACAACAAAAGCCTGTTATTGAGAAAATTGCTCAGTCCAAGCCTTTGCCTGGCTTGATGGCAACAGTCCCCGTCTCGTTATCCAACTCAAATGGACAGACGCTACATTGAACCCGCCTTTCAGTTGCTGGTGTATCAATCAGCCTTGGGTCACTCTCACCACTTGCCAATGTTGGCTGATCATTGGCATCCAGTCTTTTTTTCAACAGGTCCAGCAGCAGATCGTCCATACCCAGTGGTTCGGCAATCTGATAGCTTGTTTGTGGAAATCTGGCAGCTGCCTGACCGGTAAGGCTAGGTATGTCTCTGGTCCAGTGTTTACCTTTTGCCAAAAAAAGTGGCAACACGACGATATGGAGGGCACCTCTTGCAACGCAGGCAGCGTAAGCAGAATCGATGTCGGGCATTGCCAACTCCATGTGGGCGGGTTCAACGATCTGACAATCATCGGCAAAGCGCTTGGCAAAACGTGACACGACATCTTTCAGGCTATCGTTCGACTGTGCTCGCCGACTGCCATGATCGCATATGATAATGCCAGTAATGGCTGTATCCGTGTCGCTCAAGGTCGTCATAGTTTACCGGTTGCTGTTTTGATGGATTTACTAGGTCCTGATGAGGCATCCTCAGGCCACAACTCCCATAAACAAGGATGCGTCGGGAGCGATAAGCTGAGCCCCCAGTGATTATATACACAAGTGAGAGTCAGTAATTCGACGCTGTTTTTTTAACGTGCAGTTCTTGCCAACGGGACTTGTGCAAGGTTTCTCTCCTGTGACAACAGACGATGACTCTTGTGGCAGCAGTGTTTGTGACGCCCTACACGTGCCGTAATGATACTGCGCCTATTCGGATTCATTTGTTTCATTCATCATCATTCGCTCTCGAATGAGACGCGCTTTGTCGAGTCGAAGTAAAAGCTCTTCCTTCAGCAGGTCGCGTGGACGTCTGCCGACAGCCCGTTCTACAGGTTCATCAGCAAGTATCTTCACCCAGACCTTACTCTTGCGTCGTTGCACATCGGCCTGAAAATCATCGTATGAGATCAGTTTATTTTCGGGTTTCATCGAATAGCACCTGTATTGCCTCAAGTTCCTGTGGAATAGACTCTGCTCGGCTACGTAAATATGCCCAGTCAATCTGATCTTTGTAAAGTTGAGCCAATCGCTTTGTCCAACGTTCATCTTCCGTGCTTTGCCAATGCACCCAGGCTCGAAGCCTGTCCATTATCAGATCGTCTACCCCGATAACAGTAGCTGTCAAACCATCTACTTCAACAACGGTCCTGGGGGCATTCTCACCCGGTAGGCCAGCCTGCGCTGGAGCCTCGAACAACAGGTCAAGATCTTCGCGCACCCAATAGCGGCCCACCTTTTCGAAGCCGAGTTCCGCAAAAGCAATATCAACTTCCTCACAGGCAGGAAGTGCCAAATCAATATCCGTCGTTGCATAACCTCCAGCGGTATAAAACTCCACAGCTCCACCGCCAACAAGGATAGGCATGATCTTATCTGCTCTCAGGCGTTCGGTCAGAACCGCAAGCGCTATCAATCGCCGACGCCTCGGATCAGATTCATTACATGAAAGCTCCAAACGCTCACGAAGCGTTGCGTTGTTCATTGTTCAATACTCAACGGCGGCTCAGAATGAGAATTCACTATAGATGAAGCAAAGAGTACAACAAAGCATCGTCCGCGGATACACCACTAAATGCTATTTGATCGACAAACTCTTTGTAAAGCTGCCAATGCTTCTAAATCTGGGGGGAGGGATGGGGCACTTGCTCAGTTTGATCGGACACTTGGCGAAGCGACAACGGTTTGGTCGACTTATAGTCCACTAGATGCGTAAGTCATTACCTCAATCAGATAAAATTCTCACGGCCAGAAAACGCCTTTGTGACGTGCTATGGCGACGCCATCAGCAGCGTGCTCGATTTTTCCAAACCACATTTGAATTGAACCTCGGTTCAAGAAAATATCCGTGCGTGACTGCAAACACCGTTCTATCACGTTTCTGACTCGCGATTTAATGTCTCATTGAGGTTAAGTCATTTTCACCTCTAGCCACTGGTTTTGAGAACAAGGAAATTGTTTTAGGCTGTGGCGGTAGCGAGGGGGTTGCGAGGAAAAACTGGTCCAATGTCAGATGATTCACTACGTTTGCTGATAGGGGCTTTGGCAACATCTCAAGGGATGTCTGGGAAAGAACCCCCGCAGCGGTATTGCTCTAATTGATCTTTGGTAAAAAAAGTACGGTTTCCAGGCAGGATTTGTCCGTATGGCTCATTAACTAGTCCATACCAGAGTCGCAGCTGAAGATTGCACCGAAGAATTCTTCTGCCCCGTTGCTCGTGCCTGATGATGCCTGGCAATGGTTCGGCGTGAGGCTGATGAATCCGCTTTCACTGCTTTGTGTGTTGCTGATTCGGTAATCCAGGCTGAGTGGTCCTCCGGCTTTTACAATGTTTGTAGACTGTTCGGACTCCGTATCAAGACGTGTGCCAGCCGCGGCTGTTAACGACACGTCAAATGAATACTCACTAGATGCTGCAGTGGCAGATGCTGGAGAGGCGCTACTCATAGAGATGTTGGCGGCCAAGCCTGTTTTCAGTAGCACTTCGCCGATCACGGTGTTCATGGAAAATCCAAATGGGTCCAAACTGATAGTTGCCACATCGCCGTCGGATGAAGAGAATCTCATGGGCCCGTTGGTAAATCCGAGGTTACTGGCTTTGAGCAATGAGTCGTTACCCGTCAACTCGAAGATCCCGGTGAATCCGCCCAGTGTTAGCTTATTCACGCTGCTGGCAAGCTGGTCCAGCTGATTGGTCATGATCAATTCCATCGCACCCCATCCCAGTTCAACGCGGGCAGTACCGGCTACATCATCATGAACTGCCGTGAATAGCGTTGCTGGTGACATGGATAACTGGCTACCATCTTTTTCTTTTATCACAAGCGGTTCAGTAACCACCAGAGCCATTGTGCCAGATGTTGCTTGTTGTGATTCGCTGTTTGCACTCGCGGTCAGACGCAGTGCACCCTGCATACGTTGTATTGTGTAGGATTCATCCGGGCTTAGTTGGTTAGACAGCTGTTGAATCTCATGGAGTGTGTCCAGCTGGAGTTCGTAAAGCGCGTTTAAGGGGCCGTATCCAATAGTCAGAAACGCTTGTTGATTGAACAGGTAAGTAATAGTTCCACTTCGTTCTGTAAGGGCGTCGAGCTGAACAATAATCAAACTCATGAGTTGCTCACAAACGTCCTGCTTCTGGGATGTATAAGTTACATCCATGGCGAATGTGTCGTTGGCACATAGCTCGGCGTCATCCGGGTCTATGTTAATGCGATTACCGGTGCGTGTTGCGCGTGCATTACCGGAATTATCAAGACCGAGCGATGCGAAAAGCAGTTGCTGTGTCTGGTTGTCAATTTCCTCGCTCTTTTGGGTTGCGCTGTTCATTCGCTGCGACAGCGACGGTGTTGCCTCGTCTGAGAAGAGGCCACCGGTGCGATCATTCAGCGCATTAGTCATGTTCGCAAGGTTGGATGACGAAGCTGCGTTTTCACTGACTAGCTGAAATCCTGCGCTGTTTAGAGAGATTCCGCGGGTAGCGCCTTCCGCTGCCGAGCGTTGGAGCTCATCAGTCGCGATATCGTCCGCCGGAGCGCTGTTATCACCGTCGGTGATATCAACGGTAAGCAGCTCGTTGGAAGGCTCTGTCAGTGAGGGTACTGCCAGCAATGATGTGAGCGAGGACTCTTTGTCATCATCCACCGAGCCGCAGGCGCTCAGCAAGATAACACTGATGAGGACAGTGCCCATCCAATAAGTGGATGATATTGCATTCATACAGCCTGTCTCCAAAATGCGCTTTTGTTCAAATTTAGTGATGCTGGAGAGTAGCGGCAGGGTTACATGGATGCTTCACTGTCGGTTGACAAATTTCGGGGCGGTGTCACAGCTGAGCCTGACTGCGTGGTCAGGCTTTGGATTCTGCTGAATATGGCACACTGTATCCCTGTGCTGACGAGGGATCCTTGCTTGCAAATACACTCCCGTAATTGTGGAAATAGCGCTGCGACCAATTTATGCAGCGCTGTGACTCAGCGTTGAATCTGCATTTTCACGCGCTGTTCACGGTAATCGCTCGACACCGGTATGTTGCGACAATGTGAAAAACGGGTTCAATCAACGATCTGAAACATCAACTGCCGGTCGTCTTGGCATCTATCCTGATGTCCACAACCCCACTTGTTTTCCATGGACTTGATAGATCGTCGCATCACGACCGAGCAAATATCCACTCGGCGTACAGACTAGATGATACGTCTGGTTTGATTGAGCCTTCGGAGGCCGACTGGCTTGATGATCCAGTATTTCAGGAGCGCCATGCTGTAGTGAACAAGCGGTGTATGGCTGATACTGTTCGTTTACGGGAAGCATTGTTTGCAGCTTCCTGAGCGCTTCGAAAGTAATATCGTTGATCGCAAAGTTCTACCTGCGCGCACAATTGCAGCGGCAAATCGAGCCGAGTCGCTGTCCGATGGCGCTGACAGTGCTGTCTACTAGGGGCTCACACTTGGTTATGCCAGTAGCTGTGATGTGGAGCGGTTGGAAACCGTGGTGGTTCGTGCGCTGGCGATTAAGCCCGACGATCCCGATATGCTTGGCGGTCTGGGCAAGTGGGTGACCTACAATGGCTGATGGGAAAAAGGCGTTGCTCTGGCTGAGAAAGCCATCGATCTGCAACCCATCCACCACAAGAAGTTTTGGCATTACGCGATCGCCAAGAATCACTATCGACTGGGCGAATACCAGTCTGCTCACGATGCTTTCCGGTGCGGCTTTGATGATCGCAACTGGTTAAGCCATTTGCAGCTTGCCTAAACATTGCCGTACCTTGGTCGCGTGGAAGAGGCTCAAGAAGATATTACTGCATTGCAGCGATTGTTTCCCGGATTCACCATCGAGATGGCCATAGAATCTATCAAATATTCTGCTTCGATGACGCATACCTAGATCAGGTTAAGACTGCACTGGAACTTGCAGGCTCGGCCTCGCGTGGGGATGCCATTGATCGTCAGCATGGCAAGTTGGCGGTCGGTCTTGCCTTTGGTGACAGCCAGTAAATCCTCCAGGTATTCATCGGTAAGGTAACTATCGGTTAAACGCGACAAGGGGCCTTGATGCATGCAGCGAAAGTTTCACGTGTGGCGTGAATATCCACCGCGGCATTCTATCGGTGCAGATTTTCAAGCAGCAAGACGCGTTTGCCTTGTTCTGCTGATTCAATGGCTGCACACAATGCCGCGTTGCCACCGTCGACGATGATGACATCCCAATTCACTGTATTTACGGAAGCGCTTTTGTTGCTCACGCTAAATGCTCACTGCTGCTTGCACAGTATTGCCTTAACTGGCGCAAACGTGCTCGGTGAGCGGATTCGATATGTATGCGCATGGCTAGTTCTGCATCTGCAGGTTGTCGTGAGCGTACAGCGTTGAGCAACTGTTCGTGTTCCTGATTGGACTGAGTGGGTCTGTCCGATTCGTTAAATGTTGAAGGCCCAAGTATCAGTAAGGTTTTTTCAATGGAGCGTACAGCACCAAGTAGAAACCGGTTGCGTGCTGCGTCGAGCAGGCAGCGATGAAACTGCTGGTTGAGCTTATCCAGCTGGTGTGTACCTATTGCAGCACACATGGCCTCGTGAATCGATACTAACTCATCCACTTCCACGTCGGAGGCTGCGCGTGCTGCAAAACGGGCAGCTGTGCTTTCAAGTACGGCGCGCATTTCATACAGTTCAGAGACCTCTGAGTAGTCCAGTTTCCGAATAGTTGATCCTGAACGTGGTGTGTGAGTTATCAAACCGTCAGATTCCAACTGGCGCATGGCTTCTCTGACTGGTGTGCGTGAAATGCCCAGACGCTCGGCAATGTCCGCCTCGGTAAGGCGGTCCCCGGGGTTCAGGGAGCCTGCACGAATTTCGTCGAGGATCCGCGCGTAGGTATCACGTCCCTGCGGGCGATCATGCTTGTTCATGGGTAGCGTAAATTGGCACTACTATTTCGTATCTTAGTTATTGTATACAACTGTATGTCATTGTGTGGAATAATGCAGATCCATTTAGCTTCAGGTGAGGGAATGCTGGACCGTCGTCAAATGGAAACAGCGGGCATAGCAGTCGCAGGCGTGGCTGTTTTCACTGTGTTCTCCTTGCCGTTGCCATTTTTATTTGGTCCGATGTTCTTCTGTCTGCTCGCAGCGTTGGCCAAACGCAAGCTGAACGGGTTTGGGCAATTATCAGTCGCTGCCCGTACCATTCTGGGAGTGGCGGTGGGCGCTTCGATAACGCCCGAATTGTTTCATCGATTACCCGAGATGGCAGTCTCTGTGGCGTTGGTTCCGCTGTACATCGTGGTAATTGCGGCTATCGGAGTGCCTTTTTTCTATCGCGTTTGCGGATTCGATAAAGTCACTTCGTATTACGCCGCCATGCCTGGAGGACTGCAGGATATGGTAATTTTTGGCACGGAAGCCGGTGGTGATGGTCGTGCCTTATCGCTCATTCATGCCACCCGAGTGCTGATGATTGTCACTATTGCTCCTGCTATTCTCAGTGTGGGCTTCGGAGCGTCACTCAGTGCGCCAATTGGTGCGCCTGCCGCCATGATTCCCGTATTTGAAATGCTGATCATGGTGATTGCTGCGCTGGTTGGCTGGAAAGGTGGCGAGCGCATCGGATTGTTTGGTGCCTCGATTCTGGGACCGATGTTTGTCACTGCCGCCTTGTCACTGTCGGGCGTCATTCATTATCGCCCGCCGAGTGAGGCCCTGCTTACTGCGCAGTTACTGATCGGCATCGGTATCGGGGTGGGTTATGTCGGGGTAACATTTTCTGAATTGAGGCGAGATGTGCTGGCAGGTATCGCGTTTGTCGTTATGCTGTCGGTTCTGGCATTGTTGTTTACCGAGGCCTTAGTGTTGAGCGGGTTAGCATTGCCAATGAATGCGTTTCTTGCATTTGCGCCCGGTGGTCAGGCTGAGATGACCTTGCTGGCAGTTATTGTCGGGGCAGATCTGGGCTTTGTTATAGTGCATCACCTAGTACGAATATTTTTAGTCATTACCGGTGCACCGTTAGCTGTTCGATTGTTGAAACGGCTGGACTAGCGGTCCCTCCAACTTATAATTCAAGATTCTGTTTTATAGGTGGGACGGACCACTGGTCTTACGCCGGGGTATCTCTTGAACCATACATGCGTGATCATGATCCGATGAAAGTACATATTCTTGATGATTGGTTTGACACTCTAAAAACCTTACCAAGCTATGCTCGCTTATCGGGACATGATGTCACTATCTGGAATGATCATACTGATGATGTTGATGTGCTGGCCAAACGTCTTGCAACCGCCGAGGCGCTTGTTCTTTTTAGGGAGCGAACGCCGATAACTGCCGCATTGCTGGAGCGCTTGCCAACGCTCAAGCTAATCTCGCAGCGTGGCGTATATCCACATGTTGATGTGCCAGCATGTACCAATAATGGCGTGTTGCTGTGTTCGAACATGCACTCGGATACACCATCCATTGCTGCTGCCGAATTAACATTTGCACTGTTGCTGGCATCAGCGCGGCAGTTGCCACAGCAAATGTCATCATTAAAAAGTGGTGAGTGGCAAATGGGGGTAGGGCAGACAGTTGCCGGTCGAATACTTGGCTTGTATGGATATGGCCGTATTGCTCGACAGGTCGCGATATATGCGAAGGCTTTTGGTATGCATGTGCAATGGTGGGCATCGGAAGCAGGGCGACAGCGAGCCGTTGCTGATGGTGTCACGTTGGCTGACAGTCGCGCTGCGTTTTTTGACACTTCCGATTTTGTCAGTTTGCATGTCAGGCTCAAGCCAGATACCAGGGGTATAATTACTCGTAGCGATCTACAGCGCATGAAGCCATCGGCAACATTAATCAACACGTCTCGGTCGGGGTTGATTGAACGCGGTGCGCTTTCGGGCTGTGTCGCTGCTGGTCGCCCTGGTCGTCTGGCTATCGATGTGTTTGATATTGAACCGCTTACTGACATCAATGATCCTGTCATCACACATCCCAATGTTATCAGTACACCGCACATTGGCTATGTCACCGAAGATGAACTGGATAAGCAGTTTTGTGATATCTACGACCAGATTAATGCCTATACTGCTGGGGCTCCTGTTCACATGATCAATGACGATGTCTGGGCTGACGCTAATAAGGCTCGGAAATGACCTAACATTAATGTCGATTGTTCAATGAAAAAACACCACAAGCCAAGTCAACCTTTTTACACAAGCGATATCAAAGCTTTCTTTGTGACCAATCAATAGTTCGATAGGAAACGGTTTCAATTGGACAAACTTCAACACTCTGCGACGATCGAACACAACAAAGGACGGCCTTGGCATTGCTCGTGAACATCAAAACCTTACGAACATCAAAATACCTCATACACAACTAATAGCGTCAACTCACAGGACAGATTAATATGACTATCACCGTTGGACAAGACACCGCCAAGACGCGCAAAACGCTCACAGTGGGCGGTACCTCGATTGATTATTATTCCATTACCGCGGCAACTGCGGCAGGCTTGGGTGATTTCAGTAAATTGCCTGCCGCGCTAAAGGTTGTGCTGGAAAACATGTTGCGTTTCGAAGATGGAAAAACCGTCTCGATAGACGATATCAAAGCGTTCGCCGAATGGGCTGACAAAGGCGGACAGAACCCGCGCGAAATAGCCTACCGTCCGGCGCGCGTATTGATGCAGGACTTCACCGGCGTACCCGCGGTAGTCGACCTTGCTGCTATGCGCGATGGCATTGTCGCCCTGGGAGGTGACGCTCAGCAGATCAACCCGCTAAACCCTGTGGACCTCGTCATCGACCACTCAGTAATGATTGACGAGTTCGGCAACCCGCGCGCCTTCCAGATGAACGTAGACCGCGAATACGAGCGTAACCTTGAGCGTTACACCTTTCTCAAGTGGGGCCAGTCCGCTTTCTCCAATTTTCGCGTTGTGCCACCTGGCACTGGCATCTGCCACCAGGTGAATCTTGAATACCTCAGCCAGACCGTCTGGACCGACAAGGATCAGAATGGGGTTGAAGTAGCCTATCCCGATACAC
>CAYGSW010000203.1:0-10680 GCA_964352535.1 uncultured Granulosicoccaceae bacterium | reverse complement strand
CGGAAATGGTTGCCAAGGCAAATTTTTCCATCAGCGAAGAAGACGCTGTTAATCCAACCGTTGAGTTCAACAATGACTAGCAATCACAATGACTAGCAATCCGTCCACCCCGAGCCCTCGCTGTTCATGATCCAGCGATGTGCAACCAGCAGGCACGCCAATCAGTGACTATCCGCCGCACGCTTCAAGTCTGTCTGCTCTTGGCAATTTGCGTAGCTTGCACTTTCGCTTATTCTCAGGCATTTCCAGAACTGACCGGCAGAGTTGTCGACAATGCACAACTGCTTTCCCCTGAAGACGAGACAGCAATCAGCACACAGCTTGAAGCGCACGAAGCGCAAACGGGCAACCAGATTGTTGTCGTCAGCATTACTGCACTGGACGGCTACGACATTGCCGACTACGCAAACCGTCTGGGACGGGCCTGGCAGATCGGTACCGCTGAAAACGACAATGGTGTGTTGTTGCTGGTAGCACCGAATGATCGCAAAGTCCGCATTGAGGTTGGATATGGCCTCGAGGGTGCACTTACCGACTCTCTGTCAAGCATCATTATCCAGCGGGAAATACTGCCGGCGTTCCGTAATAACGACTACCCGACAGGTATCAAGCAGGGTGTGCAAGCCATCCTGCAGGCAGTGGAAGGTGAATACGTGGCGACGACTGGCATATCAGGCAGATCCGGAACAAGCAGCACCGCCATGACAGACGCGGTTGGCAACTTCATTCCGTTGATCTTCATTGCCATGGTTGCAATACCGGAGATTCTTCGGCGAAGCGGAATGCGCAATGCTGCAAGGGGTGCGTTTCCAGCAGGCTTCAGCGGACTGTTTGGCACGTTGGCGTCGGGCAATCTACTGATTGGTCTGGCTATCGCCATCGTTGTATTTCTGTTTGTCTATTTCAAGGGCTCAGGGGGTGGTAGTGGTGGTACTGGGGCGAGGCGAGGCGGCTACATCGGTACCGGTGGATTTGGTAGCTCAGGGGGTGGTTTTGGCGGCGGCTTCGGCGGTGGTGGCGGCAGCTTTGGTGGTGGCGGTGCATCCGGGAGCTGGTAAATGGCATTTCTGACCGACCAGGAAAAAACATCGCTTGCAGCAAAGATCAATCACGTTGAATCTCAAATGCGTGCTGAGATTGTGACCGTTATTGCACGCCAGAGCGATGGGTATCGCTACATCCCTGTCCTTTGGGCAGCATTGCTTGCCCTGAGTGTGCCCGGTCTCTACTACGCCTATCTGGCCCTGACAACCGGAGGCTGGCTCGAGCCTGAACATATCGTTCGCGCCAGTGTCTGGCTCTATCCGATTCAGGTGCTGGTGTTTCTCGGGCTGGGCATGGTGTTTCAAATACCAGCAGCACGCATGGCCATCATCCCTGCAAAGGTAAAAAAACAACGCGCATCAAGGCATGCGCGAGAGCAGTTCTTCCTGCAGAATCTTCATCTTACAAAAGATCGCACGGGCGTTCTGATCTTTGTTTCGGTGGCTGAACACTACGTAGAGATCATCGTGGATTCAACCATCGCCGCAAGTGTTGACGACAAACTGTGGGAGCAAACGGTCGATGAATTCATCAAGCACATTCGCCGTGGCGAAATCGCTGCAGGTTTCGACAACACCATCGAGCAATGTCGCAGCATTCTGTGGGAACACTTCCCTGCACCAGAGGGCCACCATGCGGCCGATCGGCAAAACCAATTACCCAATCACTTGATTGAAGTCTGATCAATATCGGTGGTCACCTCACCCGCTAGCAAGAATGTGGTGAATGCAAAGGGCGCCAGTGCCAGCAATGCAAAACGTAGCCCTGCAGCTTCCGATAGGAAACCGATAAGCGGTGGTGCAATCAAAAATGCCGTGAACGCTATCATGTTCAATGCAGCGACGTTCTGAGCAGGTGATTTTCCTGGTCGATTGGCGGCAGCAGTAACGGCTAGAGGGAACACGATAGCTACGCCAGCGCCCGCTATGGCAGCTCCGATAAATACCCACAACGGGCTTGGCGCCAAAGCGAACACAGAGATTCCGAGTGTTGCAGCCATGCCCGATACACGCACCACGGTAACGTCGCCAAAACGTTCTGAAATCGTGTCTCCTGAGAGACGCACAACTGCCATGACAATGGCAAAAAATGAATAGGTAACAGCGATCAATAACGGGCTGGCTGCCATGACATCGCGCATGAACACGGCCGACCAGTCAACAAACGCCCCTTCTACCATCGAGATTCCCAATGGCATGATACACAGCAACAGTATGGCTCTATCGGGTATTGAAAATAGCCTTGACTCTTGCTCAGGCGTGTCCACACCACTCATTGGCTGAACAACAACACCTGACGCCAGGGGCGCACTATCAATAACCGTTGGGGCAATCTGTTGCGCACCGTATTTTGGTAAGGCAGTTGCCACAAAATAACCTCCCAGCGCAATCAGAGGCATCACAACGATAAAATGCAGGGTAACACTGACGCCTTGCTGAGCGATGAGCCCACCCATCAGTGCACCTATCATCGTACCCAGACTCCAGAAACCGTGGCAGCGTGACATCAATCGCTTGCCGGCAACCTTCTCGATTCTGGCAGCTTCGGTATTCATGGCGGTTTCGATCATGCCGATTGCCAAACCGGAAATAACCAGCGCTACCATGAGCTGGGCCAGGCTATTGGCCAACGCGGGGCTTATGAACAACAGAGCCCACAGTGGCATAAAAAGTCTACACGCCGCGCGTAAGCCCATTTTCTGCATGATGTGCCCGGCGATTGAAAATCCGAGCAGCGTGCCAAGCGGCATGGCCAGCAATGCAAGACCCAGCTGCGCATCGGACAATAACAACGCGGCTTTGATATCAGGGATGCGCGGAATCCACTGTCCGATAACCGATGATTCAAAAAAGAATACACCGAATATCGCCCAGGCAGCCGATCTATCAGACATAAACTGTTGCTCTACAAACAAGCAAAACACTCATACTGCTAACCCATTTTGAGAACGGCAGTCGTGTTGTCCAGTGGTCTGTCAACCTGATAATGTCGATCGACATTATCAGGTTGACAGACCACTAATTTGGCTTGGCGATCGGTACGACTTTACTGGAAGCACTGATATCCAGATTTTTCAGGAATGCGCGAAACTCTTCACCGACTTCTTCGTGTTCCAATGCAAACTCTACTTGCGCCTTTAGATAACCCAACTTACTACCACAGTCGAACCTTCGTCCTTCGAAGTTATAGGACAACACGCGCTGCTCTTTTAACAAATCAGCAATGGCGTCAGTGAGTTGAATTTCGTTGCCAGCACCACGCTGGGTATTCTCCAAAAGATCGAAAATCCGTGGCGTGAGGATGTAACGCCCAACAACTGCGACATTACTGGGCGCTTTGTCAACAGGCGGTTTTTCGATAATTCCGGAGACCTCCATCAAACCTTTCTTGACCTCGACGCCGTCAACGATTCCGTAAGAGCTGACGTCGGCTTTTGGCACCGGTTCGGTTCCCAGAATCGAACAGTGTTGAAAATCAAAAAGCTCAACCATTTGCTTCAGGCAAGGCTTGTCTGAGAAATTGATAAGATCATCAGCCAAGATAACGGCAAAAGGCTCATCATTGACAACAGGCCGCGCGCACAGGACAGCATGCCCAAGGCCCAATGCTTGCGACTGTCGAATAAACACGCAGTTTACGTGGCTGGGCAGAATACTGCGCAGTACCTCTAGCATCTTGTTCTTGTTCTTGGCTTCCAGCTCGCGCTCCAACTCATACGCAGTGTCGAAATGATCCTCGATGGAGCGCTTGTTCCGGCCAGTGACAAATATCAACGTATCGATACCTGCGGCCACTGCCTCCTCTGCCGCATATTGAATGAGCGGCTTGTCAACGACAGGCAGCATCTCTTTGGGATTGGCTTTTGTAGCTGGCAGGAATCGAGTGCCCATACCTGCTACGGGGAAGACTGCCTTTTTTATTGCTTTCATATGTTCTCCGACCGAAAAAGATCGCCTGTGGATCCTGGCTTTGATGCAGCAGTAACCACGCACTGCCACATTTGCCTGTCAGACCCGTACTGAGTCAACAGACACTGTCCTTGCGAGACTGCGCTGGTCTGATTCAACACAATCACTCAAACTATAATCACCCAATCTGCATGGTGTACTGATTCAACGAGATTACGCGAACTACCCTTCAAATCCTGTGTAAAACTTTGTGTCTTGCAAATGCCTCTGCCACACACAGGAACAATCGTTATTTTTGATACCATCCTATCCGAACACTTACAACAATCGCGATCGAATCTGGCGTTTTACTGCAGCAACGTTAGAATACACTGCTAGTGAAATTCTACATTCCGCTCCATACCTGTAACCCTGAGAGACCTGCCCATGACCTTCGTGGTGACCGAAAACTGCATCAAATGCAAGTACACCGACTGCGTCGAAGTATGCCCCGTGGATTGTTTCCACGAAGGCCCCAATTATCTCGTCATCGATCCTGATGAATGCATAGATTGTTCCTTATGCGAACCTGAGTGTCCAATTAATGCCATCGTGGCCGAAGAAGACATGAAACCAGAGGATGAACCTTTTCTTGCACTCAATGCTGAACTATCGGCTATCTGGCCCGTAATCACCGTTCAGAAAGATCCTCCGGAAGATGCAAAGGAATGGGAAGACAAGCCTGACAAACTACAATACCTGGAAAGATAACGTGCGAAGGAGATTGTAGCCGCTGGATACGTTCTATTTGTGCGACCGTGTCACAGCGCTACCCCCATTCGTATCACCTCACAAGTTTATCGGTTCGCGTTGCTGATAGGGTGTGTCAGCCTCGTTAAGGTCATGATTGGTAGCTGCGCTTGCCTCTTATGGAAGTAAGCAATTCGTAGTTGATGGTGCCAGCAGCCCTTGCAAGCTCGTCAATCGATGCATCCGGACCCCAGAATTCCACCAGATCTCCTGTACTGGCACCCGGTGCATTACGCAAGTCGATAGCCAGCGAATCCATCGATACCCGCCCTATTATCGGGCATCGCGCCCCTGCAACCGTCACCGCAGCATGACTGTCAAGCACTCTGGGGATGCCATCCCTGTAACCTGCAGCGGCATAACCTACCGGCATATCTTCCTTGCAGTGATAGGTCTGCGCGTAGCCAATACCCGAACCACTTGTCATTAATTTGACAGCCAACAAGGGCGCTTTGACTGTCATCGCTGGTGTCAATGTGACGTCCTCAGGCAGTGGCCGATCTAACGGGTTACAGCCATACAGCATGATACCCGGGCGCGCCCAGTCAGCTTGTGCCGATGGCCAGCCAAGAACGGCAGCCGAATTGGCAAGACTACGCTGGAGTTTTTGCGAATATCGAACGGTATTGAACGCATTGATCTGATGTTGAGTGAATGGATTATCCAGTTCGTCTGCGCAGGCAAAATGGGTCATCACGCCATACCAGCGAATTCCATCGTCGCGAGCTAGAATCGCCTCAGCTTCAGCCGGTTGTACGCCTAGCCTGCCCATGCCCGAATCAATCTTTAACCAGGCGGCAAGCTCCTGGCGCTCAACACATTGCCGGTACCAGTTATATTGCTCGGCATCGTGAATCACCGGCCACAAAGTGTGTTGTTGCATGTCAAGGCATGCGTCTGCGCTCTGAGGACCTTGCAAAACCAGTATGGGTTGTCTGATTCCAGCCTGGCGAAGCTCCATCGCCTCACCCAGCGTGACAACTGCAAAACCGTCAGCATCACCGGCCGCATGTTCACGCTGAGAAATTGCCGGGTCGCTGTCAAGAGAGTCCACACCCCCTGAAAGTGCCTGTGCGACAGCAACAGCACCATGGCCATAAGCGTCCGCCTTGATCGTGGCAAATTGCCGGGAACCACCGCTGCAATGCCTGGCAGTCGCCAAATTCGCCCGTATGGCAGACAGATCGATCTGGATCTTGACTGAACGCAGGTGTCGATCAGGCAGCGGTGTGCCTATGCCATAAGCTTGAGAAGATCGTTGAGACATCTAGATTGAGTTTCCTGCAAAAAAAACAGCTTGTCCAATCAGGTGAATTCACCTGTCATGATTTCTGGTGAGAAATTTTCAAAACGAGTGTACCGACCAAGAAACGTCAGATTGACAGCCCCTATCGGACCGTTTCTCTGTTTTCTGATCAATATTTCAGCGCGTCCCTTGCTGGCTTCATCGTCGGGGTTGTATACCTCATCACGATAGATGAACATGATGACATCAGCGTCCTGCTCTATTGCTCCCGACTCACGCAAATCTGACATTACCGGGCGTTTGTCGGGGCGTTGTTCCAGACTTCGGTTGAGCTGGGACAGCGCAATGATGGGCACTTCCAACTCTTTGGCCAAGGCCTTTAACGAGCGCGATATTTCAGAGATCTCTGTCGCCCGGTTTTCGCGACTGTCTGATACCTGCATCAGCTGCAGGTAATCGATGACAATGAGACTAAGCCCGTGTTCGCGAGCCAGACGGCGACAACGGGCTCGCAGTTCGGTTGGTGTTAGCGCCGGTGTGTCATCGATATAAACGTTACGTTTCTGATTGAGCAAGGTAATCGCTGACGTGATTCTTGGCCAATCCTGCTCTGCAAGGTTTCCGGTTCGCAGCTTCTGCAGTTCAACACGTCCAAGTGAAGAAATCATCCGCATACCCAGCTGTTCTGCTGGCATTTCCATGCTGAATATCGCCACCGGTGAGTCAGCCTCCATAGCGGCGTTCTCCGCAACATTCATCGCAAACGTTGTCTTGCCCATCGAGGGACGACCCGCAACGATAATAAGATCAGACTTCTGCAGCCCACTGGTTTTTTCATCCAGCTCGGTAAAGCCTGTGGACAACCCGGTAATGGCGGCATCCGATTCAAACAGGTAATTGATTCGCTCTATAGCATTGGATAACACACTTTTTATATCGTGAAAGCCCGTGCCACTTTTTGCCGTTTGATCAGCGATGGCAAAGACTTTTGTCTCGGCAGCATCCAGCAAATCCTTGGCGCTGCGCCCATCGGCATCATAGGCACTGTCAGCAATGTCATTGGCAACAGCAATCAGCTGCCTTAACACAGATCGCTCTCTGACAATTTCGGCATATTCCTTGATATTGCCAGCACTAGGGGCCACCTCAGCAAGTGCACCCACGTAATTCAATCCGCCCACGTCTTCAAGATCCCCGCGGGTCTGAAGCCAACCGGTGACGGTCACAACATCCGGATGGCGGCCTTCCGTGGCAAGTGCAGAAATTGCCCGGAAAATAAGCTTGTGGCTGAGTTGATAGAAATCACCTTCAGTGACCGTCTCGGAAACCTTGTCAAAGGCTTCGTTGGCCTCCAGCATCAGCACACCCAATACGGCCTGTTCCGCCTCTATTGAATGCGGTGGTGCATGCTGCGTCCGTTTGGCCAGAGATTCCAGTAAATGGTCAGTGTTGCCCCGGGATTCACGACCACCACGGCCGCCATAGTTTTGTGACCTGCCCTTGCGACTGCTGTACGAGGCCGCTTCCGATCCACCGCCCATGTAAGGTGGCGGCACAGGCATATCCGGAGGCGCGCCTGAGAGAGAGCTATCGCCGAACCCGAAATCCTCTGGTGATGCATCCCTTGGCCCACCATATTCGTCATGATCCGGCATCGGTGGGATGTCGTGCTCATCAGGTGTATGGGGCATCAGGACGAACACTCCGACAATCTATTGGACAGGACGCCACGCTATCAGGGCTACCTTGATGACGCACTGATCGCGCGTTCAAAGGCGAGTGCTTTTGCTTTCCGACTCTACCATCAGCTTGCTTGCCACACCATGCCGCATGCTGAGAAACAGATACTGTGCTTAGGTGGCCGACTGCCGTCGACAAACGAAATCGTCAGTCCTTGAGCAAATTAAGCGGCTCAACGACTGACGGTGCAACCGAGCCTGGACTCTAGCGAACCCGATAGTAACTAAACTTCTTCGCCGACTACATTAACAATCACTTCAGCATTGACATCGGCGTGCAAGTGCAGAGTCACTGGATGCTCACCAACGGCGCGAAGAGGTCCTTCGGACAAACGGATTTCTTTTTTCTCAACCGTTTGTCCAGAACTTTCGAATGCCTGACGTATTTCTTCTGCGCCGATCGATCCGAAGAGTTTGCCTTCTGTTCCAGCACGAGACGTGATGCTGACCGTCATACCTTCCAGCACATCCCTGCGTGCGTTGGCATTGGCCAGACTTTCGGCCTGTTGACGTTCAAGTTCGGCACGCCGCTGTTTGAAAGCTTCCATGTTTTCAGGTGTCGCCATCTCTGCTTTGCCTTGTGGCAGCAGAAAGTTGCGAGCGTAACCAGCCTTTACGTCTACCAGATCGCCGAGTAGCCCAACTTTATCAATTTTCTCAAGCAAAATGACTTGCATGATGATTCTCCCGTAGAGTTTTTTACTGTTCTTTTGGTGAACGGCGAAGGCTATGAATGTTGTCAACAAGCCCAAGCGACGCTAAAAGAAGCCATGTATGCGGCATAGGCAGAATCAGAAGCACATACATACCGTGCAGCCAGAACCTGTGCATACCGCGTTGTTTAACTAAAGCATGCGCGACGGCAAGCCCTTGAATAATAAAAGCAAAAATAATGGCGGCTGCTATTGCGCCAAGTACATAGCCGCCCATCGTCAACAGCAAAACGATGGCCGCTACACAAACCAATGCCGCATTGCGCCCCAGACTCAGAGCGTGAAACTCCTTTTGAAAACCACCCGGATTTACCAGGTCGGCCTGCCAGGAACGAGCCAGAAACAAAGCACCTAGCGCAACACTCATCACCGAAACACCCATTGCACCCGTCATCAGGTTTGACATCGACGCAATGAATTCTTCGAGCATCTCCTCAGTCACCATGGCCGAACCAGCTGCCTGGCTGGACAAGGTTGTGAAAGCAGTGCCTACATCGCCAAACTGGCTACGCCAGAATGCTGCCGGATCACCCGTGGCAAGACTGAACAGCAAGACGGACAACACGCCACAAGCCACAATGGCAAGCACGGCCTGATCAAGCCTTACTGTTCGAGCAAGAACAAATGCCGCAATGATCGCGGGCAACCAGAACACAATAGCTACGATTGGAATGAGAACCGCTGTGCCGTACAGAACCAAAGACACGACAACCAGAAGCAACAGACAACCGCCGGTGACTTTGAGCGCAGCCAGTTCACCGTGACGCAAGGCTACAAAAGCGACCACAGCGGCGCTTGCAATAAGGCATACCATCGATATAATGCTGCCAAAAAATGCCAATCCTGCCCCGCCACCAGCAATCAGCAGTCTGGGAACCCAAAGGGCAGCCAGTAGCAAAGCAGCGGCAACTGCAGCCGCACTCATTGGGCCTCTGTCTGAAATACGCGCTAACGCAATCATGACTTGCCGCCGATGCTGGACATTGTGGCTTCCAAAAGCTTTGAACTGAACACGCGTGCCATGAATTTCGTAATGCTCTAAAAAGCGACAGCAAAAAAAGCGACAGCAAGAAGATAAGGTCAAATTTCAGGAACGCATTACAGCCAGGCGATGCATTTAGTGTTGGTCAGTGTATGGCAGCAGTGCTACGTAGCGGGCACGCTTGATAGCAGTGGCAAGCTGACGCTGGTATCTGGCTTTTGTACCTGTAATTCTGCTGGGTACGATCTTACCGGTTTCTGTTACGAAGCCCTTTAGCAGTTCAAGGTCTTTGTAATCGATTTCAGTGATGCCTTCTGCAGTGAAACGGCAGTATTTACGACGACGGAAATAACGTGACATAGGTGTTCTCCAGTGGGTATCTAGTTGGCGGCTGGTACAGGTTCGGCGCAGTCGTCAACCGAATCAGAACTACCGCTTTCGTCAGACGCACGCGCCTTACGCTCTTCATCACCGCGAGACTCATCCTTTTTGATCAGATGGGAAGCTTCGGTGACAGGCCCGTCCTGCAGAAGAACCATGTGCCGGATAACGGCATCGTTGAACTTGAACGCACTGGTGAGCTCATCAAGGGCTTCTCGCCCGCATTCGATGTTCATCAGCGTGTAGTGCGCCTTGTAGATTTTGTTGATAGGGTAGGCCAACTGACGGCGCCCCCAATCTTCCTGGCGGTGGATAACACCTTCGCGGCTCTCGATGATTCCGCGATATCGCTCGATCATGGCAGGAACCTGTTCACTCTGGTCAGGATGGACCAGAAACACTATTTCGTAATGGCGCATTAATGCTCCCTTTGGATGATGCCCGTTACACAACCGCGTGACCAGCAATTCTGGTTAAACGTAATTTGTTGGCAACTGGACGAGGAAGAACGCATTGCCTCTTGGCAAAGCCTATCAAGTATATCGGCTTGCACTGGCGAATGCAATATTAGCCCCGGCAGGGCTGCCCCTGCCACAGTAGGCAGGCAGCGAGTCATGTGCGCTGGCGCACAACCTCGAAAAGACTGATACCCGCTGCCACAGAGACGTTCAGACTTGACACCGACCCTTGCATAGGCAGATGAAAAAGACCATCGCACTGTTCGCGGGTCAGACGTCGCAATCCACGCCCCTCGGCGCCCATGATCAAGGCCACATGTCCCGTCAGGTCGATCTGGAAGAGGCTGGACTCTGCCTCCCCTGCAGCGCCAGAAACCCAAACACCCAATGCCTGCAGCTCAGTGATGGCTCTTTGCCCA
>CAYGSW010000202.1:0-10685 GCA_964352535.1 uncultured Granulosicoccaceae bacterium | reverse complement strand
AACAAGTATTCTATGGATTCAGATATGCCCCGTACGAAGAGAGTCGCCCTTATCAGAACAAATCACGATACCTTCTGAACCCACTAAGAAACACTACCTGTATGCCCATATAGTAAAGAGTCTGCTATTGAAAGCTATCAATTCAGGATGCCATCATTTAGCCAGCAACATACAAAACTGACTCTCGTAGTGAATGTAATTCCAGACCAAGCGCACGCTGATAAACTATTTTCAAATCAGGTTCGCACCGCTCACGCAAAAGTATATGCGCGAGCAACTGGTAAGGAAGTCAAATCGCAGCATGATTGAATCAGCTGTTAGGAACCTGGCGCCTCATACCGCCGTTCGCAAATTTAATGTCTACACGTGTAGACAAAGCAGAGAACTTCTTCGGCGCATTCCCTTGCGCCGGATGATGGGTTAGGGGTTAACCGTTAACCGCACTTACTATCGCCACAATTCATGCATGTCTGGCATCCGTCCATCAGTACTACAGACTTGGTGCTGCATTTGGCGCATAAGGTGGCGGAGGCCATCCAGGGCTCTTCAGTCTCATCGGATGGTGATGCTTTGGCTGCTGCTGTATTGGCATCACTCTTTGCACGGAACTCGGCCTTTTTTTCTTCGATGAGCTTGGCCTGTTCTTCGGAAGGGCCGTTGCCTTTGAGCATGCCGATGTCGATGAGGTGGCTTTCAATAACTTCACCAATTTCGGCGATGATGGAGGGCATGTATTTGCCTTTGTTCCAGTAGCCGCCACGGGGGTCGAACACGGAGCGTAGCTCGTCTACCAGGAAGGTGATATCTCCGCCTTTTCTGAAAACTGCCGACATGATGAGAGTGAGAGCCACAATCCACTGGTAGTGTTCCAGGTTTTTGGAATTGATGAAAACCTCAAACGGGCGACGCAGCTCGTTCTCTGTGCCTTCGTTGAGCACAATGTCGTTGATGGTGATGTACATGGCATGCTCCGAGACGTGATCCGGAGTCTTGAGCTTGTACGTCGAGCCAATCAGCTTGTTGGGACGTTCGAGTTTTTCATGCATCTGTATGACATCGGCTGTGGTGCCTTCCGTCCTGGATGCAATGTTTGACCCGTTTTGATCAGTAGAGTTCGCATCCGCAGGTTTTGCTACCGCGTAGCCAACAATCTTTTTGCTTATCTTCATGGTGGCTATCTCTACAGTTTACCGTAATAGCCTTCTTTCAAGGCGTCATACAAATTGGCGGCTGTGTGCATCTCGCCGTCGTATTCGATTTCTTCGTTGCCCTTGACGCTCACCACCGAGCCATCATCCAGCGTGAACTGGTATTCGGTGTCTTCAAGGTCTTGCTCTTTGACCAGTACACCCTGGAAATTCTCGGGATTGAACCGGAAGGTGGTGCAACCCTTCAGCCCCTGGTCGTAGGCGTACATGTAAATGTCCTTGAACTCATCAAACGCAAAATCGGTGGGCACGTTGGCGGTTTTGGAAATCGAAGAGTCAATCCAGCGCTGGGCTGCTGCCTGAATCGCAACGTGATCCTTGGGCTTGATGTCATCGGCTGACATGAAGTAATCCGGCAACTGCGCCTCAGGCTCATCGCTGTAAGGCATGGCCTTGTTATTGATGAGCGCCTGGTAGGCCAGAAGCTCGTAGGAGAAAACGTCGACTTTTTCCTTGCTCTTGCGTCCCTCGCGAATAACGTTGCGAGAGTAGTGATGCGCAAAGCTGGGCTCTATGCCATTACTGGCGTTGTTGGCCAGTGACAGTGAAATGGTGCCAGTAGGTGCAATGGAGCTATGGTGCGAAAAGCGTGCGCCGTGTTCGGCCAGTTGGTCGACCAGCTCTGGATCAATGTCAGCGATGCGCTGCATGTAACGGCTGTAGCGAGCGTGCAAAACCCGGCCCGTGACAAGATCTCCGATTTTGTAGCCATCGGCTTTCATTTCCGGACGCTTTCGCAGCATCTCTGCGGTGACGCCAAACGTCTCGTCCATGATAGGCGCGGGGCCTTTTTCCTTGGACAGGCTAAGTGCCGTGCGCCAACCGGCAAGGGCGAGCTCACGCGTAACTTTTTCAGTGAATTCCAGAGATTTTGCGCTGCCATAGCGCATACCCATAAGTGTCAGCGACGAGCCCAGACCCAGATAGCCCATGCCATGACGACGCTTGCGACGGATTTCATTGCGTTGCTGTTCCAGTGGCAGTCCGTTGATTTCGACCACGTTGTCCAGCATGCGGGTGAAGATTTCTACCGTTTTGGTGAAACGCTCCCAGTCAAAACGGGCAGTGTCTGTAAATGGGTCAAGAACGAAACGTGTGAGATTGATGGATCCGAGCAGGCAGGCACCGTAGGGTGGCAGAGGCTGTTCGCCACAGGGGTTGGTGGCCCGGATGGATTCGTCAAACCAGTTGTTGTTCATTTCATTAACCTTGTCAATGAGGATGAAACCGGGTTCTGCAAAATCATACGTGGACGCCATGATCAGATCCCATAAGCGACGGGCAGGCAATGTGCGGTAGATGCGACAAGCAACCAGCCCCTCGTCATTGGCAACCACCTGATCGTGGGAAGGCCAGTCACGCCAGACGATCTGGTCAGGGTTGTCCAGTTCTATCTCGCCATCGTCCAGCTCCTTTTGACGAACAGGAAAGGCCAACTGCCATTGCTCGTCCGCCTTGACTGCCTGAATGAAGTCTTCTGTGATAAGGAGCGACAGGTTGAATTGGCGCAGCCTGCCATCTTCACGCTTGGCTTTGATGAACTCCAGTACATCCGGGTGGCGAACATCAAAGGTGCCCATTTGCGCACCACGCCTGCCACCGGCCGAAGAGACGGTGAAACACATCTTGTCGAAGATATCCATGAAAGACAAAGGACCTGATGTGTAGGCACCTGCGCCGGAGACATAGGCACCGCGTGGGCGTAATGTAGAGAAGTCGTACCCGATTCCGCAGCCTGCCTTCAAGGTGAGCCCAGCCTCATGCACCTTGCCCAGGATGTCGTCCATGGAGTCGGTGATGGTGCCGCTGACGGTGCAGTTGATTGTGGAGGTGGCTGGCTTGTGTGCCAGTGCGCCTGCATTGGATGTGATTCGGCCAGCCGGGATGGCACCTTGCTCCAGAGCCCAGAGGAACTCTCCAAACCAGAACTCGCGCTCCTTGTCCGTACGCTCCACGTCTGCCAATGCGCGTGCCACGCGCGACAGTGTGTCGTGAATGGTTTCGTCTACGTTCTGGCCTTCTTTTGTCTTGAGTCTGTATTTCTTGTCCCAGATGTCCAGGGAAGTCTCTTGCAGAGGCAGTACGGTTGCCGCTGCAGCTCTGGAGGCTGCCTGGGTGGCCGCCTGACTGGCGCTCTGGGCAGGTTTTGCGGGTATTGATTTGAGGGCGAGGACGTCAGTGCTCATAGAAACCGTATTCTCCTGATCTTGCCGGTGCATGGGCCAGCAGTTGTTGAGGTGTTTCTCGATCCATGAGTTTCATATTGAGCGACTGTTAAAGCACTATATGTAGTGTTGCAGCGCTACTCCTTGCGCTACATGTAGTGTAGTGAAGTTTGAAGAACTTGCGTATTACCTCGCTTGAATTAACAGTGGCGAAAGGTTACGTGGCGTGCTCGACCTCCAAGCGCCAAGTGTATCGCTGCAAGACACCTTGGGTCAATGCTTCAAACACTATATCTAGCTGTAATATTTCATACGAACACAAGATGTTGTGGTTTGATGCTGTTTGCGGTGGATGCTTTGGTGCAGAACCGCGGTATAAGCTGTGGATAAGCTCTGGATAAGGCCGTAATGGCTGTTTATGCGTCATGAAAATGGCACCCAGGCATGTAACGCCAACACACTGCCAACAAGGATGTGAACACAATCCCACACCCTGAATTACTGACCCCTAAACCGTGCACAGACTCTCTAAATTCCGCCATTTCACTGGCAGCATTCATCAGCTGTCGGTAATCTCTCTTCATCAACCAACGAGATCGGGTTTCAGCCCGGCACAGGAGATAGCAATCATGTTTTTCAATAACTCTGCAAAAACCACAAAACGTCACACAACTCGCTTGAATGAGCGTCCCAATGCAGCCGTTACCACCCGGCTTGTTGCAGATCGGCGTTGGGTACACAGCAATCAGCTTGAGTTAGGCATGTATGTCAACGAGCTTGACAAGCCCTGGGAACAAACCCGTTTCATGTTTCAGGGTTTTATGATTGACAGCTATGAGACACTCCGACAAGTGCAGGATGCCTGCGAATACGCCAATGTGCAGACTGAAAAAGTGGCCATGATTTCATCCAACAGTGTGAACCGACTGGTGGGTGCAAGCCGCTAGGAATACAACAGACCTGCTGTTGCTGCGGCTCGTATCGATTGACGCTACAGCCGCATAAGCCTGGCTCAGCCTCCTAGCTGCTGTCGTATTCGGATACTGCTTCAACGCGTCTTTTTTGCGTAGATACGATAGCGTTGAAAATGTGCTTTTATCTCGGCATCCTCGCAGCCGACTGAGGCTATGGTTTGCGAGATCTCAGTGTTGGCATCCGCAATTTCCCGGGCCAGCCTGTTGTCGATATCCTCTGGCGATAGCTCAGGGTTAGTCTCAGCGAGTTCTTGCCGATAGCTGGCGCTCACACGCAACAGGGTTTGCGCAAATCGGGGAGCCAGTGCCAGAGCTTCGGATTCACACGCTTGTGTCGCATGCTGCGCTCTGATTAGTAGGGCATGAATGTATCCGGGTTCTATACGATGGCTAACCTTGCGAATGGCATAGGCCTCTACACCAATGTAGAGCGCAAGAATAACAACGGCAATCAGAGAACCCTTGTTCATAGATAGAGGTGCCTGCAAAGACAAACGTGCCTGGAAAGATAAAACTGCCTACAAAAAAGTGCCTACAATAGAAGCGTGGCAAGACCCAGAAACGTTGCCAGACCCACCACATCAGTGATGGTGGTGAGTGCCACGCCGCCAGCCAGTGCTGGATCAATACCCAGCTTGCGCATGATGACAGGCAGCATGGCACCGGCATAGGCAGCTGTCACAAGGTTTACGATCAGTGCAGCCCCGATGATCAGCCCGATCTGTTGATCACCAAACCACAGCCACACCAGTGCTGCCACAATCATGGCCCACAATATCCCGTTGAGAAGGCCGATAGCCACCTCGCGCGTCAACAGGTCGCGAAGATTACTTTTGCTGATCTGATTGAGCGCTTGTCCACGAATCACAAGCGTCAGTGTTTGGCTGCCGGCAATGCCACCCATGCTGGGAACCACGCTCATGAGTACGGCCAGCGTCACGATGCGTTCCAGCGTACCTTCGAATTGTGCAATAACCCAGGAGGCCAGCAAGGCGGTCAGCAGATTAACGCCCAGCCATAAGGCACGCTTGCGCGTGCTGCGCAACACCGGAGCGAAGATGTCGTCTTCCTGTTTCAGACCCGCCATGCTCATCACTGACTGTTCAGCCTTTTCGCGAATAACGTCCACCACATCATCAATGGTGACACGACCTAGCAAAAAGTTATTCTCATCCACGACAGGTGCAGAGACAAGATCGTAATCCTCAAACGCTCTGGCAACCTCTGTCTCATTGGTTAGTACATTGAGTGGTTCTGTGCGGTGAGTGAGCACATCGTTCACCAGTGTGTCCGGGCTGGTAGTTAACAGCACACGCAGCGGTAACTCACCCCTGTAGCGTCCATAGCGATCCGTGACCCACAGTCTGTCGGTATGTCTTGGCATTTCGCCTCGTCGGCGTAAAAAGCGCAACACAACATCCAGCGTAACGTTGCCGCGTACGGTAATGGTATCGAGGTTCATCAGTCCGCCAGCGCTGTCTTCCGGATATGCAAGCACTTGCTCAAGGCGCGTGCGATCCTGGCGGTCCATGCCAGCCAGAACATCGGTGGTGAGTTTTTCGGGCAGTGATTGTATGAAGTCGGCAAGATCATCCAGATCCAGCTGTTCGGTGGCTGCAACCAGATCTTCCATGTCCATGTCGCGAACGAGGCTCTCACGAACCTCATCGTGCACCTCCATGAGAATCTCGCCTTCCAGATCCGGTTCGATCAAATCCCACAGAACGCGACGACGTGCAGGCGGTAGCGCTTCAAGGGCATCGGCAATTTCTGCAGGATGCATGGCTACCATGATCCTGCGCGCAGAAGCCAGCGAACCGTCGCTGATGTTATCGGCAAGTGTGCTTGACTGCTGCTCCTGCTCTAGTTCGTTCATTGCCTACTTGCCAGATACCGCGTTGATCTTATCCAGTATACGTTGACGTTCCTCCGGTATGTGAGCTGCCGCCATTAGTGCATTAACCTGTTTTTTAAGTGTTGTCCGTCTGACGGCGATAAGATTTTTTTTCGTCTCGAGTATCAGGTTGGGAGGCATGCTGAAATCGGTTAACCCCAGTCCCAGCAAAATTCTTACGTAGCGAACATCACCTGCCATTTCACCGCACATGGCCACAGGAATACCTGCCTGTTGCCCGGCGTCAATGATCATTTTTATCAGTTGTAGCACCGCCGGGTGCAAGGGGTCATACAGATAGTTAACCTGATCATCAATGCGATCTATTGCCAGTGTGTATTGAATGAGATCGTTTGTTCCAATGGACAGAAAGTCCAGACGCTGTGCAAATAGATGCGCCGATATGGCGGCTGCCGGTACTTCAATCATGGCACCTATCGGCATGTTTTCGTCAAAGGCGATGTTCTCTTCACGCAACATCTGCTTGACCTGTTCAACCAGCTTCAGGCACTGCTCCACTTCACCAATGTTGGTGAGCATGGGGATGAGCATGCGGATGGGACCCTTGGCTGATGCTCTGAGGATGGCGCGTAGCTGTGGGATAAACAAGTGTGTATCAGTCAGGCACAAGCGTATGCCACGCAGTCCCATGGCAGGATTATGCGACAGTGGCCGGTCAGTAACTGCACTGGTTCCCGAGATTTGCTTGTCAGCGCCAAGGTCTGCTGTTCTGACCGTCAGCGCTGAGCCCTTGAGTGCTCTTAGCACCTTGGTGTACACCTTGTAGTGATCCTGCTCGGTAGGTATTGTTGGCCGGTTCATGTACAGGAACTCGGTTCTGTACAAACCCACACCATCTGCGTTGACGCGTTTCAACGCTTTCAAGTCATCCTCTATCTCAATATTGGCGGACAACTTAAGCTCTACGCCATCCAGGGTGATGGCATCGGTATCAATGAGCTTGCCAAGCTCTTTCTGCTGTAAACGGATTTCTTTTTGCCGGCGTTTGAAATTAACCAGCATCTCGTCAGTGGGTTCGGCCAGCACCATGCCAGCCTTGCCATCCAGTGTCAGTGTTTCGCCAGCTTTGACATACCGGCGGATATTGGATACGCCCACGATGGCGGGAATACCCAGACTTCTGGCCAGTATGGCCGTGTGTGATAACTGCCCACCGGTTTCGGTTACAAACCCTGCAACGCCGTGATGCTGCATGGCCACTGTATCGGCAGGTGTCAGATCGTCTGCCACAATGATCTGTCCTTTCCAGTTATCCGAACCGACAACCGGTTCTGCGCCGTTATCCAGGGCTCGCAGTACGGAGTCGATGACATGATTGACATCGTCTATGCGTGTTGCAAGGTAGGCATCTTCCATAGAGCCAAATACACGGCCAAGCTCTTCCCGTTGTTGTTGCAGCGCAGCTTCGGCATTGATCAGATCCGCTTTGATGATCTCTATCGGACGTTGTGAGAGTGCGTCATCGTCCAGCATGAGAATGTGGGTTTCGATGAACGCGCTGACATCTGTCGGAGCATCCTTGGGTATGTGATCGCGTGTATTGAGCAGTTGTTTGCGTGAGGCTTTGAGGGCTCGTTTAAGCCGCCTGATCTCGGCAGGTACCGATTTTTTTGTAAGGGTTCGTGAAGTAACATCAATCTGGTTACGGCGCAGCAGATAAGCATTGCCAATAGCAATACCCCGAGAGACTCCGATGCCGGTAAACATCAGGCTCATGTGTATTACTCCTCTTCGTCAAAGCGACGATTGATTAAATCGGTGATGGCATCTATCGCAGCTACCTCATCATCACCTTCGGCGGTAATGATCACCTGTGAACCGCAACTGGCGGCTAGCATCATGACACCCATGATGCTTTTACTGTTCACTCTCTGACCATCCTTTTCAATGTCTACACTAGCCTCAAAGGATGACGAGAGTTTGACCAGTTTTGCGGCAGCACGTGCATGCAACCCTAACTTGTTAATAATGGGTAGTTCGCGAGTAATCACAACAATATCCTGTTTGACCTAAACTGCCGGTACAGTGTAAACATCAAACCCTGCCAGTAGCGCTTGAATTGTACCGCGCAGGTTTCTGGCCTCGGACAGCCTCTTAGTGTTTCATGAAACACCCGTGGCTAGCTTAACTCACGATGGCGGCGTGAGACATTGTCGCGGCTGGCACTAAAATAGTCACACAGCTGTTCAACCAGATAAACCGAACGATGACGCCCGCCGGTGCAGCCAACCGATACGGTCAGATAGGCTCTGTTTTCATCCTCGAACCTGGGTAGCCAGCGTATGACAAAATCCTGGATATCACGGCGCATATCCTGCACATCAGACTGCGATTCAAGGAAGTCGATGATGGGTTGCTCGCGTCCATCATAGCTGCGTAAATCTGGCTCCCAATGTGGATTGGGCAGGCAACGTACGTCAAACATGAAATCGGTGCTGGCGGGTGTCCCGTGCTTGAAACCGAATGACTGAAAGATCAATGCAAGACCGACTTTTGTCTTGCCCAGCAAGTAGGTGCGGATGATGTCACGCAGATCATGCAGGTTCAGCGCCGAGGTATCGACCACCAGTTCTGCCTGCGACTTCACCGGATCCAGCAATCGCGCTTCTTCATCAATGGCGCTGATCAGAGGCAGGTCTTGTGTGCTCAAAGGGTGCTTGCGGCGGGTTTCTGAAAAACGGGTTACCAGCGTCGAACGATCGGTGTCCAGAAAAAGCACTTCCACCTGAGAATCCTGGCGTGCCCGTAGTTCTTCCAGCAGTTTGAGAAGGTTGTCCGATGAGGCACGTTCGCTGCGCATGTCAATGCCGATAGCGAGCCTGTCGTAGAGGCTGGAGCCATTGGCCAGCAACTTGTCAATGATGTCTGATAGCAGGTGAGAGGGAAGGTTGTCGATGCAGAAAAATCCCTCATCTTCCAGAGTGTGCAAGGCCACACTCTTGCCGGAGCCTGAAAGTCCTGTAACTATGGTGACTCGAGTCATGCGCTAGTGTTTTTTCTCTGTGCCTGATTTGGGCTTCGAAGGTTCATTACTGACCAGATTGTCGTCATTACGTTTTGATACGCTGCGCGCCGCTGAACGCGCCAGTGCCAGTTCCTGTTTTTCCACCAGGTCTTCTGAGGCGCTATAGCCACCTGCGCGCAAAATCTGGTCACGCACAGCGGCTTCCACCAAGACCGCTATATTGCGCCCCGGTGCTACCGGAATGGTACGTTGTGAGACATTGACACCCAGCACTTCTCTTGTCGTGGATGGCTCTGATATCCGGTCACCGGCAATCGATGCCAGATCCTCGCTAAAATCGTCACCCGACACACGTTGCAGGTGAACAATAAAGCGCAGGATCTTGCGCTCGCGGGTGTGTGCATCGCCGTACATCAAGGCAATGTTGAGAATGCCAAGGCCTCTGACTTCCAGAAAATCCTGCAGAAGTGCAGGGCACTGGCACTCAATGGTGCCAGGCGCAATACGCGTGAATTCAGGTGCATCATCGGCCACCAGTATGTGTCCACGACTGATCAGCTCCAGCGCCAGCTCGCTTTTGCCGACACTGGCATCGCCGGTTATCAGTATGCCGGTGCCATGCACATCCATCATCACGCCGTGAATGATTTCCCGTTCGGCGAGCAAATGCGTCAATCTGTTGCGCATGCGACTGTGCAAGGCGCTGTAACGCAGCTCGGAGACCATCAAGCCGATGTGCTCGCGTTCGGCAAGATCAATCAAGCATTGCGGTGGGGTCAGATCATCAGACACCACCAACATATCGCAGGTGGAGGTCAGGGGGTATTCGAACCGGCTCTGGTCAAGATCGGATTCACGACCGTACAGGCTCACTTCGGAAGCCCCCAGCAGCTGGATGCGATTCGGGCTGTTAAAATTGAGTGGGCCGAGCAGGCGTGGGCGTTTGCCAGCGCTCTTGTCGCGCGTTACCAGCCTTGTGCTAGCCGAGTGGCCTGCCACCCAGCGCAACCGGAGTTCATCGTTTAGTGCCTCGAAAGCCTGTCCGACGCTCAGTTGACGGGAAGCCATGGCTGTTTTTATTGGACCGGCGGCAAGCTTGTCAGGTAGTCGTGCAGTTGCGCGGGTTCCGAGTAGGAGCGGATGGTCTCCCGGAATCCGGGCTCGCTGAAGCGCTTGGCAAGCATGGCCAGAATCTTGAGGTGTTCATCGTTGCACTCTTCGGGTACCAGCAGGCCGAGAACAAGGTCAACAGCCTGATTGTCGTTAGCGTTGTAATCAATGCCCTGTTCGAGTGTGATTAATGCGGCGACGGGTTTGTCGATACAACCTATGCGGCTGTGTGGCAGAGCAAAGCCATGGTCCAGGCAGGTGCTGCCGAGTCGTTCGCGACTGATAAATGCGTCGAGAATGCCCATTTCGGACAGCGTGCCCTTTTCTTCACCTTCATCAGACTTGGGA
>CAYGSW010000201.1:0-10754 GCA_964352535.1 uncultured Granulosicoccaceae bacterium | reverse complement strand
CGGGCGTCTCGATTGATCTGATTGGCATTATTCAGGCGCTGATTATTGTCTTCATCGCGGCCCCTCTGCTGGTGCGCAAATTGTTCCCATGGGGCTTTCGCACGACTGAGCGCGTGGTGAACGAGTAAGCTTATGGACAAGACACATACATCCAGTCCAGCTGACCTTGCATCACGCAAACTTGATAGCGCCAAGGTGCGTCAGGCACATATCTCGGGTTGGATTTTGCTGGGACTTGGCGTTCTGGCCGCCGTTGTCTTTGGCGCTGGCTCCGAAGGGATCGCAACCTTTCGCCTGTCGCGCCCAAGCGATCCCTGGGCATTGCCTAACCTGAGCATTCCCGCTGCGCACACCAATTACGTGATCGCAGCGCTGCTGGCCTTTCTTGGTGTGCGGCAGTTCTTGCGTGGCAATGTGCGCTGGACCGGACTGAGTCTGGGTTCCGGATTGTTGCTGGTCGTGGTTGCCTTCCTGGTGTGGGCGACGGCGGGCAAAGGCTTTTCACTAACGGGAATGTTGCAGGCTACCATCGTTGGTGCGGTACCCATTGCCCTTGGCGGATTGGCCGGTGTGCTGTCCGAACGGGTCGCGGTGGTGAACATCGCCATCGAGGGGATGCTGCTTGCGGGGGCGTTCACCGGTGCGTTGGTCGGTTCGCTTCTGGGTGGCGCCGGTGGGTTGGTCGCAGCCATCGCCATCGGTGGGCTTTTCGGTTTTACTCTGGCTGCCTTGGTCGTCACTTACCGTGTCGACCAGATCATTGCAGGCGTCGTGATCAATTTGTTCGTACTGGGTGTTACCTCCTACGTCAGTTCGCAAGTCTATTCCGATTACCGTTTCCTGAACAATGCGCCGGTGTTCAAGCCTATTCGCATTCCACTGCTGGCTGATCTTCCAGTGATCGGACCGGTACTGTTCCAACATAACCTCTTTGTTTACGGCGCAGTGATCATGGTGGGAATGGCGACCTACTATCTGTTCCACACCCGCCTTGGTCTGCGCGCCCGTGCGGTGGGTGAACACCCGCGTGCTGCCGACACGTTGGGCATTAACGTTTATCGCACACGTTATATTAATGTCACGGTGGCAGGTATGGTGGCAGGCTTTGGCGGTGCGTGGTTTACGCTGGGCTCTGTCGGCCGGTTCGATGAGAACATGACCAACGGCATAGGTTATATCGGGCTTGCCGCGATGATCTTTGGTCGCTGGCATCCAGTAGGTGCGTTGATGGCCGCATTAATTTTTGGCTTTGCCAATTCGCTCCAACAGAAGCTTGCACTGCTTAATACGCCGATTCCGTCAGAGTTTCTGGCGATGGCCCCTTATATCGCAACCATTGTATTGGTTGCGGGTATCGTCGGGCGTGCCCGCGCTCCAGCTGCTGATGGTGAAGCTTATGTCAAAGAATAATCCGTCGGCTGGAATCAAGGTATCGAATACGCAGATCCTGATTTCCAAGTCTGAAGTTCGTGCCGTTCGATACGAGTCTCAATGGCACTTATGCCAGTTCAAATACCCAAGCACGTCTTCCAATAATGACGATCTGGCTGTTGGAAATGAGTAATCTAATGATGATTCAAGATTTACTGGAAAGGGCGACTGAGGCGCGTAATAAAGCGTATGCACCATATTCGAGATTCTCTGTGGGGGCGTGCTTGCGTGGCGCAAAGGGCGGCCTCTTCGCGGGCTGTAATGTCGAGAACTGTGCTTATCCGAGCGGTAGCTGTGCTGAAACCGGTGCTATTGCAGCGATGGTGCTTGCAGGCGAGTCCCGAATCAGTGAGATACTGGTAATAGGTCCTGATGATGAACATCTGTGTGCACCCTGTGGCAGCTGTCGCCAGCGTTTGCATGAATTCGCCGATGCCGCTACGCCTGTCTATATTTATGGTCCCGCAGGTCTGCAACTGAACACCACCCTCGGACAGTTGTTGCCGTATTCATTTGAGTTGAGTTAGTGGAGACACCACCCTTGCAACGAGTGGTACGTGTGGCAGCGTACGATCAACCGGAACATGCATTATGTTAGAAAATAAAGACCTACTGCGCTTGGCACACGAAGCCTGTGCTAACGGTGACGTGGCTAGGCGTGCCATCTCTCTGATGGACCTGACAAGCCTCAACGATAACGATACGTCGCAGACTATTGCTGAGCTTTGTCAGCGGGCACGCACACCTGCAGGTCCGGTAGCCGCTGTTTGTGTATACCCGCGGTTTGTTGCTCAGGCTGTTGCGGCTCTAGCAGATAGTGGCATCAAGGTGGCCACCGTGGTCAATTTTCCAGCAGGCGATTCATCGATCGAATCTACCCGGATTGATACACAACTGGCACTGGAATCAGGTGCCGATGAAATCGATGTCGTACTGCCGTACCAAGCTTATCTGGATGGTCGGCCGCAGCAGGCAATTGCGATGTTAGAGGCAGTATGCGCTCTGTGTCATGAGCCTGCCCGGGAGCGTGCGCTGGTCAAAGTCATTCTGGAGACGGGTTGCCTGAAAGATCCAGCGATCATTCTGGCCGCTTCATTTGATGCAATAAGCGCGGGTGTGGATTTTCTCAAGACATCCACGGGTAAAGTGGAAACCAATGCAACACCCGAAGCGTGCGTCGCCATGCTCGCGGCTATCAAAGAGAATCGCGAGCTCTGCGGTCCAACAGTCGGTCTGAAAGTATCCGGTGGACTGCGCGATACCCAGGATGCAGCCCGGTATCTTGCGTTGGCGGATGCTGTAATGGGCGAACACTGGGCAACGCCTGCCACGTTTCGTTTTGGTGCAAGCAGTTTACTTGACTCATTGTTGGCAACGCTTGACATGTCGTCATCCGGGAAGCCGTCAGCTACTGAAGGATATTAGTGATGTCGTGCCTTTATTACCGATCCGAATTTCATCCATCTTGAGCGGCGTGTAGACATGACCCAGCAACACTTTCTTCCGCAGGAGATCATTCGTCGCAAGCGTGATGGAAAGATACTGACAACTGCCGAAATCGAATTTTTCATTCGCGGAGTCACCGACGAGAGTATTACCGATGGTCAGGTCGGAGCGTTTGCCATGGCGGTTTTCTTCCGTGACATGACGATGCCCGAACGCATTGCTCTGACGCGCGCGATGTTCAGTTCGGGTGAGCGTATTGATTGGCGGGCGCTTGGATTGGACGGGCCGATTGTCGACAAGCATTCTACCGGTGGCGTGGGTGACAAGGTCAGTCTGATACTGGCACCCGTGGTGGCGGCAGCGGGTGCGTATGTGCCGATGATTTCAGGGCGCGGTCTTGGCCACACCGGTGGTACGCTTGACAAGCTTGAAAGCATACCAGGCTATGAAACGGCACCATCGCCGCAACGCTTTGCAGCAGTTGTGCGTAAGGCAGGGTGCGCAATTATCGGACAGACAGCTGATCTGGCGCCTGCCGACAAGCGCTTTTATGCAATACGTGACGTGACTGCCACGGTCGAATCCATTCCTCTTATCACCGCCTCGATATTGTCAAAGAAACTGGCTGCAGGGCTCGATGCCCTGGTCATGGATGTCAAGTTCGGTACCGGTGCCTTCATGGAGGATATCGATTCTGCACGGCAGCTGGCGAATAGTATCGTCGATGTTGCTACAGGCGCTGGAACACCCACAACGGCACTGATCACTGATATGAACCAGGTGTTAGGGCACAGTGTGGGCAATGCGGTCGAGGTGCGTGAGAGTGTGGAGTTTCTCAAAGGCTCAACTCAGGACAGTCGCTTGCGCGAACTCGTTCTTGCATTGGCAGCCGACATGCTGGTACTGGCAAAACTTGCGCAAACGGTTGAGCAGGGATGGGCGCAAGCTGAACGTGTGCTGAGCAATGGCGATGCTGCTGCAGTTTTCAGTCGGATGGTGGTTCAGCTTGGTGGACCCTCTGATTTTATCGAGCGTGTCGAGCAGCATTTACCGTGCGCCTCAGTCATAACGCCCGTGCGCGCGAGCCGCGGTGGTATCGTTACTTCCATCGATACGCGTGCTGTTGGCCTCGCTGTGCTGGGAATGGGCGGTGGGCGACGGCGCAATGATGATGCGATCGATCACGCAGTGGGTATTACCGATATATGTCAGCCTGGTGACACCGTGGCGCAAGGTCAAGCATTGGCAATTCTTCATGCAGCCAGTGAAGATGCAGCACAACAAGCTGCTAAGCTCTTGCTTGAGGCCATCACTATCAGCGATGATGCACCAGAGCTTGTGCCCGGCATTGTCAAGGATCGTATCGTCAATCGTGAGTGACACAGTCTATGGTTAGCCCTACCAGCATTGCTGAGATCATTCGTGAGCGCATAGGCATCATTGAGCCACGTATTGCGCTGGTGCTTGGCAGCGGGTTGTCCGCTGTTGCGGATATCATCGAGCAACCCGTTGTCATTGCCTACGATGAACTGGAAGGCTTTCCCCGCTCGACAGTCGCCGGGCACAACGGGCGATTGCTGATGGGTACCATTAATGGCATCGGGGTGGCCTGTATGCAAGGCAGGCACCACGCCTACGAAGGCCATGCTCCGGCGGCCCTGGCGATACCCATCCGTTGCATGAAAGCGCTCGGCTGCCACACGCTGATACTGACCAACGCCGCTGGCAGCCTGCGTACAGATCTGCATGCGGGTGAACTGATGGTTATCAGAGATCACATCAATTGGGCGGGTGTGAATCCCTTGATTGGTCCGAACGACGAGTCGATTGGACCACGCTTTGTTGACATGAACAATGCCTGGTGTGCTGAATTACGCCAGCGTATCCACCATGTTGCAGACAATGAGGCCATCGATCTGAAAGAAGGGGTATATCTGATGGCGCAAGGGCCGAATTTTGAAACGCCAGCCGAAGTACGCGCCATGGCTGTACTGGGTGGTGATGCGGTAGGTATGTCGACCGTTCCGGAGTGTCTTGTTGCAAGGCATTGCGGATTGCAAGTACTGGGTTTGTCATTGATAACCAATCTGGGTGCCGGGCTTGCCGATCAGCAAACGCTTGATCATGCAGACACTCTGGCGGCAGGTGCCAAGGCATCGAGTCTTGTCACGCGGTTGCTCAATGCGTTTCTGGCCACTGCCGATTATGATGTGCTGACCCCATGATGCTGAATGTCATAGAACATCACCCTGTCAATTGCCCGACCTGCGTTTGTCTTTCGTGAACGTTGAACTTTTGAAAAATCGGGCCTTGCAATGGGCTGCACGCGACCCGGATCCCGACACTCGCGCTGATATTCATGCTTGCATTAATACTGCTGACGTCGATGCGCTGCAAGCGTTGTTTGCGAACCGACTCGACTTTGGTACGGCTGGTGTGCGTGGCATTCGCGGCCCGGGACCTGCACACATGAACCGCTTGCTGGTTCGTCTGACAACCCGCGCTCTGGGACTGACGCTACTGGAGCGCGTGACTGATGCCGCGCATCGGGGTGTGGTAGTGGGGTTCGATGCACGGCATTTATCGCAATCAATGGCTTTCGATGCCTGTGGCGTATTGATGGCGTTGGGCATACGCGTGCATTTCATTGACTATCCGGCGCCCACGCCGCTTGTGCCATTCGCCGTACTCGATAATCTAGCGGCGGCGGGGATTGTATTGACTGCAAGCCACAATCCGCCGCAATACAATGGGTACAAGGTTTACTGGGACAATGGCGCACCTATCATTCCTCCGATCGATGCCGCAATCAGTGTCGCCATCGATGCTATCGACCTTGATGAAGAGCTGCCCTGCCTGGCACTGGACGACGCCAGCGCGGTTAAATTGTTACACAGGTTCGGAACAGAACTACAGGAGACGTACCTAAAGGCAATCCAGGCATCGGCTATGGATACTGGAGCAGATAAGCCAGCTTTGACGTCTAACGCGAGGGCAGAAGGGAGGGACAAATCTGAGAATAACTCAATGACAGACCTTTCCATAGTCTATACAGCGTTGCATGGTGTGGCAGGCGAGTTGTGTCTGAGCGCTCTTGCGCAGCAAGGTTTCAATAACGTCAGCGTGGTGGCAGAACAGTTTCAACCTGACGGCGATTTTCCGACCATTGGTTTTCCGAATCCCGAAGATCCAGGCGCATTGGAACTCGCGCTGGCACAGGCGCGCCGGGAGAAGGCCGACCTTGTGCTGGCCAATGACCCTGACGGAGATCGGCTTGCCGTCATAGTACGACATGCTGAAGACTACACCCTACTCAGCGGTGATCAGGTCGGCTGGTTGCTTACTGACTATCTACTGGATTCCTATACAACAGCAGATACGTTGCCACCTGATGCCTTCGTTGTGTCCACAGTCGTTAGTTCCATGCTGATTGATGAGATCGCCAGAAACTACGGTGTACGCAGCGTACGAACGCTGACTGGTCTGAAGTGGGTGTGGCAACGTGCTCTGGAGCTCGAACAGTCAGGTGGCGTGTTTGTGTTCGGTTATGAAGAATCGATAGGCTACTCGGTGAGTGCTGCCGTGCGTGACAAGGATGGTATCTCAGCGGCTGTGCTGTTTGCCGAGCTGGTGCGTCTGTGTGCCAACCAGGGACAAACGGTATTGGACAGGCTCGACCAGATTTATCTGCGTGCGGGCTATTCCACCAATCGCACAATTAATATAGCGTTTACTCAACCCGAAGACGGTGCCAGAGTTGCCAGTAAAATCCAGAGGATCAGAGAACATCCTCCGCAGAAAATCGGACCTTACGCCGTTGATGCCTTGTCTGATTACCTGCACGGTGTACGTATAGAGACGGCTACAGCTCAGCGCTCAACACTGGATTTGCCGGCAAGTAATCTACTGCAATTCGAGCTTGCCAGCGGATCGCGCATCAGTCTGAGACCCAGTGGTACTGAGCCGAAGTTCAAGGTCTATATCGAGTGTCATGTGCCGCGCCACGATATTGTATCGCTGGAGCAAACCCGACAAGCAGCGGCTGTCACGATAGAGCAGATGGAGCTGGCAATCAGGCAATTGCTTTGACGCGCGTCCCGCATGCGAATAGATGCTCCTGTACAGCTCGGTGGTCGATTGGCCAGGTACACATCGGTATTCCCTTCCGGTTCGATGTGCAGTTGATCGACATCAATACCGCACAGCGTACTGATAGATACCATGATGAACACAGGGCATATCGCTTTACACGCAGAGGATAGTAACCTATCAGCTATGTGATCAAGGAGCATCAATGTGGGTGAAGTTCTTGTCTGGTTAAATGATCAACTACTGAGGATGCAGTGGCTATCGGATCTGGTCACCTTGCTGGTACATGAAGGCCTGGGCTTGGATACGTCCACTCGAATGGGTGGAAGCATTCACTTTTTTGTTTATGATGTCATCAAGATATTCATATTGTTATCCGTACTGATATTCAGTATCTCTTACATACAGAGCTATTTTCCGCCTGAGAGAACCCGCCAGATTCTAGGTAAGCGTCAGGGTTTGAAAGCAAATTCACTTGCAGCATTGCTTGGAACTATCACACCGTTTTGTTCCTGTTCATCAATCCCGCTATTCATCGGTTTTACCAGCGCAGGTCTGCCTCTGGCGGTGACGTTCTCGTTCCTGATTTCATCGCCTTTGGTTGATCTTGCATCGGTAATTTTATTGGCCAGCATCTTCAGCTGGAGTATCGCGCTAGCCTATGTCGTTATAGGGCTCGCGTTAGCGGTAATAGGCGGAACACTGATTGGATACCTGAAAATGGACGACCAGGTGGAGTCTTTCGTTTTCCAAAGTCCGTTGAGCGATTATGACAGCGATGGTGTCATCAGCCGTCGTGAACGTCTTTCCTATGCAGGTGACCAGCTCTTTGAGATAGTACATCGTGTCTGGATATACATAGTGGTTGGTGTTGGCATTGGTGCAGCGATTCACAACTGGATACCGGAGAATGCTATCGCGGCATGGCTTGGTCAGGACAAGTGGTGGTCGGTGCTGGTAGCGACGGTTGCAGGAATTCCAATGTACGCGGATATTTTTGGTACCTTACCCATTGCCGAGGCGCTGGTTAAGAAAAATGTCGGTCTGGGCACTGCACTGGCCTTCATGATGGCAGTTACTGCTTTGTCGTTGCCAGCGATGATCATGCTCAAGAGAGTCGTCAGGATGCCTTTGCTGTGTGTCTTTATGGGTATTGTCTCAGCAGGAATCATTTTTATTGGTTATATCTTTAACAGCACTACACATTGGTTCGTGTAGTTTAACCGCTATTAGTTTGACCACTAATTGACAAAGGAGATTTAAATGAACATAAAGATTCTGGGATCAGGTTGCAAGAAATGCAAGGCATTGGCGCAGAATACTGAAGCCGCAGCAAAAGCTGCCAGCATTGAGATCAACATTGAGAAAATAACTGACATAGTTGACATTGCGCGCTTTGGCATTATGTCTACACCGGGACTGGTCATAGACGATAAAGTTGTCTCAACAGGAAAGGTATTGAATGTTGCGCAGATTACCGAACATCTAAAAGCACACAAATCAGAAGCTGGTGATAACAGGGTGGCAATTTGATCGTGCAGTGTCTATTCGCCGCTATCAGATCGGCTGAAAGAGCATTCGAGTGTGTCCGTTTCTTAACCTCAATGGTCGGATCAATTGTAAACCACGAACGAGTCTGTGCAAATTGATACGCGTCAATTCGAATTCATCTACAGAACGCTAAGGTGGTGTTGGTTTGACAGTTCCTTAACACCCGCTGGATATCGGTATGACGACTGAATTCACTCCCTTGGCATCCTTGATCGGCGGCTTGTTGATTGGAGTCGCTGCCGTATTGTTGATGTTTGGTCTGGGCCGCATTATGGGCGCAACCGGAATCCTTGCAGGGGCGATTTTCTCCCGGTCTCCAGAGGACAGAAGTTGGCGGATAGCCGTATTGATCGGTATGTTTAGCGGGCCATGGCTGCACCGTTGGCTCAGTGGCTCAGCCCCCGCTATTAGTGTGCCAGTGCCGTTACTCATGACTATCCTGGGAGGTCTTATCGTTGGCATCGGCGTAACTTTAGGTAGCGGATGCACATCGGGCCACGGCGTCTGTGGCGTTGCTCGACTTTCCCAGCGCTCTATCGTGGCGGTTCTGGTATTTATGGTAAGCACCGCCATTACAGTATTTGTCACGCGTCATCTTTTGGGGATTGAAGTATGAAGCTATCGTTCGCTTACTTGGTTGGGCTGATATTTGGTGTTGGCATTTCGATGTCAGGCATGGCTAATCCCGCGAAGGTGTTGAATTTCTTTGACGTAGCAGGCTCATGGGATCCAAGTCTGGCATTGGTTATGGGTGGAGCAGTTGTTGTTACGTTCTTTGGATACCGTTGGGTATTGTCGCGTTCAAAGCCACTTTTTGACACCAGTTTTGCTCTGCCAACACGCGCCGATATCGATCTGAGACTGGTCAGCGGGTCACTGATATTCGGCATTGGTTGGGGCTTGGCGGGTTTTTGCCCCGGTGGCGCTTTGCCAGTACTGAGTATCGGCAATTACACCGTGATACTCTTTGTTGCAGCGTTAATCTCGGGCATCTACTTGACACGCAAGCTTGAGCTAGTCATTTCAAATGATACTGGCGTTACCCGATGACATACGGCTGTTTATGTGTCACGACTATAGACTCGCTAGCTCTTTTTTTGACTGTTGAAAAAAGAAAACTATTGGCTGAATTCGGCTATGGCTGAAAGTAGCTACCCAGCTTTCGATAGTTGCAGGGTCATCAAACATCAAAGTAAGACAAGGGCAGGATTACTCTATACTAGCTCATCCTGGGATACCACCTTCTCTTTGACGACAAGATCAGCTAGCTATTTCCTGTCAAAGCGACCAGAGCAGACCGAGCTCAAGTGCAATATAACTTAGATCTGCAGCACCAGTATTATTGTCAAACTCGATATCGCTCGATAGGTATCGATATCGTAGCCCAGGGGTCAGTGTATAGTTTTCGTTCAGCGTGTAACTCAACGCAGCACCCAGTTCGAAACCGATGCCGTGGTCACTATCGAAGACAATAATATCGTTGCTGCTTTCTATCTCTATATGTTCATATGTCAGTCCGGAACGTATTCAACAGTCTTCTAAAGACGTTGCAGGCTGATCGATATGCAGCCTATCGTGGGCAGAGCTATGGGTTGGATTTAATTGGTGTCAATCAGTGGGGCTTTGGCACCGATGGCATCTCTCCTGTAGATCCCACTCGGTATTTTATCTACGGCCGCACTGTCACATCACCCTGTAGTGGTAGCGTTGCTATCGCTGTTGATGGCGTCGCCGACATGCTTGTCCCGCAAATGGATCGAAACAATATGTTAGGCAACCATGTCGTTATCCACTGCCAGGGAGTGTTTGTGATGCTTGCGCACCTTGCATCTGACTCAGTTATCGCTACATCCGGTGATCTGGTAAAAACGGGAGATCCCGTTGGCGCTGTAGGTAATTCGGGCAACACGGCAGATCCGCATCAGCACATTCACGTTCAGGCGTCATTACCCGGCGATGATCTCATCTCGGCTGAACCACTGTGGTTCACACTTGATGAGCGTTTCCTGGTAAGAAACGATGTGATTCTGGTGCAATAAGCGAACGTCAAATCTGGTCAAACCGCGCATAGTGATATATGGAAACAGTCATAATAATACGCTTTGTTACTTTGATATTCATTGTCCTGGCATTACAGTGGTGGCGGTACAGTGATGTGCGCGCACTCAATCAGGTATGGAGATCTCTAGTAGTCCGTCAACCCGAAATATTAGGATTCAGAGTTCACCAGCCGCCGC
>CAYGSW010000200.1:9067-10792 GCA_964352535.1 uncultured Granulosicoccaceae bacterium | reverse complement strand
TAGGATCTGCAACGCCAATCACCGCAGCGATTTGACCATCAATAGCGGCATATAATGGCGTAATTCCCTTCACAGCAAGAGCTTCGCCTTGTTCCTTCAACTGACCCATCGGTACGTTCTCGCGTGTCATCAATCGATCAGCCCCGATGAGCACGTTACGGCCGTCGACAAGTGCCTGCACACCGTAGCCGGTATGTGATAGGAAGTTATGTATTTATGGTATTGGCAGGTCTCTCATCGATGCCGCCCGTACAATAGCATCGCTAATCGGATGCTCCGAAGAGGCCTCGACAGCTGCAATCATTGGTAATACATCTTCTTTTGTGAATCCGTTAGCCAATTCCAGGTGAGTCAGTTCAGGACTTCCTTGTGTCAACGTTCCAGTCTTGTCGATGGCAACCGTGTCGGTCCCCTGAAGCCGTTGCAAAGCATCGCCTTGACGAAACAACACACCCATTGTCGCGGCCGTACCTGTGCCGACCATGATCGAAGTTGGCGTTGCTAGACCCATGGCACAGGGACAGGCAATAATCAGCACGGCAACACCTGCCACTAGCGCATAACTGAGTGAGGGTTCTGGGCCAACGGCGAACCATACAGCCATAGTGATAATGGCGACGATGATAACCAGTGGCACAAACCAGGCACTGATTCGATCAACCAGACCTTGAATGGGTAGCTTCGCCCCTTGCGCCTGTTCAACCATGGATACAATTTGAGCCAGTAGCGTCTCTTTGCCCACGGCTGTAGCACGGTAGGTCAACGCCCCCGTACCGTTTATCGTTCCGCCAATGACTCGTGCATCAACGAGCTTCTCCACAGGAACTGGTTCGCCCGTAATCATGCTTTCATCGACATAGGATCGTCCGCAGAGCACGATACCATCGACAGGGAATTTCTCACCAGGTCGCACATGTACTTTGTCCGCATGAACAATCTGATCAATGTTCACATCAACGATGGCATCACCACGTTCGACACGACCTGTTTTTGCTTGTAAGCCGATCAGTTTCTGAATGGCGACTCCGGTGCGCCCCTTTGCACGCGCTTCCAGATAGCGACCAAAGAGAATCAATACGACGATGACTGCGGCTGCTTCAAAGTAGACGTTCGTTGTGCCAAACGGTAACAAAGATGGTGCGAACGTTGAAACCACTGAAAAAGCGTAGGCTGCAGACGTACCCAATGCGACTAATGAATTCATCGTGGGAACACCCCGGAGCAGGGCAGGGAACCCCGTACGATAAAAATGGAAACCCGGTCCGAAAAGGACTAAAGATGTGAGAACAAATTGTAGGTAATGGCTGTTTTTTACGCCCATCGTTGCGCTGACCAATTCGCGAAAAGCGGGGAACAGATGTGCTCCCATTTCAAGGAAAAAAACGGGCAGAGCCAGTGCTGCCGCTATTGTCGTAGAGCGTCTCAAATGCGCGATCTGATCAGCACGATGGTCGGTTTCAGTTCTGGATTGATTACTGCGGACACTCGACACATAGCCTGCCTCTGTGAGTTCAATAGCAATAGCGTTTGCACTGACAATCGAGTCAATAAATCGAATGTCCGCAGATTCTGTTGCTAGATTGGCGCTTGCATCGATCACGCCGGTCACAGCGCGCAACGCTTTCTCAATTCGACCGATGCATGAGGCACAATTCATACCCTGAACATCGAGTACCGCAGTTTGCGTTCTTATAGGATAGCCCGCGTCAGATAACGCCGCCACCA
>CAYGSW010000200.1:0-8967 GCA_964352535.1 uncultured Granulosicoccaceae bacterium | reverse complement strand
AGTCTTCCGCCTGTTCGGCCAACACACTTTGAAAACTGATTTGCGGCACGACAGGGCATTTCAGAGGGCGTGCCGATGCAGAGTGTGTAGACTCTGGCAACAGCACCACAAGGGCATGCAATTGACATGGACACTGACGATGAGGGGCAGCGACTATTCGCTATCGCAGTCGAACGTGCATTAACACTGAAATTTAACTCGTTATAAATGAGTCTGTCATCTGTCTCCTTATGTTAATCCGTGGAGATCTGATTACGAACCATTATCGCACCGCGTACACGCTTGGCCAGCCGTTCGACTCGCATCTTCTCGGTTGAATCCTCGACGTGACCGTACAGGTACACAATTCCTTCATGGGTCATCTGAGCCTGAATCTGAGTGTAGTTATTGAGTTCATGTCGAAATTGGTGCCAAGTCAGGTGAGTGTCTTGCTCGACCAGTGGTTCGATGGGTTTTTCTAGTTCATGCTCGGCCATTGTTACGCTGGACGTCAAGATAGAGGTGATGAAGACTACGCCTATAATATTTTTCATGGAGCTGTTTCTCGCGTCTGGCAACAGTACCTGAAATACACGATAGACGGCCTTGATGACATAAAATGAACTATACGATTACATTCGCATCATCAGCTAACATCGTTAGCGAAAAAGGCGGTCACTTGCCATGTATAGACGTGATCAGACACAACACCTAGCCCGCACGCTCATAGTCAAAATGAGGTTGCAGTGATGCTGGGTGGTCGAGAGCTTCAGCGTCGACTGAGTTCACTGCGGCTGGTTGTTGTGTTCTGGCCGAAAGCGGCAGTGTGATGCCGATTCGGGTCGTTTGACTTGCGGAACCAGCGAACGTCTGGCCCGAGTGCATTTGAGCGATGCCAGCAACGATCGACAAACCTAGCCCATGGTGCAAATCGGCACCACTTCGCGCAGTATCCGCTCTATAAAAGCGTTCGAATACGCGGCCAAGTTTATCTTGAGGGATGCCTTCGCCCTGATTGGATACTGCTATCGATACGTAATGATCGTCAACTTTGGCAATACTGATATCAATGGTCGTGCCCTTCGTTGCGTGAGTAATGGCATTACCGAAAAGGTTCGACAAAGCACGTTTGAGAAGTGGTGCATCGAACTCTCCGGCAGCATCACCAGTAATATCGACATACAGGCTGGCCTCTTCCAGAGCAGCTTCATGATAGTCAGCAACCTCTGTTGCCAACGAGGCAAGGCTTGCCACAGGCACGCAGCGAGCCCGACTACCACGCTCTGCCTGTGAAAGAAATAGCATATCGCGCACAATGCCTGATAAGCGATGTAGCTCTTCCAGGTTTGACCCTAACAAATCGATAAGCCCGGTCGATTGATGAGGCTTTCGAAGAGCTAATTCTGTGCTGGTGATCAGCGTTGTCAAGGGAGTATTTAGCTCGTGTGCGACATCGGCATTGAAACTCTCAAGACGTTGGTAGGATTCGGCCAAACGCTGCAAGAGCGCGTTGAACTGCGCAACAAGCGGTTGCAGCTCGGCGGGTTGAGCGGTACCATCAAGTTGATCAGATAGCGATCGTACGCTTAAGGCGGCAGCTTGGGTGGCCAGATCATCAACGGGCTTCAATCCTCTACGGACTAACCAGTAGGCACCACCAGACACTACCAGTGTGCCCAGTAACGTCACGCCAATCAGTGTGTTGGCCAAACGTTGTAACAACTCATCGTCTGCGTGACCATCGTGTGTGAGTGTTGCTGTCGTGGTCAAAGCAGAATCATCGAGCGATTGGATGGTAAACGCCAGTGTCGTCTTGACAGCATTAACAGCCATCGGCGGGTTACTTTGGTAGAAAGTGGTCCCTGTTTCGTCCATGATCGTCAATGCCAGTTCATGATGACCTGCCATGAAATCATCGAGGCTATGTCGCAGCGCATCAAGATCACCGGTCTGACGAGTCTCGGAGACCAGATGGTGCACCAGGGCTTGCTTTTCGGCGATCGAATCGTCTCGCCGATTCGACAGATGTGAGCTGATGACGCTGTAGACAATGACTGACACGATCGCTAGCCCAACAAGACTCTGAATCGCCAGCCACATCGACAAGCGTTGGCCCAGGGAGGGCAAGGCCTTACCTTGAGTCACTCGGTCCGCTGCTCCAGTACGTAGCCCATACCCCGCTCGGTGTGCAAAAGTGCGGTATCAAACGGGACATCCAGTTTTGTTCTTAGCCTACGGATTGCCACCTCTACCACGTTGGTGCCACTGTCAAAGTTCATGTCCCAGACCTGTTCTGCGATGGTGGTTCTGGACAATACCTGGCCTTGACGGCGCAGCAACAGTGTTAGCAGATTGAATTCTTTCGCAGTAAGGCTCAATGGTTGCCCGCAACGCTTGGCTTTACGTCGGATCAGATCCAGCTCCAGGTCGTACAATGCCAGTGTGGTGGGTTCGACTGTGCTGTGACTGGACGGTTGTTTACTCCGGATCAACACATGTATCCGTGCGACCAGCTCTGAGAACGCGAATGGTTTGACCAGATAGTCCTCGGCTCCGGTGGTCAAACCGCTAACACGATCCTCTACTCCGCCCACCGCCGTGAGCATGATCACCGGCGTTGTTTTTTGACTGCGTAGCGCTTTGAGCAGAGCCAGTCCATCGAGCCCTGGCAGCATGCGATCAAGCACGATAGCATCAAAATCTTTCTCCAGCGCCTGGTGCAGCCCATCAATCCCGTTGTGGGCAACATCCACGGAAAAACCTTCCTCCGTCAGGCCCTTGCGCAGGTATTCAGCGAGCTTTTCCTCGTCATCGACAACCAAAATCTTCATGCCCCTATTGTCACAATTTTCAGGCCAATGCTGATTACTTTTTTGTCATCGCAGTGACCGTGAATGGTCATCGTCAAGGCCTACATTTGTTCTCGTTCATGCAGATAACAGAACATCTCAGTCGCTTTGCTGTGACATCCAGACATTTGTCGCCGCCTTAATGGAGCGATACCACCTTTTCTAAAGGGTATTTTATGAGCTTTTCGCGACCCGATTTCAGCCACTTGACTGTCGGTATCGTCGGTGTGTGTGCACTTTTGGTGTTCGGCACGCTCCCTCCTGTCAACGCCAAACACGAGCATGAGGAGAGCATACCAGAGGCCACTGATCCAGAATCACCAGCGCCCGGTTTGAGCGTTCCCGAGTACCGATCGCCCCTCAGCGCCTACCAGCCTTTCGAAGATGCTGCAGATTCGCTGGACTGGAAAGAGGCAAATGATCGGGTAGGAGAGATCGGAGGCTGGCGAGTGTATTCACGTGAGCCTTTCGAATCAGAAGATACACACGATAAGGATATGGATTCAAAATAATGGGTGTTCTGAGCCAGAAACTAAAAGTGCTGAGCTTTATTTCGCTCAGCGCGTTCGTGCTGTCAGGCTGTGCAACATTGGATATCGATGAAGCGCTAGGTAGAAGCACAACCTCGCTTGAGGGGTTTACGGATGCTGAGCTCATCCTCAAGCGCACGCGCACTGATAACGAGCATGCTAACGCTATTGTGGATGAGCTGTTGAAAGCACCACTCACGCAGGCCGGTGCGATTCAGGTCGCGCTAGCCAACAGCCCAAGCTTTCAGGCAAAACTTGCCAGTAACTGGGCGTCAGCAGCGCAATCGGCACAATCGGGACGTATTGCCAATCCGATGCTGGCACTTGAGCGCATGGAGATCGGTAGTGAGACAGAGCTGACGGCGCTTCTTGGTTTTGGCCTGCTCGATGTGTTCACGCTGCCCGCTCGTCAACGTCGAGCCAAAAGCGAGTTGGCACGAGCACAGGTCACGCTCACAGCCGATGTGGTATCCCATATCACCGATGTCCGTCAAGCATGGGTCAAAGCCATCGCCTCCGAACAGCGTCTGGATTATGCACAACAAGTGTTTGAGAGCGCCGAGGCCAGTGCAGAGCTGGCTAAACGGATGCAGGCGGTAGGTAACTTCAGTCGTCTGGATCGGGCACGGCAGCAATCGTTTTATACCGATGCAGCCACAGCCTTAACCACCACCACCCATGATGTTTTGTCAGCACGCGAATCCTTAATCCGTATTCTGGGCCTCTCAGCTGAGCAGATTGAACAGTTGCAATTGCCCGAACGACTTCCTGAGCTACCTGAAGAGCCTCGTACCACCGCAGAGGTTGGACGTGTGGCTACCGCTGATCGACTAGATATTCAACTGGCTGAAGCATCTCTTAAGTCAGCAGTACGAGCACAAGGGCTAAATACCGCGTTCAGCTACACAGACATCGAGCTGGGCATTTTGCGACAACGAATCGATGAGGACGGGGAACGCACTACAGGTGATGGCTACGAGATCGAGATAGGCCTGCCGGTGTTTGATTGGGGCGGTATGAAGCGGGCGGCAATGAATGCACAATCCTTGGCAGCGGCCAACACATTGGAGGCCACATTGCGTGATGCAGCATCGACGTTGCGTGAAAGCTACTCAGCGTATCGAACCGCGTTTGATGTGGCACGCTTTTACGAGTCTGAGATTTTGCCTCTGCAGGAGATGATCGCAGAGGAGAACGTGCTGCGTTACAACGGCATGTTGATTGGCGTGTTCGAGTTACTAGCGGATGCGCGCAGGCAGGTTGGCATCGTGCAATCAGCCATCGATGCAAACGAGCAATTCTGGATGAGTGACGCCGCTCTGTCGGCCACGCTTATTGGCAACCCCACGATGGCATCTGTCGGCGCTGTTGGAGCGGTAGCCGATGCCGATCCTGGGCATTGATGTGCGACACCTGAAACTTGATAGCGAGAAATAGACCATGAGCTCACGACGTGAATTTCTGAAAGGTGCTGGATTGGCTGGTGGTGCCGTAGCGGTCAGTAGTGTCAGTACCTTTTCGATGGCAGCCTTGCCCGAGCCGGTTATGCAAATGGGGCCCGAGACCATGGACCCACTCGTACCGGAGACAGGTCGTCCTTACAACCCGGTTATCACGCCAAATGGGTGGACTTGCCCATGGCGAATGAACAACAACATCAAGGAATTTCATCTGGTTGCAGAACCTGTGGTGCGTGAGATGTCACCAGGGTTTACGGCGAACCTGTGGGGTTACAATGGCCAAAGCCCAGGTCCTACCATTGAGGTAGTTGAAGGTGATCGGGTACGGATTTTTGTGACCAACAAGCTCCCTGAACACACGAGTATCCATTGGCATGGGCAACGGTTACCTAATGGCATGGATGGGGTAACAGGCTTGAATCAACCGGGCATCCCCGTTGGGAAAACCTTTGTTTACGAGTTTGTTGCTCGGCGCCCTGGCACTTTCATGTATCACCCTCATGGTGATGAAATGGTTCAAATGGCAATGGGCATGATGGGCTCCTGGGTCACACACCCTAAAGAGAAGCATCCACTGATCAGCGATGTTGATCGGGATTTTTGTGTGTTACTCAATGCCTACGATGTTGAACCGGGCGCCGCGACACCGAAGATCATGACTATGCTGGATTTTAATCTGTGGTCCTGGAACAGCCGGATTTTTCCGGGTATTGATTCGTTTAACGTTCGAAAAAATGATCTGGTGCGCATGCGCTTTGGCAACCTGACCATGACGAATCACCCCATCCATTTACATGGCCATGAATTCCTCATCACGGGTACCGATGGTGGGCCGACGTTTCGTAGTGCTCGCAACTACGAGGTCACTACAGATATTGCCGTTGGTCAGATGCGTCAGTTTGAATTCAAAGCCGACGAGGAGGGTGACTGGGCGTTTCACTGCCACAAGAGCCATCACACGATGAATGCCATGGGACACGATGTGCCCACCCTGATCGGGGTTGATCATTCAGAGATGACCCGGAAAATTGGAAAGCTGATTCCAGACTACATGGTTATGGGTGAGCGGGGAATGGCGGATATGGCAGAAATGGAAATGCCGCTACCCGATAACACGGAAGCCATGATGACGGGACAAGGTCCGTTCGGATCAGTGGAGATGGGGGGGATGTTCAGCATACTCAAAGTGCGGGCTGATCAGCCACACGGTGATTACTCTGATCCAGGTTGGTACGAGCACCCGGAAGGCACTGTGGCGTATGAATACACCGGCGAACTGCCAGAACCAGATCGATTCGCCTCAGGTGAAAAAACAGCCTCCCATAATCCACGTCCTACGCACACACATGAGCGCAAAACTTCAGTGGCTTCTGAGAGTACAAGCTCTCCATCAGCTGTAGAGCCTCAACCAAACGTAGTGCCGACATCGCCGAGTGAGACACCCCAACCTGAGCCGATTGAGGTTGTTGTGCGTAGACCGTCCTCAAAAGTGAGGGTCAGCTATCCACGCACAATGAATCCCAAGACCGGGGAGATCTTTGAAATTGATGTGGGACGAGAGCGCACTATCGCAAGTCGTGCCAAGTTCTAGCAATCTCTCCATTCATGTCCACTTAACGCACTGTGCGTTTTGATAAAAAATCCGAACCACTCTTTTCGAACCACAATCAGGAATTTATACCCATGTTCAAATCTCTCGTACTCACTGCTGCCGTTGTGCTGGCAACACTGGCCCCAGTCTATGCCGATAGCATGTCGGATGGTGTCATTAGAAAAATCGACATGAAGAACGCAAAAATCACCATCAAGCACGGTGAAATCGTCAACCTGGATATGCCTCCCATGTCCATGGTCTTCACTGTGAAAGATCCAACCCTATTAGAGGGTGTAGCCAAAGGCGATAAAGTGAAGTTTGTTGCGATGGAAGAGGGCGGCAAACTATTCATTACCGATATCCAGTCCGCCGAATAGATCACCCAAACAACGCCACAGGAGTACATTGGTCATATGCAACTTCGAATCAAATCGCTATCATCAAAGGCGCCACTCGCACTGGCGAGTCTGTCGTTTGTCGTACTGTTATCGGCGTGCTCATTCGGCGATCACAGCGACGGAGAGGGTCATGGGCATGGTGACGATCATCATGGTGGCGACGAAGGGCATCATGAGAGTATGGCTGGTGTGCCGGGCTCCGCAGACGATGTCACGAGAACTGTGTCGGTAGACATGAGTGACTCAATGGCTTACACACCGTCCGAGCTGACTGTAGAGGCGGGTGAGACAATACACTTCAAAGTGACGAACAGCGGTCAGTTGGTTCATGAGTTTGTTCTCGGCGCCGAGGCAGAAATTCTGGAACACCATGAGCTCATGAAACGCTTCCCAGGCATGGAGCATGATGAACCGAACTCTGTATCTCTAAAAACGGGAGAATCAGGGGATGTCATCTGGCAATTCAGCGAAGCTGGTACGTTCCAGTTTGCGTGCTTGCAACCCGGTCACTATGAGGCGGGTATGAAGGGCGATGTTGTGGTCAGTGCGCAATAGCGTCGTCGACAAGTTGCAGCCGATGTCCATTCATCATGATGATGCAATTAACAATGGTTGTCGCATAGTCTTCGCGACAAAAACAGATTACTCAATAATCGACAACACGGTGAATCATGTACACACAATATAGTGTTCAGTCGGCGGCATTTTTACTCAGTGTCGTGGTGATTGCGGGGCAGGCTTTGGCGCATACCGGTGCGATGGGTATTGTCAAAGAGCGTATGGACGGTATGTCAATCCTGGGCGATCATGCTAAAAGTGTTGGCGATATGCTCAAAGGCAAAGCGTCATTCGATCTTGTCGCGGTGGAGGAGGCGGGACAAGCCTTTGTGACACACGGTGAAAAGATCCCTTCTTTGTTTCCGGACACCGAGCAAAGTCGTGAGGGCACGGCTACCGAGGCTCTGCCTGCAATTTGGGATAACTGGGACGAATTTGTCGCACTTGCAGAAAAATTCACCAACGACAGTCAGGCTCTGCTCACGGTCGCCAATAATCTGAGCAACGGTACCCAGAGCGTCGACCATCAGAGCCGAGCGGTACGGTCCATATTTTTCAAGACTGTCAAAAACTGTTCTGCGTGTCATGAACGATTCCGACTTGATCAGGACTGATTGATGGTAGGTCGTTGGGCTCCGCTCTTTGTTACTTTTCTCCTTGTAACGGGTGGCCTATCGTTTCTTTGGTCAGCGCACACGCGAAATGATCAAAATGAACAATTGCGAATGGCAGCGTTGGCATTAAACAATCCACTACCCTCAGTGGATACAGATCGTGGTGAGTTGGTTGCAAGGGCTGGCGGTTGTGTCGCTTGTCATACCGATACGGCGAACGAGGGAAGGCTACTTGCCGGTGGTGTAAGGCTTGATAGTGCTTTTGGAACATTCGTATCACCTAACATCAGTAGTGATGCACAGGAGGGAATCGGTACATGGTCTTTGGAGATGTTCGCTCAGGCGGTACTCAATGGCCGTCGCCCTGACGGTGGCCATTATTGGCCTGTGTTTCCGTACCCGGCATACGCGCTCATGTCTGGCCAGGACATTGCTGACTTGTACGCGTGGTTGCAATCTACTGCGCCTGTATCCACTGCATCGGAAGAGCACGAGTTGCTGATTCCCGATATTGCACGAGCTGGGCTAGGTATTTGGAAGTCGTTATATGTACCCGAAAATTACAGGCCCGGTCTGTTTGTCGAACGTGGCGAGTATCTGGTCGAAGGCCCTGCACATTGTGCTACCTGTCACGCGCAACGGGATATCGTCGGTGGTGTGAGTGATAGGCGACTATCGGGCAACAGCCGAGGGCCTGACGGTTCTAAGGTTCCTGCAATTACAGCAGCGGCGCTTCAGGATTGGACAGTGGACGATCTGATGTTTTATCTCGAAATCGGAATGACGCCAGAAGGCGATTTTTCAGGTGGACATATGGCTACGGTGATAGAGCACGGTACTGCTCATCTTTCTCCTGAGGATCTAAGAGCGATAGCTGTCTACCTGAAGTCTCCAGCCAACAAAGAATCGTTGTAACAGGACATAACACTCGACTAGGAGGCTGTCCGAGAATAAGCTGATCGAGCGAAAGCGCGATATTTCGGCC
>CAYGSW010000199.1:0-10794 GCA_964352535.1 uncultured Granulosicoccaceae bacterium | reverse complement strand
CGCTGTAACTGCGCAGTTACAGCGCAGCCTCTGCAGAGTGACTACGTAGCTAATGAGTAGCTACGCTCTACCATCGCACACATCGGCCTGCTGCAGGCTCTTTAGCCATAAAAGGGCTTTAACTGATAGCCCTGCAGCCGCGCGGCAAATTCTTCCAGACATTCAATGCCCGTAGCCTCAGCCTCCTTGCACCACTCCCGTAAAGCCTGTAACAACGCTTCCTGATTAGCACCTGCTTTGTGCCAGATGGCCTGAAGCCGATTCTGCAGATCGTAAACGGTGTTCAATGAATCGCTGGCTGCCAGAGCTGCCGCTACCCGAATCCGCCCGGCTTCATCCAGCAGATGATCCACTTTGCCAAGGTCACGCCCGGCCTGCTTCAGGGTCTTACGATGCTCACGCTTGGATTTCAACTCGGTGGCGTACACAGGCTTTATAACCCTGCTGGCGTAGGACTCCATGACATGCAGCCGACTTGAAATTATCGCTTTTACGGTATCCACATCCATGGACGTCTTGCAAGCATTGAAGTGCGGTCGCGGTGCCACGCGGCGAATCGTTGCCAGGCCAAGAAAGCTGAACACACGCAAATACACCCAGCCCAGATCCAGCTCCCATTTTCGCAATGAAAAGCGCGCTGAAGACGGATAGGCGTGATGGTTATTGTGCAGCTCTTCACCGCAGATGATCGCAGCAATCGGGGTAATGTTGGTAGCCGCATCGTCGGTTTCAAAATTGCGGTAACCCCAGAAGTGCGCCAGACCATTAATGACGCCCGCGGCCAGCACAGGTACACACAGCATCTGAACGGCAAAAACAGCAATGCCAGCCAGGCCGAAAAGGTAGAACTCAAGCACAGCAAGTGCGGATACACCGAGTACGGGAAAACGTGAATACACATTTCTCTCTACCCAGTCGTTCGGCGTACCATGCCCGAATTTTCCAAGAATCTCATCATCCGCCGCCGCCTCTCTGTACAACTCAGCGCCTTCGAGCAACACTTTTCTGATGCCGTAAATCTGCGGACTATGCGGATCTTCAGGACCCTCGCAGCGTGCGTGGTGCTTGCGATGTACCGATACCCACTCCTTGGTGATCATACCGGTAGTGAGCCATAACCAGCCCCGAAAAAAGTGCTGCAATACCGGATGCAAATCAACGGCACGATGCGCCTGGCTACGATGCAGGAAGATGGTGACTGATAACAACGTTATGTGGCAGCTGACGGCAGTCCAGGCCACTAAAAACCAGAACGAAACATCCCATTGACCTAAAAGGAACAAATCCAATACCTCTCTTAAAATTAATGTAATCCGCTAACCATACACAAAGTACCTGCCAAATTGGCTCGGTAGCGTTCAATCGATCGGCGCTGTGTGAAAGTAATTTATTTCAACGGGACTTCAGTCCCAGACAGCGCTCAAAAGTTCTTAAAAGCGTAAATGAGCTGAACGGTGGTCGGGATTATTGCCACTACCCATATCAGGCACGACAGCTGCAAGACTATACTCAGACTCACCTCACATTTCGCTGACTCCAGCCAGGCAAAACCGTGCCCGTCCCAGTCTCAACACCACCATCATCCAACAGCGCAGGCACAAAGACACCCCATTCTGTGGATGCCAACCGTGTTCTTCACGCTGACAATCTACATCGCACACTCAGCGAGGATGCGGCTGTGAGCGGGATAACGCTGAGCCTGGCACGCGGAGATGTCCTGGGACTGTTGGGGCTGAACGGTGCTGGCAAATCAACAACCCTGAAAATGTTGTGCGGCATGCTGGTCCCTGATGGCGGATCAGTCACTATAGATGGCCATTCTCTTCAAGAGCAGCCACTCGAGGCACGCCGCCGAATCGGTTTTCTGCCTGATCAGCCACCGGTCTATGACGACATGCGGGTTCATGAATACTTGCGCCTGTGTGGACAGATCAGAGGTTTGCGTGGCTCAGTGCTGCGCGAGCGTCAGGATGAAGTCATTGATCAGTGCAGCTTGAAAAAGGTATCAGGCAAGCTCATTGCTACCCTGTCAAAAGGCTATCGACAACGTGTTGGTCTGGCGCAGGCCATCATTCACAAACCCACAGTGCTGCTGCTGGATGAGCCGGGAAACGGGCTTGACCCTCAGCAACTGGAAGCCATGCGCGAGCTTATTCGTGACTACGCCTGTGATCAGGCTGTCGTGTTCTCAACCCATCTGCTCAGTGAAGCTCAAAGCACCTGCAACCGCGTAGCTGTTATCCATGAAGGCAAACTGGTTGCCGACGTTCTGGCCGATGGCGAGGATCTGGATGCCCTGTTCCACGGTGCAACATCATGATTCTCATCATTGCAAAACACCAGTTCCTGACCCTTATGCGCAGCGCTCAAACCTGGATAATTGCTGCCATCCTTGCGTTACTTTTCGGCTACCTGTTTCTGCAGCAGCTGGAAACGTTTATCGGTGTCCAGGATCAACTTGCCTTGCAAGACTATCCGGTGGGGCTTAGTGGTTACATGAGCGTCAGGTACCTGCAACCACTGGCATTGGCTTTCACGTTTGTCGCGCCCTTGTTCGGCATGCGTGCATTCAGTGACGAATTCAGTCGGCACACCTACGCGCTGTGGCAATCAGCACCTGTATCCACACCGGCTCTGGTGCTCGGTAAGTTTTTCGGCATGAGCTTTGTGACACTGCTGTTTGTGTTGCTGGCTGTTGGAATGCTGCTGATCATGCGTGCCTTTGTCCCTATTGACCTTCCTGTGGTGTTTTCATCGGCACTAGGGCTTGCATTGTGCGCGTGCGCCAGCATGGCTTGCGGTCTGTTTTTCTCTTCAATGACAAAACACAGCGTGGTAGCTATTATTTCAAGCCTGGCCCTCTTGGTGCTTCTCTGGCTTCTGGGCAGTGCAAGTTTCGGTGAGCTGCCGATACAGGCCATCAGTCAGTTGTCAATTGCCAATCACTTGAGCGGCTTCTTTCAAGGCTATCTGCAAAGTGCAGACATTGCCTATTTTTTTCTGATGATACTAATGTTTCTTGGCCTCACAATCGTGCGCCTCGACTCACTTCGACAGCACGGTTACTGATGAGCGCTCGTTCTTCAAAGCTGCATATTGTGCTGTCGGTGCTGGTAGTAGGTGTTGTCCTGCTATCGGGTTGGTTCACTCAGCGTTTTAATGTCGGCATGGATGTCACCGCCAATGATCGGCACTCACTGGCGACAACAACACAAACCTTGCTGAGCTCATTGGACACACCGGTAGAGATCATTGCAGTATTGGGCCCAAACCCGCAACAGCGAGAGGCAGTGCAGTTGCTGGTTGCACGATTTCAGGAACATAAACCAGACATCAGCCTGCGTTTCATAAATCCCGAAACCGACCCTGCACAAGCGCGAACATTAAATGCAGCCCTGGGGGGCGAGCTTATTCTGCGCACGGCAACGCGCGAGCAGCGCCTGCAAAATCTGTCAGAACGCAGCCTGGCTGACAGTCTCACACAGCTTAGTCGCACCGGTGATCGCGTTCTGGTTTTTATAACAGGCCACGGTGAGCGACGACCAACTGGTACCGCCAATGATGACTGGCAGATAATGAGCGAACGCCTGGCGAACATTGGCCTGCTTGCACGTGAGCAGAGTCTGGTCAGTGAGCCCTATCTTGACGACGACATTGATCTTGTCGTTATCGCTGCACCCAAGAGCCCTTATTTTCCGGGAGAACTGGCCAGTCTGGATGACTATATAAAGCGGGGTGGGAACCTAATGTGGCTCGCAGAAACCGCCAGCCATAGTGCAACAGGGCCTGACCTGAGCCTTCTATCGGACAATCTGGGCATTGACATACTGCCAGGCACTGTTATCGATACCGCAAGTCAAGCGCTAGCGGCAGACTCGCCGGATTTTGTACTGCTGGACAGATTCCCTGCACATCCTGTTACCCAGACCCTTACAAGCCCTGTCCTGTTACCCCAGGCAAAAGCCCTCGCAGTGACCAGACTTGCCGGGCAAGTCGTGGAACCTCTGCTACAGACACCACAGACCAGCTGGACAGAAACCGGGCAGCTGTCTGGCGCCATCGAATTTGATGACAATACCGATGAGGTGGCCGGACCTCTCCTGCTGGGCGTTACCATCGAGCGAACCCTTGCACAGGGAACTCAGCGTTTCGCCGTTATTGGTGATGCCGACTTTGCAGCCTCACAGTTCGTTGGCAATGGCTCAAACCAGAGCTTTATGGAATCACTGGCATTGTGGCTAACCGGTGATGCCGATGCCCTGGCCTTTGTGTCACAACGCGCACCTGATAGCGAACTGTCATTGTCGAACCGTTCCATTGTCTTGCTGAGTACCGTGTACCTTGCTGCACTGCCTCTGTTTTTTTGTCTGATTGCCGGTGTTGTTCGGTGGCGTCGTCGACGTGGCAACTGAGCAGGTGCCTGCATGACAGGGCACACACAGTCAGTAAAGCGATGGACAACGATACTCGGCGCAACGTTCTGTGTACTCGTTGCGGGCATAAGCTATCAGCTGTGGCAGGACGCAAAATCCATCAACGTACAACAACCTCTTGATGATCTGGCATCCACTGTTCGTATTGTGCGTCCGGATTTTGCCGACATGAACTTGGCAAGGAATGACGAAGGCTGGCAGATTCAGTCGCCTTGCAATCTGGCCGTCAACGTACAACGCCTGCAACCCTTACTCAGTGCACTGACACCCTCCACGTTCCAGTACCAGGCCGATGAGGTTGATCTTGAGGCAGCCGGGCTTGTGACACCCCTTGCAACTGTCTACATCAACGAACAACAGTACCGCATAGGTCATACCGATCTGCGCGGAGAGAGACGGTATGTGCAACGTGGCAATACGGTGGAGTTTGCGCCCGAATGGGTGCTGTCGCTGGTGAATGGCGGCATGACTGCGCTGGCAAAACTCGAATTGTTTACGGCGCCCCTGCAACTGCTGGTGAGAATGGAAGAAAATGGCACCAGCCACGATCTGTCGTCTCCGCAAATCCTGGAATCCTGGCAGGGCATCAGCGCTCAACAGATTATTTCGTGGCCACCGCCAGCAGGCGAGCCCAGTCTGGACTATCGACTTCAGGCAACGGATATCAACGGCAATGCGCAGACGCTGATGGTTTACAACACTAAGCAATTCACAGCAGTGAAGCACGAAGAAGCCGCTTGCGCCTATATACTGGACACAGATTCTTTGCCTGACAGCTGAAGCCCTGATGCCTGAACTGCCTGAAGTCGAAACCACACGGCGCGGTATCGAGCCCTACCTTCTCAATAGATCCATAACCCGGCTGGCTGTTTACGACAAGCGTCTTCGCTGGCCGATACCCGATGATGTCCAGATGCTCAACGGCAACACCGTGACCGCGGTCGACAGGCGCGGTAAGTATTTGCTGCTACGCGTTGCCCAGGGCACAGCCATTATTCATTTGGGCATGTCTGGCAGTTTGCGTGTTTGCACCAGTGAAGAGCCGCGTCGCAAGCACGACCATTTCGAGATTAGCGTAGACTCGGGCAATCTCATACGTTTTCATGACCCAAGGCGATTCGGTTGTCTATTGTGGCAACCGGCAGGCGGCCCGGAACACACGCTGCTCGCAAAGCTCGGACCAGAACCCTTATCGGATGAGTTCGATAGCACCCATTTATTCAAGGCCACGCGCAATCGGCAAGTTGCCATCAAGAACCTAATCATGAACAGCCAGATTGTTGTGGGTGTGGGTAACATCTATGCCAGCGAGTCCTTGTTCACTGCCGGTGTCCGGCCAGGTCGCGCTGCACGAAGAGTGACACGAAAAGAATGTGACAAGCTGGTGGAGACGATAAAACTCGTGCTACAACGCTCGATCACTCAAGGAGGCACCACACTGCGTGATTTCGTCAACAGCAACGGCAATCCGGGATACTTTGCGCAGTCGCTCAACGTGTATGGGCGTGAGGGTAAACCATGCCATCATTGCAACACTCCTATTAAACAAAGGGTACTTGGACAACGCTCAACGTTCTATTGCACCCACTGCCAGAAGTAGTGTCGACTAATCTGTTCTGTTATCTTCAGTAAAACGCAAAAAGCCACCCCATCCAAACTTCTCGAAGAAGTTTTTAACTGGCGCAGCCCTTTATTGAGGCCAGGAATAATTTGCCCGGCATCGGCGCGGGCAAACGGCCCTTACTGAAACCGGTTCATCAGCGTGTTCAGCTTCACAGCAAGCCCATCCATTTGCGCCGCGGCTTGGGTGATATTACCAGCTGATGCAAGACTATCGTTGGATCGTGCAGACACTTCAGTAATCAGATCGCCAATCTTGCTATTGCCTTGTGATACCTCAACAATATTCAAATTAATTTCACTGGTGGTGCTTGCCTGCTCATCGACGGCGGATGCAACCGTAGCCTGAATTTCACTGATGTGCTGAACAATCTCGTTAATATTACTGATCGATTTTACAGCTGTTTCAGTATCCGCCTGAATGCAGTCGATGCGTTGCTCGATCTCTTCGGTTGCCCGGGCGGTCTCTTTTGCAAGGTCTTTGACTTCGTTGGCGACCACGGCAAATCCCTTGCCAGCATCACCTGCACGCGCCGCCTCGATAGTGGCGTTCAAGGCCAGTAGATTGGTTTGCTCAGCAATGGAGGTGATCACCTTGATGACATTGCCGATCCCTTGAGACGATTCAGCCAACTGGCGAACATTCACACCGGTACTTTGCGCAAGTTCTACGGCACTGGCTACAACCGTTGCAACCTCTTTGGTGTTAGTGAGTATGTCTTTGATCGATGCGTTCATCTGATTGGTTGACGTCTCTGCAGTGTCTACCGATAACCGAACCTGCCTTGATGTGTCAGTTGCCAGTGAGGCTTGCTCAGCATTGTGTTTGGCTGAGTTGGTGATGGTGCTACTCAGGCTTGTAAGATCGTGTGCAGCGCCATTGAGCTCGCGAGCCGTATCGCCGATTTCCACGATACTGGTGTTCAATTCTGAAAATAGTTTTGTCAGCGCATTTGCCACATTGGCCAGATCATCGTCATTGTCATCATTTGTAATCTGATAGGTGAAGTCGCCAGCAGACGCTGCGTTAACAGCCAGACGCAGTTGCTCTATGCGTCTGTTAAGCTCAGCGCTTCGCTCAGCGTCAGCTTCAGCCTTGGCAAGCTCGTCTTTGATTTGACGATCTGACTCTTCTCTACGTGCCCGCTCGGAAGCTTCTGCAGCTTCTCGCTGCTCGTCAGCAGCAGCCCTTGCCGCTTCCGTCTGACGGCGTAACGCTTCCGCTTCCAGTCCAGTGGTTCGCAAAATGTCTACCGCTCTGGATATGGCGCCTATCTCATCATTTCTGTCACAGTATGGAACGGCCTGCTCATAGTTTCCAGCAGCAATCGTTGCAGTTGCGCTGGTTATATCCGTCAGCGGCTTTGACAGCATCCGACGAGTGACTATCACCAGCATGAAAATCAGAAATAACAGCAGGCCTGCGGCCACAGCAATCTGGTTGACAACCCGAGCCATGGAAATGTCCTTGATGATGCCAACGTCGTAGCGCAACAGGAAAGTGCCTACCCTGTCGCTGGTACCGGGAACAACAATCGGCGTTGCCACCCAATAATCCGTTCCATCAACGCGTTTGATCTGCTCACGCCCATTGGCAGCCTCTGAAATAAATGCAGGCTTCCACGGAAGAGATTCAGAAAGTTTTTCACGGCTTTCAAAGGCAGCAGGTGTGAAGTTAACCAGACGCTTGCCATCGATATCGAAGACTTCAGCCTGAGCCATGCGCTGATGCAGTGCGTTGGGAGGATAGGTATCAAGCAGTGCACGTACCCCGTCGGCATCGCCGTTGCCGACATGTGCCGCCATCGATGAGGACAGAACGTGCGCAATCTTTGCCTTGTTGAATTGTGCTACCCAGAGTGAGCCATCAATATCTCCCGTGGCTGCCAGCAACTCCAGCACAGTGATGGACAGTGCAGCACATCCAATGACAATCAAGCTGACTCGTGTGCCCAGTGAACGGCCTTTTCTGGTGCCAGCGGAAGCGTTCTTTGGATCAGCACTGCTATGCGCTGTTGAGGCTGTTTGATTCATTGCTTGACAAGCTGCGCGTTCGACTGGGTTAGCAATGTTATCGTCAAGGCGCTCTTGTCCTGAATGCTACGTATAACGTGATTAGAAACTCAAGCTGATCGGGTTCAGAGCTTCTGACAACCAGAAAATGGTTACCAGTAAGCATCCGCCTCATCAACGCTCATCACCCCGTAACATTGCATATACCGGGTCACTCTTGGCATGGTGTCAGGCTTGGTGGCTCTCTGCCATTGTTCCAGATGCCAGGGCGTATCACTGACTGATTTAAGCGCATTGTCAGCAAAAAATATGACGCTCTCACGCACATTCCGCGCATTCTGTACTTCAACGTTCTGTAAGCTAAACTCCCCGCCTTCAAAGAAAATGATCCGATCCAGCGCTTCGTCCGTCAGGCCTCTGATGATTACCCCTTGTGTGGTGGCGCCTTCACGAGGCACAAGCACCGGATAGTGATCGTTTTGCACCCACAGGGCTATGTAGTCTTTGATGTGAGCAGGTTCTCGAATAATCGTGTCGAGGCTTTGTCCGCACACAATCTCGAGTAGTTCGGTATCCATCAGAGTGCCGAACGAGAACAGATCACCGTCCTGCGTCACAACCCGGGTTTGTCCTTCATCAAAGCTTCGTATTTAAGAAACAACTCATCCTGTGTTTCAGAGTTATCCGGGTCAAGAACAATGCAGTCTACAGGGCATACCACGACACACTGGCTCTCATCATGATGCCCGACACACTCGGTACACAAACGCGGATGAATCTCGTAGATCTCCTCACCCATGTAGATAGCATCGTTAGGGCATTCAGGTTCACACACATCGCAATTGATGCACTCGTCGGTAATCAGCAGAGCCACTGCACTTACTCCCCACTTTTCAATTTGACATGTTGGTGACGACTGGCGAAAGCATCAATGACCACCGGATGGACAAATTCGCTGACATCTCCGTTCATTCTGGCAATCTCTCTTACGATACTGGAGGATAAAAAGGTGTACTCCTGAGCTGCAGCAATAAAGACGGTTTCCACTTCAGGCGCCAGGTGCCGGTTCACGCCAGCGATCTGTACTTCGTATTCAAAATCAGAGATTGCGCGCAGGCCCCGGACAATGACTCTACTAGGCACATCGCGCGCGTAATCCATCAGCAATCCACCGAACGATTGAACGGTTACGTTCTCGAGATCTTCCAGAATCTGCGTGGCCATATCGACGCGCTCCTCGAGTGAGAAGAACGGCCCCTTATTGGTACTGGCAGCAACGGCAACAATAAGGTCGTCAAACATACTGCTGGCTCGCCGTGCCACATCGATGTGCCCGATGGTCATGGGATCGAACGTCCCGGGATAGATTGCAGTAACACGCATGGATGAGGTGCACCCGATGAATCAGAGATTCAAGTTTGGGCTATCCGGGATTATTTTGCAATGCAAAAAAACACCTTGATGCTTGCGCAATGTCTATAAATCCGTGCTTCACACCGTCGATGAAAAACGCACAAGGCGTGCTATTACATGACCAAAGCGTTTTTCGCGGGTTATTTCACAACCCGCAGGAAGCTGATAGGGAACCGGCAAATCAACTGGCGACTCGATGTACACCAGCGCGTTTTCCTCCAAAAGTGACTCGCAGAGCACCTCCAGCATGCTCCATTGGCATTTTAAATGAAAAGGCGGATCAATGAACACCAGATCGAATTGAGGCACTTCGTCACTTTTTTGCCATTCCTTGATCGCAGACATGGCCTGACCCGGATACAGTTGAGCAACCATGGCGTCTTCTTCATTGGGGGCATATACTGCGCCTGGCAGCTGATCCACTGCTAGATTTACACCCATCTGCTCGGCTGCCAGCACCAACGCCTGACAGGCTTCAGAATCTGGCTCGACAAACGCGACACTGCCAGCGTAACGGGACAAAGCCTCAAAACCCAGGGCCCCCGAACCTGCAAACAGATCCAGACATCGAGCACCCGCCACATGTGGCTGGAGCCAGTTAAACAGCGTCTCACGTACACGATCGCCAGTGGGTCTCAGGCCAGTCACATCGGGCACAGCCAGTTTTCGACCACGCCAGCGCCCAGCGATGATACGCACCGCACCCGGCGCTGCACTTGCGGCCCGTGAGTTCGATTTTCTGTTTCCTGTCGGTACCGATTTCGAGGCGCGTGCCATGACGTTAGAGCGATTTATTCAACAAAAAAACCATGGAGCAGCGCTTGCCCTACCATGCTCGGGCCAGCCGCTGTAAATTGATGTATTGAGTAACCGGCACATCGCGCATACTCTTGACTTTACGTCGCGTTCATCATACCGACAAGCGGTCGCTTTTCTTCAAATAACATCAGGTCTGTCCAGAACAACTCAATGGGTATTTTCAGCTTTCTCAAACGACAGAAGGAACAACGCTCCGAAGCTCCGGAGGTGGCGGCAACACTGGATAAGAAGCTTGTCCGCACTCGGTCAAAGTTCCGTGACAACCTCCTCGACTTCATGCTCGGCAATAAGCCGATTGACGCCGATTTACTCGAAGAGCTCGAAAGCCAGCTGATTATGGCGGACGTGGGCATTGATGCCACCTCTCGTGTCATGAACGCGCTGAACAGGCAAGTCGGCAGATCGGAGGTGAATGATTCAGACGCCCTGAAACAGGCGCTGATACGCGAATTGACCGATCTGCTGACACCCGTTGAGAAGCCGCTGGAAATACCGG
>CAYGSW010000198.1:0-10872 GCA_964352535.1 uncultured Granulosicoccaceae bacterium | reverse complement strand
ATGTTCATGAATTTCTCAGCACCCAGATCGGCACCAAAGCCTGCTTCGGTGACCACATAGTCAGCAAGCTTCAGTGCCGTCTTGGTGGCAACCACGGAGTTGCAACCGTGGGCGATATTAGCAAACGGCCCACCGTGAACAAATGCCGGGTTGTTTTCCAGTGTCTGTACAAGGTTTGGCTGCATCGCATCCTTGAGCAGTACTGTCATGGCGCCATCAGCCTTGATGTCACGGCAGTAGATGGGTGTCAGGTCTCGCTTGTAGGCTACGATGATGTCGCCCAGACGTTTTTCCAGATCTTGCAGATCATTGGCAAGGCACAAAATGGCCATAACCTCTGACGCTACCGTGATATCAAAACCTGCTTCGCGTGGAAAGCCGTTGGTAGCGCCACCAAGACTTGTGGTTACCTGACGCAGGGCACGATCGTTCATGTCGAGTACACGACGCCAGACAATACGGCGAGAGTCGATCTCCAGCGCATTGCCCCAGTAGATATGGTTGTCGATCATGGCCGATAGCAGGTTGTGCGCTGATGTTATTGCATGAAAGTCACCCGTGAAGTGCAGGTTCATTTCTTCCATAGGAATGACTTGTGCGTAACCGCCACCTGCGGCGCCGCCTTTCATGCCAAAGCAGGGGCCCAGAGACGCTTCCCTAATACACACCGCCGCTTTCTTGCCAATCGCATTGAGTCCGTCACCAAGGCCAACCGTTGTGGTGGTTTTGCCTTCACCGGCAGGTGTCGGGTTAATCGCTGTAACCAGTATCAGTTTGCCATTGGGCTTGTCTTTCTGGGCGGCAATGAATTGTGCCGATACCTTGGCTTTGTCGTGGCCGTATGGCAGTAGATGCTCGCTACCAATACCCAGTTTTTCGCCGATCTCCTGAATCGGTTTCTTGTCAGCCGCGCGGGCAATCTCGATATCAGTCAGGTGTGCCATGCTTGTGTTTCCAGGGGTTAATGCCGCACAGCGTGCGGCATGAGGTTAGAGATGATTAGCCGTGGAGCGATGTGCTATCCGGCGGCTTCGAGATCAACGTCTGCCAGACTGACGCTGGCTGCTGAATACTTGAACTCCGGAATCTTGCCGTAAGGATCCAGAACCGGATTGGTCAGTGTGTTGGCGGCCGCTTCAACAAAAGCAAACGGCATGAATACCTGACCCTCAGCAACGGCTCGATCCTCACGCGCCATGAGCGTCACAGAGCCGCCTCGCGTTTTGATGCACACTCTATCGCCCGCGCTTGCCCCCATCGCTCGCAGTGTCTTCGGATGCAGTGAGCAATTGGCTTCTGGTTCGAGCGCGTCGAGCACGGTGGTACGCCGAGTCATTGAGCCTGTGTGCCAGTGCTCCAGTTGGCGGCCTGTGATGAGTATCATCGGGTACTGATCGTCAGGTGCTTCAGCGGGCGGAATGATGGAGGCGGGTGTGAACTTCGCCCGGCCGTCTTTGCGCGGAAAGCCATCACCGAATACGATAGCCTGGCCGGGGTCAGTTTCGCTCAGGCTTGGGTAGGTCACCGCAGTCTCTTCCAGACGCTCCCAGGTGATGTTGTCCAGTGAGTGCATCGTAAGTTTCATCTCGGCAAAAACTTCACGCGGATGCGTGTAATTCCAGTTCAGGCCCAGACGATTGGCAAGTTGTGTTGTTATCCACCAGTCTTCTCTGGCTTCGCCGGGTGGGGGCACTGCCGGACGGCCCATTTGCACCTGCCGGTTGGTGTTGGTGACCGTGCCGGTTTTCTCCGGCCATGCCGCAGCGGGTAGGATGACGTCGGCGTAATTGGCGGTTTCTGTCAGGAAGATGTCCTGCACCACCAGGTGCTCGAGTTTGGCCAGTGCGGCTCTGGCGTGTACAACATCCGGATCGGACATGGCCGGGTTCTCACCTAATATGTACAGGCTCTTGATGCTGTCGTCATGGATTGCATCCATGATCTCAGTAATCGTCAGGCCTTTTTGTCGCAGATAATCGTCATTGCCCCAGATGTCTGCGAAGGCTGAGCGTACGCCGTCGTCTTCAACGCTTTGATAGTCTGGCAGGAACATGGGTATCAAGCCAGCATCGGATGCGCCTTGCACGTTGTTCTGGCCTCTCAGTGGGTGCAAGCCTGTTCCTGGTCGTCCGATATGACCGCACATCAATGCCAGGGATATGAGGCAACGTGAATTGTCAGTGCCGTGTATATGCTGGGAAACTCCCATACCCCAGAAGATCATGGCAGCCGTGGATCGCGCAAACGCGCGGGCGACTGTCTTCAGTGTTTCTGCATCGATACCGCAAATAGCTGACATTTTTTCTGGCGGGAAGCCTTGCAGATGCTCACGGATGGCGTCAAAACCTTCAGTAAAGCCCTGGATATACTGCTTGTCGTACAGCTCTTCATTGACAATGGTGTGCATGATGGCGTTGATCATGGCCACATCACTGCCGGGTTTGAACTTCAGGCTGTGCGTTGCATGGCGCGTCAGTCCCATACCGCGCGGATCCATGACGATCAGTGTGCCTCCGCGCTTCGCAAACTGCTTGAAGTAGGTGGCCGCCACCGGGTGGTTTTCGATGGGATTTGCACCGATGATAATGGCACAGTCAGCGTTTTCGATTTCGTTGAAGGTGGCAGTAACGGCGCCTGATCCAACGTTCTCCAGGAGGGCTGATACAGACGAGGCGTGACACAGACGGGTGCAATGATCAACATTGTTATGGCCCAGGCCCAGCCGGATGAGTTTCTGGAACAGATACGCTTCTTCGTTAGAACACTTGGCAGAGCCAAAGCCTGCCACTCGCTCACCACCTTGTGTGTCACGCAGCTTGATCATTTTGTCTGCAGCGGCATCCAGTGCTTCGTCCCAGCTGGCCTCACGGAAGTATTCCATCAGGTTGCCGGGGTTTACATTGAGTCCCTTAGCCGGTGCATCATCACGACGGATCAGGGGTTTTTTAAGTCTGTGCGGGTGTGAAATATAGTCAAAACCAAAGCGCCCCTTGACACACAATCGCTGCTCATTGGAGGGGCCGTTGACACCATCCACCCAGACGATTTTCTGGTCGCGTACCTTGAAGTTCACCTGACATCCCACACCGCAATACGGGCATACAGATTTCACCTCTTTATCAAAACCAGCCGTATTACCCACTTGCGCCTCATCGATCGCCGTGGTGGGCATCAGTGCACCAGTTGGGCAGGCCTGAACACACTCGCCACACGCCACGCAGGTGCTCTCACCCATGGGATCTGCCTGATCGAAGGTGATGCGTGCATTGCGTCCACGACCAGACATGCCGATGACATCGTTGACCTGTACCTCGCGACAGGCTCGCACACACAGGTTGCAGTGAATGCAGGCATCCAGATTAACGCGCATAGCGATGTGCGAGGCATCAGTCGTAGGTACGCTATCGAAGGCCACCTTGGGAAAGCGGCTTCGTTCAACGCCTTGCAAGCTTGCCATGGACCACAGGTGCGATGACTGATCGCGTGATGCAGCTTGCTCAGGTTGATCGGCCAGCAGCAGTTCAATGATCATCTTGCGCGCGGCGGTTGCCCGATAGCTGTTAGTGTTCACAACCATGCCTTCAGAGGCCGTCCGGATACACGAGGCCGCCAGGGTACGTTCTCCTTCGATCTCGACCATGCAAGCACGACAGTTACCGTCCGAGCGATAACCCGGCTCATCGGCGTGACACAGGTGCGGCAGGGTATTGCCGTGGCGCTTGGCGATGTCCCACAGGGACTCACTGGCGAATGCGGTGACCTCCTGACCATCCAGGGTGAATGTGACCGTTGGCTCAGCAGAGGTTTGCATTGCAGTGGAAGCAGCAGCGGTAGTGTGTGACATCTAGATCTCCTCCGGGAAGTGCTTCATGACCAGGCGAATGGGGTTGGGTGCTGCCTGACCAAGACCGCAGATTGACGCATCCACCATGACGGTTGACAACTCCTCAAGCAGTTGCGTATCCCAGGTTTTCTGCTCCATCAGTTTTACAGCCTTTTCACAGCCCACTCGACAGGGTGTGCATTGACCGCAGCTTTCGTCTTCGAAAAAACGCAGCATATTAAGGGCAGCATCGCGTGCCTTGTCTTTGTCAGACAGCACCACAACAGCCGCAGAGCCGATAAACGTGCCGTACGGTTGTAGGGTGTCAAAATCCAGGGGTACCGAGTCGATGCTGGCGGGTAGCAGTCCGGAGGAGGGGCCACCGGGCTGGTAGGCCTTGAACGTATGACCATCGAGCATGCCACCTGCCGCTTCAATGATATCGGTGATGGTAGAACCTGCCGGCAACAACTTGATACCGGGTTGCTTGACGCGCCCCGATACGCTATAGCTGCGCAGGCCCTTGCGGCCGTTTTTTTCCACGCTATTGAGTATTTCAGGGCCTTCGCGGCAAATACGCGCTATCCAGTGCAGCGTCTCGATGTTGTGGACCAGTGTTGGGCGATTGAACAAGCCCTTTTGTGCCACATACGGGGGACGATGGCGCGGCAGGCCACGCTTGCCTTCAATCGATTCGATCATGGCGGATTCTTCCCCGCAGATGTAAGCACCCGCGCCACGTCGCACTTCCACATAATCTGCTGCAATGATGCCTGCGTTTTGCAGAGCGGTTATTTCCTTTTCAAGTATGTGCAGCACGGCAGGGTACTCATCGCGCATGTAGATATAGGCTTTGGCTGCATCAACGGCATGGGCTGCTATGAGCAATCCTTCAAGGAACAAATGAGGCTCGCGTTCAAGGTAATAACGGTCCTTGAAGGTTCCTGGCTCGCCTTCATCGCCGTTGACCGCAACATATCGAGGGCCTTCTTCAGCACGCACGAACGACCACTTGCGACCACTGGGAAAGCCTGCACCGCCGAGACCACGTAAACCGGATTCAGCGATTGCATCCTGTATCTCATCAACGCTGCGACTGCCATCGCGAATAGCTTGTAACTGTTGATACCCTCCGCCTGCCTGGTAGGAATCCAGCGTTTGATAGTCAGGAATAACGGCATGCGTGTCGCCTGATGCAACGGCTTGTTTGACGTTGTCGACGGTGGCGAAATCGATGTGCTTGTGGCCCAGCTCCAGTGTGGGGGCGGTATCGCAACGACCCATGCACGGTGCTCGAACCACACGGACCTGACTGGCATCCAGTTCTGATTCCAGAGCGGTCATGAGTTGTTGTGCCCCGGCAAGCTCACACGCCAGAGAATCACACACACGAATTGTTAGCGCAGGCGGCGGTGCCTCGTTATCGCCGATGACATCGAAGTGTGCATAGAACGTTGCCACCTCGTAGACTTCGGCTTGTGAGAGTCGCATGAGCTCTGCCAACGCACGCACGTGATTGGCCGAAATATGCCCATAAGCATCTTGAATCAAATGCAAGTGTTCTATCAGCAGATCTGCACGAAGCTCGCGATTGCCCAGTAAGCTCGTGATTTGCTCCAGCGCAACATCGTTCAGCTCTCGCCCTTTGGGACGATGCCGTCCTTTGCCGCGTCCGGATTTCCAAACGCCTTGGGCCTCTTTGATCTTGTCGGGCGCTGTTGCCACGTTAATGAATCCTCTGTGTTGTCTTGTAATTCCCTGCGCTTTGACTGCCTGTCGTTGTCGCAGATGTGGTGATGTACTGTTGCTGCATGATCACTGGCTCAGTGCCAGCGAGGTGGTAATGGCGTGCAAAAAACTCATCGCCGATGATCGCGGGGAGTACAGCCTCAGACCGTCGCTGGTGGGCCTCTCAACAATGACTGACAAGTGCTCCATTAGCGTCCGTGCAACCTGTGTATTCGTAAACGTTTCAAGATCCAGTGTACACACTCGCTCCATAGCGGACAGTGCATGGGATCCTGCAATGTCCAATACCGCAAAGCTGTCAGATTGATCGGTCAGATACGCGCTGTTGCCCAGTAGCTCATGCACATGATCGAATTCGTTCTGTTCACCGGCTGAGTTTTCTTCGCATACCAGCAAGCATTGGTCCGCTTGCATGCCTAATAATGCAAGGCCGGTAGTTGACCCTGCAAACATTATGTCGCTTGCACGCTTACAACTACCGGTTTCAGGCAACGATAACTGCCAATGTGTTTGCAATAGTGCATTCAGCGAATCGCGGCCTTGGTCGGGAACACTGATGGCTATGATGAAAAGATTGCTGACTTCGCGCACCAGCGTGCCATTGATGGATTGCTGATAGCCGCTGAGTGGGCTCACTGCCTGCAGATGTTGCGCGGTGTCAGGCACGAAGTCGCTCTCCTTGTGGATCTACAAAGTGCGGTGAGACGATAGTGACGGCAATCTGTTCATCATGCAGTGGACTGCTGGCGAGCACTTGCTCGCCCAGGCGATCCTGACCGTTGTGGATAAAGCCGATGCCTATTGAGCTTTGTAACGACGGAGAATAGGCTACCGATGTCATCCAGCCCTGGTCATTGGCAAGGGTGGCGCTTGCGCCGTTTTTAATAAAATGAGCACCTGAACGCAATGTATCATCGCTGTTCACCGGCACAAAGCCGACCAGTTGTCTGCTATCGTCTTCGTTAAGCGCCAGCCGCTGAGACAAGGTTTTGCCAATGCAGTCTTTGGCGGCAGACACCATCCTGCCAAGCCCCAGATTGGCAGCTGTTGTCTGTCCATTCAGCTCGTTGCCAGCCGCATGACCTTTTTCGATGCGCATGACACCCAGCGCTTCAACGCCATAGGGGACTGCGTTATAAGGTTTGCCGTAAGTTGCCAGTGCGTCCATCAGTGCATGGCCATAGCGGGCAGGCACTGCCAGCTCGTACGCCAGCTCACCTGAGAACGATATGCGAAACAGACGGGCTCGTGTGCCGTTGCATACGGTAAGTTCGGCGCAGGCCATGAACGGAAAAGCGTCGTTACTGATATCAAAGGGTGTGTCCACAATGGACTGCAGCAAGTTGCGCGCATTGGGTCCGGCAATGGCGTACTGCGCCCACTGTTCAGTGGCTGACACCAGATGAACATCCAGGGTTGGCCACAGGCACTGACGACAGAATTCCAGGTGCCGAAAGACGTTGACAGCGTTTGCCGTTGTTGTGGTCATCAAAAAATGCTGCTCGCCCAGGCGTGCCGTAGTGCCATCGTCCATGACGAAGCCATCTTCGCGAAGCATCAGACCATAGCGCACCCGACCTACCTTCAATGTGGAAAACGTATTGGCGTATACCTTGTCGAGAAACCCGGCAGCATCGCGTCCCTGGATGTCAATCTTGCCCAGTGTGGTGACATCGCAGTAGCCCACCGATTCGCGTGTCTGGCGAACTTCACGATCAACGCTTTGTCGCCAATGGGTTTCACCGTCTTGCACAAACCACTGTGCTCTCAACCAGGCACCCACCTCGACAAAGGAGGCGCCGTGAGATTCAGCCCAGTGGTGTGAGGGTGGAAAACGGGTAGGCCGGAAATGCTTGCCACGCGAACGACCCGCAAAAGCGGCTATTGGCACGGGTGTATACGGTGGGCGAAATATGGTGGTGCCGGTTTCGGGAATAGTCTGGCCAGCGATGTCTGCCATAACGGCAAGTCCCAGAACATTGGAGGTCTTGCCCTGATCGGTTGCCATGCCCAGTGTGGTGTAGCGTTTGGCATGTTCCACCGAGCGAAAGCCTTCCCGATGAGACAGCTCGAGATCCTTGCAGGTGACATCGTTCTGCAGATCTATCCATGCACGTCCCTTGCAATCGGGCACTTGCCAGAAAGCGCAGATGCGTGTGGGTTCTGCCTGCGCCACCGGAGCAGGGGGCAGGGTTGTATTGATGCCAGCGTCATCGAGTATGGTCAACGCACTGTTGTGTCCGGCGCTCAAGGCAGCAGCCAGATCCAGCTCGCCTCTGGCAGCCCCCGCCACTTGTAGCCCGTGTGGCAAATCATTACCGGGCACAAAGGCTGCCAGGGTGTCATCCCATTGGGGCCGCCCGCGTTGGTGGCACGTCAGATGTACATTCGGGCTCCAGCCACCTGAGACGGCCAGACAATCACAGTAGATTGTTTCACCACTTGTCAGCGTCACACTGTGCAGGCCAAGCCGTCCTGCTGTACCGCGTACCTGATTACCCATGTAAACCGGTACATCGATATCCACGGGAGGCGCTATCGAGCGAGTATCTATGACAGCGGTGACGTCAACGCCTGCTGCGCGACAGTCCACAGCGGTTCGCCAGCCGTCATCGTTGTTGGTGAACACCGCCACTTGCTTGCCAGGCGATACACCGAAGCGATTCAAGTAGGCACGCGCAGCCCCTGCCAGCATGATGCCGGGTCTGTCGTTGTCGCCAAACGCGATGGAGCGTTCCGTTGCGCCACTGCAGAGCAATGAGCGTTTGGCATAAATGCGCCACAGAATCTGTCGAGGCATGCTGTGACTGCCGGTTGGCAGGTGCTCGCTGACGCGCTCCAGTGCGCCATAGATGCCATGATCGTAAACCCCGTAAACGGTAGTCCGGTTCAGAACCCGCACATTTGGCAATGCAGCCAGTTCTGTCATCGTTGCGCTTGCCCAAGCCGAACTGGATTGCTTATTAATCTCAAAGCGCTCAAGGTTAAGCCTTCCGCCTGGCAGAAAGTCTTCGTCAGCCAGAAGCACTCTCAGACCTGCGCGGCCAGATGTCAGAGCTGCACTAAGACCTGCGGCGCCGGCACCGATAATCAGTAGATCGGCGTGCAGAAATCCTTTTTCATAACAATCAGGATCTTCCTGCATGGACAAGGTGCCAAGACCCGCCGCAGCCCTGATGGCAGGTTCATACAACTTTTCCCAGAATGACTTTGGCCACATGAATGTCTTGTAGTAGAAACCTGCGGACAAGAACGTGGATAGATGGTCGTTAATAGCCATGACGTCAAACCCGAGTGGCCCTATGTGGTTCTGACTCGATGCTTCCAGACCATCAAACATCTCAATGACGGTGGCTCGGGTATTGGGTTCACGGTACGCGCCTGTGCGTAGTTCAACCAGCGCATTAGGCTCCTCGGGTCCTGCGCTGAAGATGCCGCGGGGTCTGTGGTACTTGAACGAACGGGCAACCAGTTTTTCGCCATTGGCCAGCAGTGCAGAGGCCAGAGTATCACCGGTGCGCGCTGCGTACCTGCGATCATTGAATATGAAGTGTATCGGCTCGGCGTCGGGTAACAGACCGTTGTGAATGCGCATGCTCATTGTCCTTGCTGTTGAGCCAGAGCCACATCGCGGGCAAATTGCACATCCATGATGTCGTGTGTAAGCGTGTCGCGTGTTACCACCAACCAGGCGCGATCTCCCTGCTCGTGGTACCACAGCTCGCGGTGCACGCCTGCCGGATTATCACGCAGGTGCAGGTAATCATGAAATTCATCGGCTGCGGTTGCACTCTGTGCATCCGGCCGGTGCATCAGATTCGCATCGCCAAGATAGACAAACTCTGAGACGTCACGAGGGCCAAGATGCGGATGATTGATTAACATGCTCTCGTCTTTATCAATGCAGGTTGGGCTGCGCACCAGCGCCGCGTTCGTCAATCACCGCACCGCTCCTGAATCTGTCCAGGCGCATCGCTGTAGCGGTTTCGTGCGGTTGACCTGTGGCAATCAGGTGGGCATAACAAAAGCCACTGGCAGGCGTTGCCTTGAATCCGCCATAGCACCATCCACCGTTGAAATACAAGCCTGGTACTGGAGTGTGGTCAATGTAGGGCGATCCATCCATCGACATGTCCATGATGCCTCCCCACATGCGCAGCACGCGGGCACGCCCGATGGCAGGCATCATGGCCATACCGCCCTCACACACATCTTCCACGGTTGGCAAGCTGCCGCGTTGTGCGTACGAGTTATAGCCGTCAAGATCACCGCCGAATACCAGACCGCCCTTGTCTGACTGGCTGATGTAGAAATGACCCGCACCGTAGGTGATTACCCCGGGTATCACAGGTTTCAGCCCTTCTGTCACAAAAGCTTGTAGAACATGACTTTCGATGGGTAGACGCAAGCCCGCCATGGACATGACGCGACCGGATGATCCGGCTACGCACACCGCCACCTTGCCAGCGCGGATGCTGCCACGTGTGGTGTTAACACCCACGCATTTTCCACCCTCCATGATGAAGCCATTAACCTCGCAGTTCTGGATGATATCGACACCGCGACTATCTGCCGCATGGGCATAGCCCCAGGCCACAGCATCGTGGCGCACCGTGCCTGCGCGCGGCTGCCAGAGCCCGCCTTTGATTGGAAAGCGGGCATTGTCGAAATCCAGGAACGGGTACTGGGCACGAACACCTTCCCGATCCAGCAGCACAGCATCGGCACCGGCCATGAGCATGGCATTGCCGCGACGTACATACGCATCGCGTTGCGCATCACTGTGGTACAGGTTGATGATGCCGCGCTGCGAAACCATGGCGTTGTAGTTGATGTCTTGTTCCAGGCCCTCCCACAGCTTCATGGACAGCTCATAGAATGGCTCGTTGCCTGGCAGCAGGTAATTGGAGCGAATGATGGTGGTGTTTCGTCCTATGTTGCCCGAGCCCAACCAGCCTTTTTCCAGAACCGCAACATTGGTGATTCCGTGCACTTTTGCCAGATAGTGGGCGGTCGCTAACCCATGGCCGCCGCCGCCAACGATGATGACGTCGTACTGGCTGGCAGGTTCAGGCGTACGCCAGGTCTTGGGCCAGTGTTGATTGCCCGTAAGTCCCTGTTTGAAAATCTTAAAGGCGGAATAGCGCATTTGGATCACATCGCTAGCAAGTTAATTAAGGATGCCGGAAAAAGAGAACGGTGTGTTTGTCTCAAATGGACGTATACTTGTCCGATATGGACGCCACCGCCAACACCTGTGCCTTTCGCATTGCTTTCGTTCTGATCGACGGATTTGCCTT
>CAYGSW010000197.1:0-10886 GCA_964352535.1 uncultured Granulosicoccaceae bacterium | reverse complement strand
AGTTGTGTAAGACACCACTGTACGATAGAAGTGGCCAGATGTGGAGATGGCGTATCGACCTTCAAGCAGGCAAAGACTTCATCACCGCGAAGTTTATCGGGCACAGCCGTAACGGCGGCAATGTGTACATCGCAGTGACGCATCAGAATGGATTCAACTTCAACAGCTGCGATATTCTCGCCCGAGCGTCTAATCACATTCTTCTTGCGATCAACAAAGAACAAATTGCCCATCTCATCCTGGCATACGATATCGCCTGTATGAAACCATCCGCCTGCCCAGGCATTGTCTGTGGCTTGCTTGTCTTTATAGTACTCCGAAAAAAAACCGGCTCGAGGGTCCTGGCCACTGCGTCTAACCAGTAGTTGACCCGGTTTGTGGATGGCAACATCATTGTGTTCATCATCAACCAACCTGTACTCGATAGAACGTTGCGGCTGACCCAGGCAAGACTTTCCAACAAGGCGCTCGGCGCCACTGGCCGCAATCACAGCTCCGGCGCCCGTTTCTGTCATGGCCCAGGCTTCCACAAGCGGAAAACCGAATCGTTGCTCAAAGGCTTCATGAAGTTCTGGATCAACGCCTGCACCAAAACCGAATTTAACCTTATGGTTCTTGTCTTCCGAGTCTGTGTCCAGACGCATCAGAATGGATGGCATAACGCCCAGATAGTGTAGGCAGGTAGCATTGAAGTTGCGTACATCTGACCACCAGCTGCCTGGATGAAACCGGTCAAGTGCGGCAAGGCATCCGCCAACTGTTACCATTGCCATGAAGGAGTAGGCCATTGCATTCATATGGAAGATGGGCAGTGGTGTGATCATTCGCTCACCATCGTTTGACAATGTTGCCAGCCCACCGACGGTGGCATACCAATCACCAGCCAATAGAAAATAGTTGTTTGGTAACACACAACCCTTGGGATTGCCTGTGGTGCCTGAGGTGTATAAAACGGCAGCTTCACGTTCGACGCCCTGTAGAAGCCTTGCAACCACAGCATTATTTCCAGGTGACGGTATGTTGTTGCCAATTGCGATGACGCTGATCGGTAACCCGGCATTTGCTACCACTGATGAGAGATCATCGACTCGCTCAGCAATAGCGATGACAAGCGTCGGTTCTGAATGTCCCAGAAGATAGGCTAATTCGCTGGCGCGTAGGTCCGGATTGATCGGGACAATGGATGCACCGAGGCGATTAAGCGCTAACCAAAGAATAAAAAACTCAGGACGGTTCTCGAGCAGTAAAGCAACACGCATTCCCTGAGTGTAGCCGGCTTGTTCGAATTGTAGTGAATACGTCAGTATCTGCTCATGCATCTGCTGATAGCCTAGCGATTCAGCTTCTATCTTATAGGCCTCAGCTGTAGAAGGTAATACACATAACACGTCTCTGTCTGGCCAGCGCACGGCACTGTGTGCAAACGCGTCAAAGACTGATTGCGGTGAAGGGCTGCTCATGGAGATAGGCTCATGGCAACAATTGAATGTTGCCAAAGGCGGCGTCTGAATTGAGAAGATCCACGCGTTTGTTGGCAATACGGATGACATTGTCCACGACGACAAGCTCGTGGGTAGCTGTAAGGGCCAATAGAAACTGCTCATCCAGACGCGTCTCTACATAGTGCATGGAGGTATTTGTTGTGAAGTGACCCTTTGCATAGTCAGCCTGGTCGATGAAGGGGCGCTGTATGACATGATGGCACCGGCTCCTTGGTTTTTGACTGAACGTTCGAGCACCGGTCAGGCGCTCTACGCGAAGTCTGAGCATGAACATGTCTTCGTACATCAAGGATGTCACCAGGTGAGGATCACTCTGCTTGTAATCCAGTGGCATCCAGTAATGTCCATCAGGCATCCACAAGCCCAGCCATTGTTCATACTGGCCTTCGTCCAGCATGCGGGCTTCTGCATAGATGAAATCAACAATGTCGCCCTGACTGAGCTTTGCGTCAGAGGTTGATGAACTGCTCATGCTGCACTCTCGTCGGCATTGAGCATTGAGCGCTTCATAAAGCAGACCCAGGCATCAAACTGGTTGCGCATTTGCCGCTCTGTCGTACCGTTCTCGATCGCTTCTTCATCATACTGTTCGCCATCAACATACAGGCGCTGGATATTCACCCATTCTAGCCCATTGGAGAGAAGTCCTTCTTGCGCACGCTCGTACATCTCCAGATCATCGTGACCAACGATGGAGGTGGGTGCGTTGATCATGCGGTTGTACATGGCGGTTCTGGCCAACAGTTCATCCGGAGCGCCTACCAGACGGTAGATGTAGCTTTCCACGAGCGTCTTATCAGGGCCCATGGGTATAAAATTGCGTAACTGCTGAATGGGGCCTTTCACCATGATGTTGGGAAAGTACACTGTGTTATGACGATTTTCATCCAGAATGCTTTTGGCTTTCTCTTCGCCATAGTGCGCCACCATTGCCTCAAAGTAGCCTTCAATAGCCGTGTAGTCTGAGTGAATGGAGTGATGCACGCCGGTATGCCCATGTCCGTTGGGCCAGGTGCGTATGCCCATTTCTTCAAAAAAACTATAGGGCGACATGAACGGGGCGATGATCTGCATGGCAGGCGGTTTGGGTTCCGGGTTACCCAGTTCGTCCCAGATTTTTACGGCCGTGCCAGCGCTACTCTCATGAGCAACCATGGGATGACAAGTGTCTGTCTGATTTTCGACCAGCATTTTCCAGTTGCACTTATGCATATAGCGAAGCGGTGGGCCGGCCACTTCCAGCTTGCCTGTTGGAGAGCGATCCACCATATTGTCGATTGATGAGAGGCTTTCACCGAAGTAGTCATCGAAGGCGATGCCATCCTCACTCAAGCGGGCAAAGACAAAACCGCGGTAGTTGTGAACGGCACCAACCGGTTTGATGCCTTTGACGTTTTCGGTTTGATCAAGCCCTGTAGATTCGTAGCCTTTCTTGAGAGGAATGGCTAGCAGGCAGCCATCGGTCTTGAACGACCACGCATGATAGGGGCAACGGAAAAACTTGCCAGTGTTACCTTCACGGTCTATGGCAATCTTGGTGCCCTTGTGAGGGCAGCGATTGTGCAGTACATGGATCTGGTTGTCTGAGTGGCGCACTTGAATGACCGGTTGAGTGCCAATATGCGTGGTGAAGTAGTCACCCTTGTTGGCAGTCTGGCTTTCATGTCCAACAAAAACCCAGGTGTTGGCGAACAAGTGTTGCATTTCCAGCTGAAAAACGTGCTTGCTGGTATAGACGTCACGGTGTACCTGATGGCCGTTGAACAAGCCTTGTATGTAGTCAACCGAATGTTCAATCGAGTGTGTTTTTTGGCTCATTGTCCGTACTCTCTATCAGATATCCAGAACCAGTCGCGCTGATTTTGCCCGACTGACACAGATTTGCATCACCTTGCCTTCACTACGCTCTTCATCAGAGAGCACAAAATCCCGATGGTCCGGGGTTCCACTGATAACATCTGTCTGGCATATGCCGCAATCACCACGCTGACAATCATAAATCAGATCCACACCATCATCCTCAAGCACATCTATGATGGATTTTCCGGCAGGCACTAAATATACCTGACCCGTGCTGGCAATTTCTACCTCGAAAGGCTGATCACCTGCTTCGGTGTCGGGCGCGCTGAACAGCTCGATATGTAGTTGTTCAACGCTGAATCCTGCTGTTAACGCTTTGGATCGAACTGCCTCGATCATACCGCTGGGACCGCAAATATACAGATGTGATTGAGGATCGCACTCGGCAAGCAGGGTATCCATGTTGAGCGGTGATTCGTCGTCCGTATAGATACTCAGTGAATCACCGAATTGAGTCTCCAATTCATCGGCCAGTCCCATGAGGGTCCGGCTTCTGCCGGTATAGTGGCAATGATAGGGGCGTGCCTGTTGCTGTAGGCTAGCGGCCATTGAAATGATAGGTGTGATACCTATGCCACCTGCAATCAGCACAGCAGGTGAATCATGTTGGGCCAGCGCAAAGTCATTTTCAGGTGAACTGGCGTTTATGACTTGTCCTTGTGACAATGAGTGCATGAAGGCAGATCCACCGGCACCTTCATCTTCAAGTTGCACAGCAATACAGTAGGTTTGCGGCGCATTGGGAGTGTGCGTCCATTGAATCAGGGAGTAGGAGCGTATGCCAGCATCCCCTGTCTCGACGTTAATATGTGCCCCAGCAGCAAATTCTGGCAACGGATTACCGTCTTGATCTGCCAGCTGTATCACACGGATTCTAGGCGTTGCTTGCTGAAGACTACTGACTGTCAATTTCAGGGTCATAGTTGCGGTGCATCCAGTAACGCCGATAGATTGTCGCCGCGTTCATCCTTCAACGCAACTTCCCGAAGATGTCTAACTCGTAAAGCGGCATCTGGCGAATCTGTCATCGCAAGCGCTGCAACTGTTACTCGATGGTACTTGGATTGACCACGTGCATGCGTATCCGAATAGCCTTTTATCAATCTCTGGCAGTGTAGAATTTCCACGGCAAGATCATAGTTTGCTGCAAGTGCCGTTCGCGTATCGGCAATCAGCTTTGCAAGATGCTTTGACTCATAGCGGTGGCGAAGCAGCTTACGTCGGTACGGGCGTAATCCAGCCACCAGCCAAAGTGCACAGAATCCAGACAACTTGTCTGTACGGACTCTGCGGCCCTTGTTCAACAGTTTCCGTGCGATGGAAAACAGCACGGGGCTGCTTTCTATTCCAGCACCAAGGTTTGCAGGTAGCGTTGCACAGAACTCTTCAGCCCGAGGATGAAAGTACTCGGTAACCTGGACGATCTGTTCGTTGTTGAGCTGTTGTTCTAGACGCAGTCGTGCATCTCTGCTCGAACGTGTTTTCAGATCGGCAACGCGGAGTATGTCGTCATAGCACATGGCGTTAGCCACATATTTCGCTGCAGCTAGGCTTAAACGATAGTTATGTTGTGGTGTATCGGCAACAACAAAGCTATCAAGGTAGTCCAGGTACTCAGCACCGTAGTCAAGATCCTGAAAATCAACTGTTTTAATCAATCCGGCATGGGCCATGTCATGCAGCGGCGCAGGTAACGAGTCTACTCGTGCAGACAGTGATCGCCACTGTACGAGTTTGTCCTCAGGGCCTGTTGGAGAAGGTGCTTTGCATGTTGCCTGAGAGCCATTGACGGCAGTGGCAAGGCTGTGGGGATCATAGGCAATGGCTGCTCGAAAGGCTGCCAGGCTCTGTTCGATACCACGCCCTGAATGGTGTATTACATCTTCAAACAACACTTGATCGAAGGGCAGTGCACCACTTCTGGCCAGCGCTCCAAACAGGCTGGCTGAAATCATGGTGCCTGCTTCATCAGCAATTGACTGCATATCAAAACACACCGAGCGAAGTGCAGCTGATTCGAACCGTTTAGTGACAACTGCCGCCTCGGCACGGCCGTCACCGGGAACCTCCTTTTCGGATATGGCAAGTACCCGGTGAGTTGAGGCTATCAGCGTTGTTCTGTCTTCTGTGACAAAGCCGCGCAATATGGCTCTTCCGGCTTCCATGAGTTCTGAGGCGATAAGAATATCGATGTCGCCGGGAGAGGGGCTAAGGGCGAACACGGGTGTTTGAGCCGTACGCGGTGCCATTTCTACGTAGTAGATGGTAGCGCCTGTACGTTGTGCCACTCCTGCAACCGAGGTCATCTGAACTGCGTATCCTGCACGAGTTGCAAGTTCAGCAATCCAGCTTGTCAGCGTGCCGCCACCCTGGCCACCTACAGCCATTACGGCAATTTTGATCACGGCGTTGCTGGAATCCACGGTGTTTTTGTTATCGGACACCGATGACATCCGTGATTGTTGCTCCTGACTGTTCACGTCGAGACGTCCAGAAATTGCAAGCGTCTCGCATTGCGACGTTTTTGCAAGCCTCGTTTGATTGCACTGCGTAGTCGATGCCAGAATCTGTCCATCGCCGTTGGATTTTCAAGAACATCGGCCTGATAGAATGACGGGCAGAGCACGGCAGCTTCCGCCACTTCACCACAGTTACCACATCCCACACAGTGTTTATCAATACTGGCCACCGGATCGTCACGCAAAGGATCGTCAAGTGTCTTAAGTGACAAAGACGGGCAGCCGGAGAGACGTATGCACGCGTGATCGCCTGTGCAAATATCCTCATCAATACCGAATCGGGTTCTGAGCAATCGTGTTCCATTGGCAAGTGCGCTTTTGCGCAGAGGTTTTTCGCGGCGTTGTTTGTTCAACATGCATTCGGAAGAAGCCACAATAACTTTTGGGCCAGATTCTTTCGTCGTCAATGCCTCTTTCAATGCAGAGCGCATCTGAGCAACATCGTAGGTGTGATCAATCTGTTTCACCCACTTGACACCAACACCTTCCACGGCTTTCTTGATGGGGTGGTTGGTGGATTTTGATTTATTGCTTGCCCTGGATGAAAGAATATCCTGGCCGCCGGTGGCTGCAGAATAGTAGTTGTCGACAATGACAATAACGCCATCGTTGTCATTGAACACGGCATTGCCAATCGATGAGCTGAGTCCGTTATGCCAGAATCCGCCGTCTCCCATAAACGATATGGAACGCCGATCTGCTTTACGGTCATTGAATGCAGCCGCTGAAGCCGGACCAAGACCGTAGCCCATAGTCGTAGCGCCAATATTGAAGGGGGCGTTGATTGAGAACAAATGGCAGCCGATGTCACTGGCGATATGATGCTCGCCCAGCTCTTGTTCAACCAGTTTGGTCGCTGCAAATATCGGGCGCTCCGGGCAGCCTACGCAAAAACCGGGTGGGCGGCCAGGTACTGTCTGCGCTAACTCTGTGTCCGTCTGTGGTGCTGGTGTGTTTGGAGCACGCCCTTGTGCCGTTAGTAGCTCTGGTGCCTGATCGTTCAGGAACGATCGAATGCCATCGAGCATCACCGGTCCGGTAAGTTCGCCGGCAGCGGGAAACGGGCCCTTACCTGATAACAGCGTTTTGCTGCCAGATTTGTGCAGTGTTGATCTTAGCGCCTGCTCGATGTAGTCCGGGTGGCCTTCCTCAACGACAAGGATGGCCTCTTTTTTGGCTGCGAATTCAAGAAACTCCTGGTCTACCAGTGGATAAGTGACGTTCAGTACGTAAAGAGGAATGTCGCAGGATCCGTAGAGATTGCACAAATCAAGGCGTTGAAGTGCACGCGCAACGGCGTTGTACATACCGCCCTGGCACACAATGCCGACCTTGCCAGCCTGAGGGCCGAAGAACTCATTCAGCTTCTGGTCTCGGATGTAGTCTATGGCAGCTGGCAGCCTTTTGGTGACTTTTTCCTGTTCATGCATAAACGATGAAGGTGGCAGAACAATCCGACTGAGATCACGTTGAGGATTTTCCAGGGCATCCTTTACGGTAAAAGCGGGCGCGACATTGTCTTTCGCCTCAAATTCACCCAGCAAATGACAGGATCGAATCCTGACCTGCAGCATGACAGGGCTGTTGGAATGCTCTGACAGGGCAAATCCATCGCCCACCGCCTTTACTATGGACGGCAGGTTGGGGCGGGGATCAAACAGCCATATCTGGCTTTTCATGGCGAACGCATGACTGCGTTCCTGCATGATGGATGACCCTTCACCATAGTCCTCACCGACGATAATCAAAGCACCACCGGTAACGCCACCGGAAGACAGATTAGACAGCGCGTCAGACGCCACGTTGGTTCCGACAGTCGACTTGAAGGTGACAGCGCCGCGAATAGGATAGTGAACAGAAGCGGCAAGGGTTGCCGCAGCGGTGGCTTCCGAGGCACTGGCTTCAAAGTGTACACCCAGTTCACTCAGAATATCCTGCGCTTCCGCCAATACATCCATCAAATGGCTGATTGGCGAGCCCTGATAACCGGCAACATACCCCACGCCGTTTTCAAGCAAGGCTTTGGTGATAGCGAGAATACCTTCGCCACGGAAAGTGTTTCCAGCGCCAATATTGAGCTGGCGTACTTCGTGGGCAAACGAACGTTCAGCCATTAGAGAGTCTTTTACTCACAGTAAAGATCGTGCTTGTAGTCTATACAGCGAAAGCCTCTTAGCACAACAATCAACGGTTTAATCCTTGGCGTCAGCATCACTTAAGCTACGGTGAAGGCTATCACGCCATCTGCAATATACTGAACCGACAGTGCAGCCAGCAGTACGCCCAGTAGTCGTGTCAGTACCAGTTTTCCAGTGACGCCGATATACTTGTCGAGGGCTTCCGCCAGAATGAGTAAAACCGCGGTCAGAATCATCAACAGGGCGATTATGGCCACCAAAGCTGCCGTTGCGGCGTAGCTGTTGGTCGCATCTGCTGCGGATAGTTCAGATGACAGGAGTATGGTTGCAGATATTGCTCCCGGGCCGGCAATTAACGGAATGGCCAGCGGAAATACAGCCAGATTAGCGATATGCTCTGCGACAGCAACCTGGGTGGTCTCCTCTCGACGCTCTTGTCGCTGACCGTAGATCATCTCGAATGCTGTGACGAAAAGCAGCAGGCCACCGGCTATTCTGAATGCACTCATGGTAATGCCGATAGCGTCAAGGATAGCCGTGCCAGTGACAGCAAATAAAGTCAGAATTCCGAAGGAAATTGCAGAACCACGAATCGCTATGGAGCGTCGGGCAACAGCTGACAGTCCTACAGTCAGACCCAGAAACAAAGGTGCGTTGCCGATGGGATCAATCGTCACGAACAGTGTGATGAATGCGTTGATCAGGCTATCGTAGGAAGGCAAGATAACGTGGACTCAGTTGGGTAATGTCACGGTGACTCGGGTGCCCGAATCATGTGCAGGCAGATTTTGAATAGTCAGTGTTCCACCATGAGCTTCGACGATTCGCTGGCAGAGATACAGCCCCAATCCCATGCCGCCTGTTTTCCTTGTTCGTGAAGCGTCTGGTCGATAAAACGCCTCGGTGACAAATGCCAGGTGCTCTTCGCTGATACCAGGGCCGTTGTCGGTGATAGTCACCGAGATGTCATGTTCACCGGCTCGCGCTTGTATATTGACGCTGGCAACACTCTGGGAATCTGTCTTGCCATGCAGCAGAGCGTTGTCAACCAGATTGCGAATCAGTACCTGCAGACGGGTTTTATCAGCTGTCAAGGTGAAATCTCCCGCTGGCGGTATCCAGGTAACGTCAGCATCAATGGTTTCGAGCGTTTCATCGATGACTTCTCGAAGATCAAGCTTTTGTAAATCGAGAACAACGTGAGTCTGAAGTCTTTCGCTTTCCACGAGTTGGGCAATCAAAGCATCCATGGATTCAATGTCATCAATCAACTTTTGCTGGTGGCGAGAAGGTTCTAGTAATTCAGCGGCTATCCTTGCGCGTGTCAGCGGTGAACGAAGCTCATGACTGATTGCTAACAATAACTCTCGCTTGGCATCCAGCATTTGCTGGATACGCTCTGACATCTGATCGACGCTTTGGGCCAGCTGTGCCAGATCATCACGACCCTGTGCGTTACTACGCGCAGACAAATCCCCGTTGCTGATTGACTGCACCGTTGTTTGAAGCTGTCCAATGGGTTTTAGCAGGTGTCTGATAGCGAGATAGCAGAACACCAGCAATAGAGTCAATCCGGCGATGGCTAGAAGCATTTCGCTGATACCGTGTTCTTGCGAACGCGGGCGGGAAAATTCGATGTACACCTGAAAGTTATCGATGTCCAGACGTAATACCGGATGACGTCGATTGTCGCTGATGGCGATTTTATCCATATCACGGGCGGGTAGGTTCTGTTCTGCAAATCTGGAAAAGCCGCGTAAGCGACCTGGTTTGAAAAACTTCAGAGAGTTGACTCTTATGGGGTGCTCGCGCGTTGTAAAAACAAGCTTCCGACTGGATAGATCGTGTGCCTGTATCTGGATTGGCAGACGCCTGGCCAGTTCTCTTGCGCGTGATTCATCGATCGGAGAACCAAGATCATCGCGTAGATAGGTCACATACTGCACCAGGTGCGGCACGATGGCGCGTTGCCATTGAGTTCCGAGCCCGCGCGCAAACAGGCTGGACATGAGCACAACTGCTGCAATGGCTGTAATCAGGAAAACCGCAAGCAGGCGAGAAGAGAGTGAGGTGGGCACAATGCGCATTAGGATCGACGTTTGGCGACAAACGCATAGCCTGCGCCATGAACGGTTTTGATGGGATTGCACGGTTTCAGCTTTTGCCTGAGCCTGCTCACCAGAATATCGATTGAACGTGAAAACAGCTCCAGATCAGAGCCTTTCAGTGCGGATAACAAATCATCTCGTGAAAATGTCTTGCCTTGTGATGTTGCCAACAACGCTAACAATTCGTACTCCTTGGTGGTCAGTTCCACACGTTGACTATCAACGTGGACTTCACGTGTATCAAGATCGATGAGTAATTCATCGAACACCATGCGCTGACTCGTTGATGATTTGTTGTGGCGCTTGATGTTTGCCTGCAAGCGCGCCATCAGTTCTCGTGGTTCAAAGGGTTTGGGCAGGTAATCGTCTGCGCCAAGTTCCAGGCCAACAATGCGGTCAGTGACATCACCTCGTGCGGTCAACATGATGATGGGTATATCGCTAAACTGACGGATACGCCGACAGGTTTCAAAGCCATCGATGCCCGGAAGCATGACATCAAGTATGATTGCATCGAAATCTGCTGGCCCCTTCAGTAAATCCAACGCCTCGACAGGGTCGAAGCACGCCTCGATACTCATCGAAAAGCGCGTGGCATACTCTATGAGTAGCTCCGCGAGCTCTTCATCATCGTCTATTAACAGAACTTTGGCCATAGTGTGCTTGAGCGTAGCAGAAATCCAACCCATGGTTGTTTTGCCGCTCACTAGTAGTCCGTCAACCCGAAATATTAGGATTCAGAGTTCACCAGCCGCCGCC
>CAYGSW010000196.1:5420-10969 GCA_964352535.1 uncultured Granulosicoccaceae bacterium | reverse complement strand
AAATCTGACTCAAAATCTCACACTCTCGCGGGGCCGCCTTCGGTATCGATCGTTACTCTCGGACAGCCTCCGAGTGAAATTTCAAAAGGTAATTCAAGACAATTTAGCTCAAAAGGTTTAGTGTTGTCAGGTGATAGAAACAGATAAACTGTGTAACTTTTCTCGCTCTTGACTTTGTTGACATCAGCCAAACCAGTCAGCCTGCAGCAGCTTGTGTCAGGCAAGTTTACGATACCTGAAAATCATGCTCTGAGCTCAGTGCACGCTACAGGTGAGTTTGGTGATGTGAAGCTCTGGAGCAAGTGCGAGTTATCTTCTTATTGGAATGCTGATGCGCAATTGCACACGCGAGAAAAAGCGCTTTTCAATCTGAGAGTACTTGGCCATCCCAAGACCATTGCCGCTGAAATGTTGTTGGAGTCGGCTTTTGATCGCGGACTGTTTGAAGCCCCCATATCCATGACGTTGGCCTACGGCTTTAATTGGGTGCATCAATGGAACAGTGATTTGCGATCTGAAAAGGCTAACCTGCTGGATCAGCTTTGTGAGATGAAAGAAAGTGCAATGCGCTGTCTCAGCTACGATCGGTATCACTTCTCCACAACACCGATAGAGGCGTTGCTCAGCATGATCGATGACGCTGTTACATCGAAAGACAGGCTTGCTTTCATTGAGAATACAGCGCACTTGAATGAACTTGAGGCGATGAGATTTATCCCACAATCTGACTGAACAAAGTTAGGGCAATGGCTTCACCTCTAGATATCTTTTTTGCAGCTTTGCAGTGCAATACGATAATTTGAACTCATTAGATAGGAATCGCCAGGAATGCAGATGCTAACGAATGTGGCTTTCAATCGTGGAGCATTCTTTAGGATTGAATTGGTTCATGCTGTTGGCGAACACAAGAGACCCGGGCGAGTTCTGCTCGACAATATTTGTTGCCTGTATGCTTTCGTGACTGGTTAACGGCGTTGTGCAACAGCTGTGGAGTGTGGCTGCCGCTAGCATTGCTGATAGAGAATTAACTTACTGACGTGTATGCAAACCGAACTGAGCACAGGAAAAACTGGATTTACACCATCGCAGGCTGCTGAAAATCATCGCTCAGATGTCTGCGGACAAGCGCCATCGACTGATTGTTTTATCACGGAGCTTGTCGAATCCTTCAGATTCGAAGACACAAAGCTGCCTTCGTTGCCCAGTGCAGTCATCTATCTCGAGCGGGCCATACGGGATGATTCAGTTAGCTTGTCGAAGCTTGCAAGTCTCCTCGAAAAAGATCCGGTTCTGGCCACGCGGCTCATTCGTGTTGCCAATAGCCCGTTCTATCGCGCAATACACCCTGTAGAGAGTGTACCGGAAGCAGTTACCCGAATTGGCTTTTCGGCAACTCGTAACATAGCGCTGGTTCTTCTGAGTAATGTTTTCCGAGCACGACATACTCTGGTTGCCGAACGGGTCAACCAACTTTGGAGCGAATCATTACGTACGGCTGCTGTAGCCTCCATTCTGACGCAATACTATCCTCTGGTGGACAGCAACCGAGCCATGCTCGGTGGTCTGATGTATAACGTCGGTGCCATGTTGCTACTGACAAAAATCGATGAAAAGGTAAAGTCTATCCCCCATTCGATGATCCTTGATCACATGATCGCCAAGCACGCTGGGCATTTTGGCAAGTCGCTGTTGCAGTACTGGGAGATGGATCCGGATCTGCTTGAGGTGGTGGTCAGCCGAGACAATTGGTTGCGAGAGCAAGATGAATCGCCGGATCTTGCTGATCTTGTACTAGTTTCGCGCAGCTGCTTGCCAGGCGCTGACGGAATGCCGCCCAACCTGCAAGCTTGCGAGCAATTGCCTGCTTATCAACGTATGAAACGCTTTCTGCACTTGACTCGTCCTCTGTGTGAAGTTGTGGCGGATGCAGAAGAGTCGATAGAGCAGATTCTGGCTTTGCTGGAAGGGTAAAGGTCAGCCGCGCAGGCTTCCCGCGTGTCCTTGGATACCTGTTAAGGATCTGAGGTTTGACGATCTGAGGTGTCGTTGGTGTTGCAAATCACACACGTTACGTGCTAGTCGAAGAGCAATGCTGAGCAGTGAGTCACGCACGCAACGCTGAGAACGCTCAAAAGATGCTTATGGTACGCCGACAATCAAATCATTAGTGGTATATTTCATTATGGCACCTCCAAGTTCGAACTACATTGCAAGTGTGCAGTGTCGAGAAAGGTGCGTGTCTAATCATTGCTGTCCCTTAGCATTTGGACGAGGCTATCACTGTGGTGCCGATACCTACTGGTTGTGCTCCTGTTAGGGAGTGTGCCGATCGCGGCAGCTTCTAAGGACAGTCAGATGAACGGTCTGCAACTAGAAGCTGATCGGCTAGCTGCAGTTGTCACCAAACACGCCGAATTACTTCACCGTACTGAGATATCTGAGATATCTGAGATATCTGATGCTGACGGGCTTGAACGATATGCAATCCATCGATCTTGCATTTGATGCTGGAACGACGGACTTTGCAAACATACCGATCAACTGGTCGCTACTGCTTCACCGACTGCGTTACCTGGCCAGGGCAGCTAAAGCGAAGATGGAGATTCAGTCATCGGCCAAACGAATCGGCCAGCTTGCCTACTTCGACAAGCTGACTCGACTGCCGAACAGGGTTGTCCTTAACGAGCAGTTAGTCGCGGCGGTCGATGCAGCCAGGCGCAAGAGTGACTGCGTCCGTGTTGTAATCATTGGTCTGTGTGACTTCAAGCGGATTAATCAAGGCCTCGGCAGGGTTGGAGGCGATGCTCTGTTGGTAGAAGTTGCTGAAAGGCTGACGGTCGCTGTTGAGGCTTGCTCACCACCCAACCCGGATTCATTGCTGTTGGCGCGAATCGGTGGTGACGAGTATGGCCTGTTGCTGTGTGGGCAGATTTCTCCAGATGTCGCTGCCAAAGTACTGCAGGGCTCATTGAAAAAAGCGTTTCTATCGAGTGGCGATCCCATTCATGTAACGTGCAGTATCGGTGCTGCCCGGTTCCCTGAAGATGCTGCTGATGCTTCAGAATTGCTCAAGCGTGCGGACACTGCGATGCTCTACGCCATGCAGCAAGGTAGAAATCGCATCCGTGTGCATGACAGTGAGACGGCATCTCTGGCACGTCGATAGTATTCGCTGGATAGCGCCTTGCATCAGGTGCTGGAGCGGCAGGAGCTGGAAATCCATTTTCAGCCGCAGTGGTGTATTCAAGGCGGCAAGCTATCTGTCATCTCTGTGCATTCCGATCTGGGCATACCAAGGGTCTGGACATTCCAAGGGCTGGTGTGACTTTGAGATGCAACACGAGAAATAGGTGAAATAGGTGAAATACTGCATGACGAAGGAGCCGTTTTGTCCTGCTTCATCATCCATCAACGCATGTCATCAATATTCTGTGATGTGGTCGTCAGTCGACGTTGGAATGTGGTCCACCTTCAGGACCAGGAAGAAGGATGACAGCAGCAGTATCTTTGCTTGATAGCTTCATGCCGCATGGTATGTGTTACGCGTGGCAACCCAGCATTCTATGGCTGAACGTAGCATCGGATGCTGCGATTGCGATTGCTTATTTCTCAATACCCATCGCGTTATTCCATTTTTTACGCCGTCGAGCTGATGCGCCGTTTCGCGGTGTTGTGCTGATGTTTTTTGTGTTTATTCTCGCCTGTGGGTTAACACATGCCATGAGTATCGTCACTGTGTGGAATGGATACTATGGTATTCAGGGTATGCTTAAAGCTGTCACCGCTCTGGCGTCAATTGGCACCGCTGTCATGTTGTACCCGGTAATGCCGAAACTGCTTGCATGGCGAAGCCCTGTTGAGCTCGAAGCATCAAATACTGCACTTCAGCAGGAAATTGAACAGCGCAAGCGCACGCAATCGCAATCACTCGAGTTGCAGCGAGACTTGGCTCATATGGGACGGCTTACAACGATGGGACAGATGGCGACAGGGCTTGCCCACGAATTGAATCAACCCCTTTTGGCTATTTCACAGAGTGCCGACACAGCGTTGCATGCAGCAAGGGAAAGCCCCAGTGTCGATCAGGAGCTCATTGAGTGCGTCGATGACATTCAAGCGCAAACACAGCGTGCCGGAGAAATCATCCGCGCTTTGCGTCATTTCATGAGTAAGGATACGTCTCACCGCACAAGTCTTGATCTGAACGAATTGATCCGTCAAACCTTACAACTGATCAACCCGGATGCCCGAAAACACAGCGTTACTTTAAAGGCTGAGTTATCTGGGACACCAAAGCCCAACGCTGATCGTGTACAAACTGCACAGGTCTTGGTTAACCTGTTGCGAAACGGCATAGATTCGATAGCAGGGGCAGAGTGCAATATGCGGCAAATCACTGTAACAACTCATGTTAATGACGATGAGGTTGTGGTCAATGTGGACGACACAGGTCCTGGCCTGGCTGTTGGTGTCGAGCCGTTCAAAGCATTCGAGAGCAGCAAAGCGGATGGCATGGGCATGGGTCTATCGATCAGCCGTTCAATCATCGAGTCGCATGGTGGCAAGTTGTGGGTCGAGCCAACGCACGCCCCCGGTGCCAGATTCTCGTTCAGTTTGCCACTTAAGCAAGGGTAGGTGCCCATGGTGATGGAACAGCCGATAGTGTTTCTGGTTGATGATGATCCCGGTGTGCGCAAGGCGCTGCCAAGGGGGCTGCGGCGACGTGGCTTGAACGTCGAGGCATTCGACTCGGCTCAAGGGTTTCTCAGCAACTATGTACCGGGAAAACCAGGCTGTCTGATACTTGACCTGAGTATGCCCGGTATGGATGGACTCCAGTTACAGCAAGAACTGCTCAGGCGTCAGGTAACCATCCCTATCATTTTCATTACAGGTCATGGTGGCGTTCAGCAGTCGGTGCAAGCGCTGAGAGCCGGGGCGATCGATTTTCTGGAAAAGCCCTTCTTGCCAGAGACTCTCGCCATGCGCATAGAGGAGGCTTTCGCTCAGGATCAGAAAACACGTGAGGAAACGCAGAAACTGTCGTTGATACGTGCCGGGTTTGAGCGACTGACAAGCCGTGAGCAGGAAGTCTGCGAACTGAGACTGAGTAGTCAAGCCAGAACAACGAGTAAGCTAATGGCAAGGGAACTTGGTATCAGTCATCGTACGGTTGAGCAACATCGATCTCGCGTGCTGGAGAAAACAGGTGCGCAATCGGTCTCTGAGCTGCTGTCGCTAGCCAGTCGCATCGGACTGACATCATTCTGTCAGGATTGATAACCATACTGAAGTAACATATCAATCACGAGGAGGATGCCTCGTATGCGCTCCAGATTTGCAGCGAGCGCGACAACAACGCGGTTGGAAACTTGAGTGTAGGTAGTACACGTACGTAGTCGGCGTACGTGCTTACCGGATTTTGTTTCTCTAAACGCTGTGATCTACTAGGTGCTACACACAGAGTCCAGTCCTGTCAAACAGGATAGAAATTAGTGCAATTCATGGTGAGCATTTCCTGAGTTCGCAAAGTCATGTTGAATTGCATA
>CAYGSW010000196.1:0-5320 GCA_964352535.1 uncultured Granulosicoccaceae bacterium | reverse complement strand
CGCTGGAAACACGATTAAATGTTTCGTTTTAAACAAGTAGTTCAAGGTGCAGATAACGACTACGGGTGATGCAATTGTAACGTCTTGCTCAAGCGGAATCTCAAATGATTTTCCAGCCATTGTGAGAAAAACAAGTCTGGTCGGCTGTCCGACAATGACCCATATGCATTACCTGTTGGAATGGCGTCAGGTGACGTTGGCAGTCTGGAAAGTCCATTACACAATAGGGTTAATGAAAAGGATGAAACAAATCTCCTGTCTTGATCAAACTGGAAGCCATTGCACACCCAGACACCTGACCGCACTGGAAAAGTACCGGATAACAGGCGCTATGGATGCACATGGCCAAATTGCCGCATTTGACCGTCTAGGTATTCAAACGACCGCCAGGATGTCACGGGGAGCGCAAGTCATTGAATGTGTCGTGCATACGAACGACGTACGTGCATGCCTCAACGAGGATCAATGGTTGGAGGTTCGCGATGAGAACATAGGCACGGGTGGCAAGTTGTTAAATCGAACCCAGAAGCAGAACAAGAATAATCAACACAAGCAGAATAGTACGGTTGTACACACAAGATTCGACAGATAGTCTTGGCGTTCAACATCCCTGGGAATAGTCAGAGTGCGACTTAGGGATGGATTTTCAAAACCCAAGAAACAGTGTCTTGAGCTATGCGTTCAGGCAGAACGACGCAGTTACTCATCCCGTAAGTGGTTTTTTAATTGATTGGCACAATAACGATTGCTGCAACACAAACCGCTGCCTTTATTCCATGTTCAGAGTGATATAACGGGTACTTCGTCCTCTCTGGATGAGGACCACCAGCTGATTGGCCGACCCCGCAGCAATTGCCTGCAGGTCTCTTATGGTTCCGACGCCTTGCCGGTTTACTGACAGAATAATATCACCCGCTCTGATGCCGGCCTCGGCCAACTGACTACCACTGACAACACTGTCAATGACAATATAGCGTCTACCATTGCGCGATTTTTCTTCGCTCAAACTGGCGCCATTGATAATCGGGTTGCGTTCTCTTAGCTGTTCCACCGTCACCTTGATAGACTGTGGTGCACCATCGCGAATGATCGTTAAATCCAGCGCCTGGCCAAGACGTACCAGGCCAATACGATTACGTACCGCCTTGACGTCCCTGACGGCTCGTCCGTCGATGGTAGTGATCACATCACCCGCAACAAGTCCTGCCTTGTCTGCAGGCGAACCCTCCTGCACAGCGCCAATGATAACGCCATAGCGGGTAGGCACATTGAATGCTCTGGCCAGATCAGCGGTCAGTGGTTGCGCTGATATGCCCAGTGCCCCCCGTCGCACCTCACCAAACTCCAGTAGTTGCTGCAGAAGATCAGACGCCATATTGGACGGTATGGCAAACCCGATGCCGACGTTGCCACCGCTGGGTCCGACTATGGCTGTATTGATACCCATCAGCTCGCCACGCAGATTGACCAAGGCGCCGCCACTGTTGCCGGGGTTGATGGAGGCATCAGTCTGTATGAAATCCTCGAAGCTCTCTATGCCTAATCCGCTTCGCCCCAGGGCACTCACGATACCGGACGTTACCGTCTGTCCCAGTCCAAAAGGATTTCCAATTGCGACACAATAGTCGCCAACACGCACCTGATCTGAATCTGCCCAGTTCAACTGTTGCAGATTTTCAGCCGGAATGCGAATGACTGCAATATCAGCTTCCGGATCTGATCCTTCCAGACGTGCCTCGAATTCGCGGCCGTCATTGAGTGTCACCATGATCTGCGCTGCATCAGCGATTACGTGGTGATTGGTGACTACCAGCCCTTGCTGCGCATCGACAATCACTCCTGACCCCAGACTTTGCAAAGGTGCATCGGTGGCAGGTTCCTGCAAGCCGAAGTAGCGTCGGAAAAACGGATCATCCATGAGTGGGTTGCGCGCTGGCATCGGCCCACGGGTGGAGATGTTGACCACGGCCGGAGTCACACGTTCCAGCAAGGGCGCAAGTGTTGGCATCGGTTCACCGAGAACCTCATCAGCATGTAATGATGTACTTACTGCCAGCGACAAAAAAATCAGTACAGATACAACGCCTACCCATTGCAGCGTACGGTGCAGCAAGTTCTTATGCACGCTCGAGTGCCAGTATGAATTCTGTGGTTGTATTGCACGGATTGTTAACATGTTCGGTAAGCCTTTTTCAATCAAGACAGACTGCAATTCTACCTAAGCAGGCGACACACTCTCAAGCGTCTCGTGAAACAGGGTTTTACCTAATCTGGACTATTCATGAATAGTCCAGGCTAAGCGATGGCAAGAATTGTGATTAAATCAACGCTACGATACCCCGACTCAGCCAACATGATGCTTGCAATACCTCTGAGCAGGGAGGGTGGGGAAATTCACACCAAGTCCAAAGTCTCAGCGTCTATTCAATCTGACGGACAGTGGTTTATGGCTATCTGACCTGTTGCCGAAGATCTGTGTCGTCAGGTCGATTATGACGCCTGGTCAAAGTCATCAGTTTTTTTTAACGATCCGCCATACGCCGTTTGCAACTCAACCACATCACCCGCATGCACTTGCACACCACTGGCCAGATGATGCACACAACACTCACCATTTTCCGAAGTAACGCTGAGCCTGTTCAGTCCTCCCGGACTTGCCTTTGATCCTACCCATACGGGCACATTGGCATGTGCGTATCCGGTTGAGAGTATGCCGCTACTACGCATTCGATATTTCAGATTCAGGCCGGCACCACCCTGGTATTCATCAGCGATTTCAGGAGCGGTGACCAGTGTCTTTTCAAGCACATCAAATCCGTAACGTGCCTCAGCAATTTCCACCGGGCAATTGAATCTACCTCCATGACTGGTTGAGAATATGGCAGACTGACCCGCACCAGAACTCACCAACGCGCCGCTGGCATCCGTGATGCCTGTGCCCACATCCAATACCTCATAGATGATCGGACTCATGGCTGTCTTGCGCAGCACATCGAACATCTCGGCGGCTGCACAATCCAACCCTGCAGCGATTACATCCGATGTGAAGGGATCAATCATTGATTACCTGCAAATCACGAGGTAATTGAGAGAAAATCTCTGGCCCGTCTTCTCTCAATATGACGATATCTTCCAGTCTCAACCCAAATTTTCCCGGTAGATATATGCCTGGTTCAATGGAAAAGACCATACCTTCATCCAGTACGGTTTGCGATGATGACGTTATGTAAGGTGTCTCGTGTACTTCAACGCCCATACCGTGTCCGGTTCTATGGACAAAATACTCACCAAAGCCTGCATCAGCAATAACCTGTCTGGCTGCATCGTCAACCACGTGCGCTTTAACACCGGGTTTTGCTGCTGTTAGTGCTGCCTGCACTGCAGCTTCAACGATGGAATGGATCTTGTGATATTCATCTGAGGCAGGTCCCATGGAGGCCATGCGTGTCATATCACTGGAATACCCGTCCATACCGGCACCGATGTCCATCACGACAATGTCGCCATGGTTTAGCACAGTGTTGCCTGTGTGGTGATGCGGGAATGCGCCATTGCCGCCTGCGCCAACGATCGTGAACAAGGGGGTAGCGCCTTGTGCCTTGAACGATTCTCGAACGATAGATGCTACGTCTGTTTCAGTCATACCCACGCGCATGGCTGCCCAGGCAGCTTGCATGGCGGTATCTGCACTCAATGCATTGCGTTTCAACACGTCATATTCCTGCCAGTCTTTGCGCATGCGCAGCGCACCGATAGTCGAGGCTGTGAACTGGCACCTGGCATTCGGCAGTGCCTCTTGTACCAGGGCGGCAAAGTCGGCGCGCATGGCTTCATCAAGCACAATGCTTGTTGTGCCTTTTGCGTCCGCAGTGTTGAGCAAATCGGCAAATGCAGCAGTCGGACCTTCAGCATCGCTCCAGGTGTGAAACGGTATATCCGTCTGTTGTCGGGCACTGTCGGCTTCGAGGCCTGGCATCAGGAACCCGGCATAGTGCTCGGTAATGCAGTAGAGCAGAGGGCGTTCATCGGCGTGCGGGCGCACATTGGTAAGCCACGTTAGATGTGCCCCCGGGCCTAATACGACAAGTTCAACATCTTGTGCGCGCATGGATTCACGTAGCTTTATGAGTCGATCCATATCAGTCTCCTTTATTGGGTGTGCTAACCGGTTGTTGACCGTGAACTTCGCAAGCGTATTCAGCAGTGATAAAGCCGTTTTTGATATCCATCTGAACAGCTTCCGGATCGCGTTTTTTTGGATCCCCATAGCCTGCACCTGATGAGGTAATGACATGGATGACATCATCCGTGGTTAGACCTAAACCGGAAACAAACGAATACTGTGTCTTGGCGCCGTCAGCTTTGGTCACTTCAATGAAATTGCCTGAACCTTCTGCACCGTCCTGCAACGACCAGGTTTTGATCTTTGATCGCGTATAGCCTGCTGTGAGGAATCCGCTTTCGGTACGAATACAGTAGTCGAGCAACAATCCGCGTCCACCGTTGTACTGTCCTTCACCACCGGGTGCTGTATTCAATGCCATACGATCAACATACAGACCGTTTCTGGCCTCCGATATTTCGGCGGGTGTGTTGTATGTCTCTCCATGAAACCCGGAGAAACATACACGGATTGCCATCACGTCCTTTCCATGCGTCCCGACTGCCAATCTGTGGTTCGATAACGGTGTACTGCCGACCCGTGTCCAGGTGAATCCCGCCCACGAACGTACCACATATCGAGCTGAAATGACCCGCTGGCAGTTTGTCCGGTATGTGTGGTGCCAGGCATCGCCAGATGAGATCGTATGCGCGAACTTCGGTGTCAAAGTAGAAGCCAATAGCGGCAGGTTCTCGTGCATGAAACACTGGGCCTTCTCGTGTCAGCACCTTTATCGGCCGAAACGATCTATCATTAGCGGGTGTATCGGGATCGACCAGCGATTCAAACAGCATTTGTGCGCTAAAAATCGAGCCATCTCGGCTATTGTTTGTGGGACCGGCGTCTTCATCCGGATTGTCTGCAAGATCCACAAGAAATTCATCTGTAGTCTATGCACCCGGGTAGTTCAGCATGCACATAGCGTGGTACAAACGCTACAGGTATCTCGTAATGCAAATTGAAAAAATCCGGACGATTGTCACGCGCTATCTCCAGAGTGTTGCGAAACCCTTCTGTGGTAATCAGTCCCACCGTTACACCTTTGCGTTCGGTAAGCGCGTTGATGACAACGGTTGTGCCATGCACCATGAAATCTACATCGGTCGGGTTTATTGCACTTTTGGCCAATACATTAAGTACGCCTTTTTCAAAATCAGG
>CAYGSW010000195.1:0-11101 GCA_964352535.1 uncultured Granulosicoccaceae bacterium | reverse complement strand
GGCCAGATTTCCGCGTAAATCTCGGCGAATAGAACAACTATTCACCTCAATTGACGCGAAAATCTGGCTCGAACTCTCACACTTTCGCGGGGCCGCCTTAGGCTTCGATCGTTATTCTCGGACAAGCCCTAGTGCCGTCAGGGATGACATATTATCCGTTCGACGGTAACGAGACCATTTTACTGGCAGTGCTTTTGCTTCAAAATATGATGGTCAGTGAGAATATTCGCAGGGTTCGTACTGTTTGCGTTATGTGCTTGTATAACAGGTACTGTGCATAGCCGAACCTTTGCCTTTGAATGGAATCTATATAAAGTATGACAACGTGTATACAGGGACGTCTTGAGCCGGACGGCACAGACAATCCAGAAACTGAGAAAAAGGGACAATGAGCGCCAGCGCTGCATCACAGAACAAACCGCCACGAATACCGCGTCTGGTCAACACCCTCATGGTGATGGGACTGGGTGTTGCCCTGGCAGCATTGAGTCTGAAATTCCTGCCAACAGACTCAGTAGCGGCAGTCGCAAGTACGTCGGCATTGAATACAGCTAACACAGGCGCGAACCGCGACACTGCACCAACTCCGCCCGAACTTGCGCGCGTCATTGCGTCGGCCCACCTGTTTGGTGATGCCGCTGACAAACCAGCGCCGCTCATGGAAAAGCCAGACCCCGTCGAACCCATCGAAGAGACCCGACTCAACTTGCAACTGGCAGGGGTATTCGCTTTTTTGCCTGCTGAAAATGCCATTGCCATCATCAGCGCAGGCTCTGCAGAGCAGAGCGCGTATGGCGTTGGAGACAAAATCAGTGGAGACACCTCTCTGGAGGCGGTCTATCCTGATCACGTGATACTGCGAAACAACGGCAAGCTGGAAAAACTGGCGCTACCTGAAAACGTTCAACCGATTGCGGTGGCACCGGTCCAGACCTCTAACAATAGCGACAATCAGCAAGCTCAAAACCAGGGTGGCGGTCAACCTATCGAGCTTCCCAGCAACCCGCGCGAACTGCGTGACACCCTGGCTCGAAATCCCTCCATGCTGGGACGCGTGGTAGCCGCTGAGCCATACCAGGAAAATGGCAAACTGGTGGGATATCGCATTACCCCGAAACAGAACCCAGAGATCCTTGAAGCTCAGGGCATCATCGCCGGTGACGTGATTACTCGGGTTAACAACATTCAACTCAACAGTCAGAAACAAGGTATCAGAGCGCTACGAAATGCGGTCAAAGCTGAAAATCTCGAGGTTGTCATTCTCAGAGACGGTATAGAAGTGCCCATATCCATTTCGCTAGCTCAGTAAGTTGCCGGACACAGAAGCCAGAGTTTTAGAACCACGTCACGCTAAGCCTGCGGCTCACTGCCGAAAGTTTAAGCAAAATACCGGTTCATTTCAGAAAACACCTTTCAACCCGCTACACTCAGGGCATGTCGGTCCTCGAAAAACATCATGATGAAACGCCCAGTCCTCTGCACAATCCGACCAAAAGCCTTACTCCTCGGGGTGTGTCTATCACTCAGTATGGCATTGTGGCTGACGGTAGGAATTTCCGGCAGCGCATATGCTCAGGAAGGCACATTTACCCTTAATCTGAAAAACGCGGACATTCACTCGCTGATCCAGACGGTTTCCCGCCAGTCAGGGCGAAACTTTGTCGTTGATCCGCGCGTCAAGGCCCGGGTCACCGTCATCTCTTCCACGCCTCTTAACGCAGATGAGCTGTACGAGACCTTCCTATCGGTACTGCAGGTGCATGGCTATGCTGCTGTGCCCAGCGGCGATCTGGTCAAAATCGTTCCCGACGTCAATGCCAAGCAGGGCCCTGTGCCCCAGTATTCTGATGAAGATTCAAGCTCCGATCAGCTGGTAACTCAAGTCATCAAAGTGCAGAACGTACCGGCTGCCCAGCTCGTTCCCATTCTGCGGCCACTGGTCCCGCAGCAGGGCCATCTGGCCGCCTACGCTGCTACCAATACACTTATCGTGACCGACCGGGGCTCAAATATTGGCCGCTTGATCACGATCATTGCAGGCATAGACCGACCCGACAATGACGAGGTAGAACTGGTGCAGCTGCGCCATGCCTCAGCCAGTGAGGTCATCCGTATCTTACAATCACTACAAAGTCGCGGTGGACAGATTGACGGTACTCCGGGAGCAGTTCGGTTTGCGGCCGACGATCGCACCAACAGCATTCTGCTCAGCGGCGATCAACCGGCCAGAACCCGCATGCGCGGAACCATCATGAATCTGGACACACCCGTAGAATCAGGTGGCAACACACGGGTGGTGTACCTTCGATTTGCCAATGCCGCTGACCTACTAGCCATCCTCACGGGCGTCTCTGCCGGGCAGGCAAAAATCGGCACGGGCGGCTCAGACGTTGACGAAGGTGGTGGCGGTGCTTCCGCTCCGGCCGCAGCACCAGTAGTTGATGCCAATGGGGTTCAGATTCCGCAACAGCCTAATGTACCCACCGCCTCACTTATTCCACGTGGCCCGCAGGACGATGATCGGCCTAATGTGGATATTCAGGCGGATGAGGACACCAACGCGCTCATCATCACCGCACCACCTGATGAGATGCGAAGTATTCTCGCAGTAATCGAACAGCTGGACATCCGTCGCGCCCAAGTGCTGGTTGAGGCGATCATTGCCGAACTGTCCACCAATAACAGTGAGCAGCTGGGCGTTAACTTTGCGGTCAACGGCATTGATTCCAATCGCCCTGCGGCCTACACAAACCTGGGTGGCGCCACACAGGCTCTGGTGGGCACGGTTGCAGGCGGTGGAGCAACACTGAGCAACGGTCTCTCTGCGGCACTGGGTCGCTTTGGCAGCAACGGGATTGATTTTGCCTTCTTGTTGTCAGCGATTGCTTCCGATACCGACAACAACATTCTCTCTACGCCATCACTTGTCACCATGGACAACCAGGAAGCAGAGATCATCGTAGGGCAGAACGTACCTTTCGTAACCGGCCGTCAACTCTCATCTTCCAACAACAATCCGTTCCAGACCATTGAGCGTCAGGACGTTGGTATCTCGTTAAAGGTCAAACCACAGATTAACGAGGGCGACAACATCAAGATGGAAATTGAGCAGGAAGTCTCTGATGTTAATGCAACGTCAGTCACCGGAGCCACCGATATCACCACCAACACGCGATCCATAAAAACCACTGTACTGGTGGAAGATGGGCAAACGCTGGTACTGGGCGGTCTCATCGATGACCAGGTAAGCGACACTCGCGACAAGGTTCCGTTTCTGGGCGATATCCCTTTGCTAGGTAGTCTGTTTCGTTACCGCACGTCAAACAATAGCAAGCGTAATCTGATGGTATTTCTGCATCCCACTATCCTGCGTGATCCGGATACGGCCGATCACTACAGCCGCTCCAAGTACGACGACATCCGGTCTGCGCAGCTTGGCCTGTTCGATAAAGGTAGAAATTTCGGTGGTGAACAGCGACCAGAGCTTCCTGATCTGCACATGTACTTTGGTGGAAAGCGTGTGTTCGATACCGGTACAAGTGCCGTTGAAACACTGGTACCCAGCGGCGATGCGCGACAGGTCATTATCCCGAAGGTACAGACACCCGAACCTGCAACAGAGGTCAGCGACGAGGACATCCTCGATCTGGCTCCATCACGTTAAGGTAATTCACTAGCTAGGTAGAGACAAATTGTGGCTTCTTCAGCAGATTTTATAGACGTAGGCGATCCTGCTATCGGCCTGGCCGCTAATGACATTCAGGATGCAGCAGCGCCTGCTCAAACAGCCGCGCCGCGCTTTCAGAACATTCCGTATACCTTTGCCAAGCGTCATGGTGTGCTGCTGGAGCACAACAAGGCTGGCGAATTGCTTCTCGTCCACCGACCGGGGGTGCAATTGCACGCCCTGGCCGAGGCGCGAAGAAAAGCGGCCGGCCCATTGACTCTGGATGCCGTGACAGCTGAGGATTTTGATGCACGCCTCACGCGCCACTATGAGGGTGAAACCGGCCAAGCCACAGACATCATGGACGACTTTGGTGATGAGCTGGATCTTGCCCAGCTTGCCGACGCCCTGCCAGAACCAGAAGATCTACTCGAATCCACTGACGATGCACCGGTTATTCGCCTGATCAATGCCATGCTTACAGAAGCGGTACGCAAGAGCGCATCCGATATCCATATCGAACCGTTCGAGAAACGCCTTGCTGTGCGTTATCGCGTTGATGGCGTCATGCAAAAGCTGCTTGAACCACCGCGCGCAATCGCACCGCTCATCATATCGCGACTCAAGGTCATGGCAAAACTGGATATTGCCGAACGTCGCCTGCCGCAGGATGGACGCATTAGTCTCAGAGTGGCCGGGCGCCCGGTGGATGTTCGTGTGTCCACTCTCCCTTCCGGACATGGTGAACGTGTTGTGCTGCGACTGCTTGACAAACAGGCAGGCCGACTTGATCTGGAGCAGCTGGGCATGCCGGAAGACTCGCTACGCGATTTGCAGAGCAGCCTCGGGCTGTCGCATGGCATTATTCTGGTGACAGGCCCCACAGGCTCAGGTAAGACAACAACACTGTACGCGGCTCTTGCAAAACTCAATACGTCACGCTACTCGATCCTGACCGTCGAAGATCCCATCGAATACTACATCGACGGTATTGGGCAGACCCAGGTGAACAACAAAGTGGATCTGGATTTCGCTCGCGGTCTGCGCGCAATACTGAGACAGGATCCGGACATCGTCATGGTCGGTGAGATTCGTGACATGGAAACCGCTGAAATCGCTGTACAAGCTTCTTTGACAGGTCACCTGGTATTGTCCACCTTGCACACCAATACGGCAGTGGGTGCTGTAACACGACTGCGCGACATGGGTATTGAACCGTTTCTGCTATCGTCAAGTCTTGTTGGCCTGGTAGCGCAACGACTGGTTCGTCTGCTTTGCACAGACTGCAAACGACAGCACACTCCCACCAATGCAGAACTTCAATCATTGCGAACTACCGTCAGCGAAGCCACCCATATGTGTGAAGCCCGCGGTTGTGATAACTGCGCGCACACTGGCTACTCGGGTCGGCAAGGTATTTATGAGGTTGTGAAAGTGGATGAAACCATGCGCACCATGATTCACGATGGGGCCTCCGAGCATGACATCGAACGTTACGCGCGTACCAGGAGTCCCGGTATCACTGAGGACGGCATGCGTCTGGTGCTTGAAGGCAAGACCTCTATTGAAGAAGTTATGCGCGTAACCCGAGAGGGCTGATGGCTGCGTTCGAATACCTCGCTCTCGATGTTCGCGGGCGGGAAAAAAAGGGTGTTCTCGAAGCCGATACCGCCAGACTGGCACGTGCACTTCTGCGTCAGCAGAGTCTCACACCGCTTGAAGTCGCCGAGACGTCCGGACGCGACCGCACCAAAAGCGGCCGCAAAGCCGGAAAATCCTCTAGGGCGTCCGTTCCAACCTTCAGAGGTGGTATTAAAACCAACGATCTGGCGTTGTTGACCCGTCAGATAGCGACACTTAGTGCTGCCGGCACTCCACTGGAGGAATCGTTGTCAGCGGTCAGCCGGCAGACAGAAAAACCACGGATCAAGTCCTTGCTGTTATCAGTGCGAGCCAAGGTCATGGAAGGTCATGCGTTTGCGACAGCACTGGCAGACTACCCGAAGGTGTTTCCGGAAATCTACCAGGCCACCGTCTCCGCCGGCGAACAATCCGGGCATCTGGACGCTGTGCTGGAAAGGCTGGCCGATTACACCGAAGAGCGTCAGGCCGCCAACGCCACCGTAAAAAAGGCGCTTATCTATCCCAGCGTGCTGGTGTTTGCCTCTATTCTAATCGTCAGCTTCCTGCTTGCGTATGTTGTCCCACAAGTGGTCCAGGTGTTCGATGGCATGAATCAGGAGTTACCGGCACTGACCACGGCGATGCTTGCCACGTCCGCCTTTGTTCGTGAATGGGGGCTGTTGATTGCAGGAATTACCGTCGTTGCCTTCATCATTTTTCAGCGCGCTATGAAAGGCGAGGCGTTCAAGACACGTGTCCACGCATTCATGCTCAAACTTCCGTTATTCAAACGGTTGATTCGTGGCTTCAATACGGCTCAATTCGCCAGAACACTCAGCATTCTTGCAGCCAGCGGCGTGCCAGTGCTGGAGGCACTGGACATCGGCTCACAGGTCATCACCAATCGCCCCATGCGTAAGGCCGTTAACACAGCAGCGGCACAAGTGCGTGAAGGCTCAACACTGAGCAGTGCGCTGGAGAGAACCGGTTACTTCCCACCCATGCTGCTACACCTGATTGCCAGTGGTGAGTCCTCTGGACAGCTGGATTCGATGCTGGAGAAAGCCGCGACTCACCAGGAGCGCGAGCTGAATTCGTTAATGGCGGTGTTTCTGGGGCTGTTTGAGCCCGTGGTGATTCTGATCATGGGTGGCGTAGTGCTCACCATAGTTCTCGGAATTCTACTGCCCATCTTCGAGATGAACCAACTGGTCTAGAGAGCTTTCTGCCGAGGACTCAAAGAAATGCCTGGTGAAGAAGCTGCCAGGCCAGCTTCGGAATGTACACGTTACCGCAGCGCAGACTGACTGCCTGGTGTGTGTACGCTCAGGCAAGTGTGCAGGCACCTATGAAATCAAGCAGTTGCTCAGGCCCGCAGGCGAAACGGGATGATCGTGGCAGTTTTCACCGGAATTGGTCTCAGTGAGCCTCCAGCAGCCTCGTTTACGCACGGCCAGAATTGATCATCATCCATCTGCTCGCAAGCGCGCCGGATCATCAATTCTGTAATAACGTGCTCATCGCCAGACTCATCTACCGTAGCGCATACGGTTAACGATTCCGGCAACGGCATCAGTGTGTCTGTAACAACTGACTTGCAATGTCTCATATCATTTCTCCGTTGACCAACCGTACGGCCAAAGACCTGTTCCAATTATTCTCAAGAGCAATACTCAGACCCTGTTGCATCACTTGACTACCCTTCCGCAGACAGTTGCGAAATGTGTTCTTCAAACAACGCAACGTCAGTCGGTGATTTTTCGGGGTAACGAAGGGGCAAAGACTCCAGCGTTTCCAAAATGATCCTTGCCACACTCAAGCGCATGTAACGCTTGTTGTCCGCAGGGATCGCGTACCAGGGCGCATGCTCTCTGGATGTTTCGTTTAAAAGTGATTCATAAGCCTGCATGTATTCGTCCCAGCGAGCACGCGTCGCAAGATCACTTTTGGAAAATTTCCAATGTTTTTCAGGTGTTGTTAGCCTCTTCAGAAAGCGCTTCTTTTGCTCCTGTTTCGACACGTTCAACCAAAACTTCAGCACGATGGTGCCGTTCCGACTCAGATGCGCCTCGTGCTCGCGGATCGAATCAAAACGCTCTTGCCAGATCGTTTCCTCGTCATGGGCTGGCAGTCGCTGATTGGCCAGATACTCTGGATGCACCCGCACAGCCAGTACCTCTTCGTAGTAGCTGCGATTAAATACGCCAATTCGGCCGCGCTCAGGCAAGCGTCGCGTGGTCCGCCACAGCCAATCGTGCTCCAACTCCTCATTGGAGGGTGATTTGAAAGACGACACCTGGCACCCGGCAGGATTGACACCGCTCATTACCGCCCTGATTGTGCCGTCTTTACCAGCGGCGTCCATGGCTTGAAAAACCAGAAGAAGTGCATAACGGTCATCAGCGTACAGCTTGCGTTGCAAGTCGCTGATCCCCGCTACGCAACGGGCAAGCTCTTTCTCCAGACCTTTTTTGCCCAGGCCACCCTCAGGCGGCGCGCTTGCACAGTCTGCAACAACACAGCTACCATCAAATGGCACAGTAAATGGCACAGTGAATGAGGACTGCGCAGAATTCACGCACCCTGCTCCGACGCGGTTTCGGGTGTTTGTGATGCCGCAGTGACACCTGTCGGGATGACACAACTGGCGCCAGTGCCACGCATGCTGCAGTAGCCACCCGGATTTTTCTGCAAGTATTGCTGGTGGTAGTCTTCCGCGTAATAGAAATCACCTGCTGGTACAATCTCTGTGGTGATCTCACCGTAGCCCTTCTGAGACAGGGCACTCTGGAAAATCTCTTTACTTGCCAGCGCTTTGCTTAGCTGCTCTTCGGTCGTGGTGTAGATTCCAGAGCGATATTGCGTGCCTCTGTCAGGTCCTTGCTGCATGCCCTGAGTCGGGTCGTGGTTTTCCCAAAACAGAGTGAGCAATTCCTCGAACGCAATAAGTGCCGGATCATAGACAACCAACACCACTTCGTTGTGCCCGGTTTTGCCAGTGCAAACTTCCTCGTAGCTTGGATTGGGCGTGGAGCCAGCGGCGTAACCGACAGCCGTGCTGTAAACCCCTTTCTGGTTGTAGAACAGGCGCTCAACGCCCCAGAAGCATCCCATGCCCAGAACCACATGCCGAAGGTGTCCAGGAAAGGGCCCCGTCATGGGGTTACCCGTAACAATATTGCGAGCCGCTACACTGACCGGCTGCGACCTTCCGGGCAACGCATCAGTAGCACTGGGGATATCAAGTTTTTTACCAAGTCCGAACACTAATCAGCTCCTGAAGCCCTCTTTTCTGGAGGGCCAGATGGACCAAGCACAAGCTTGGCCGTTGTCAAGCTGAACATTAGCTGACTAGGCTTAAATGAAACTGAAAGGAGGCGCTAAATTGCCACTGATTTGCGAAATCATTGAAAATTGCGTGTTAGGCACTAATTGAATAGCCCGTAGCGCCCCGCGTAGACGATAACAATGAGCACAATACCGAGCACCAGATTGCCCAGAATAACGTGTCGTACACGATTCAACGTGGCACCCGCATCCGCCCAGGCTTCGAGAGAGACTTCATTTTTAAGCTTACGGTACGGGATGTAGTACAAATAAATGAACAGCCCAATCATGATCAAACCCAGCAAGTGCATGATGTGCACGTAAACCGGACTGCCTGCAAAGCCACCAAAAGCGTTGAAAATCAACCAGTAACCGGTGATCGGCAATAACAGCACCGCCATCCAGACCCACGGAAAGAATCGTTTAAACACGCCCGTGAACAATGTCAGACGCCTGTGGGGCTCAAGGGTAGCAACCGTTGGCCTGAGCACGACGTAGGCGAAAAACATCCCACCAACCCAAATAGTGGCCAACAAGCCGTGCAGACTGATTGCCAGAGCATTCATGATTTGACGTGTCGTGTAAGGAAGTTACTGAAACTTACGTAAAAACTCGTGGATAGTGTTACCTGCTACTGAAACCGAGTGATTCTCCAGCTTGACGTAGTGATCCCCCTGCAAGTAAGCACCATAACCCCTGAGCATGCCGACAAGTGACCATTGCCCCGCCGTGCAACTCAGCAGTCCCCCGCCGGACTGCCCGGAATCTATAGTGGCACTGGTATGCAACGCGCCTCCACTCACTTCCTGAAACACGCCCAAAGACATCGACATGGCCTGCGCACGCGGATATCCTGCAGCCCAGACCGGCTCTGATCGTATCGGTGAGAACACGGACACACGCAGTGGCAAGATGTAGCCGGTGTCAACTGCCAGTACAGCCAGATCATGGGCGTGATCTACCATCACAAGATCGGCTGAATGAAACGCATCACCCACACGTACAAAGAAATGCCCCGCACCCTGCACTGCATGAGCGGCTGTCAGCACTCTGTCTTCGTCGAATACAATGCCGCTTGCGTGACTGCCATGGTCAGTGGCAACACGCACAATAGCCGCCAATGTCATGTCGTCCGGTTGATCACAGGTTGCACGGCTGTATGGCATCGCGGCCGAGTAAGAAGATTCACTGACACCAAAGCCCGAAAGATACTCGCCTGTTTGCCCCACAGCCACGGGTGCGAAGCTGACAAGACTGAACAGCCAACACGCGCCAGCGCTGACCACGACTCTTGCGCTTATCATCTATCTCCTCACAATGAGTAACCGGCTGACAGGTGTGTCACAAACAAGCAGCTTGATTAACAGAATATCAACATGCTCTGCACAGCCTGAATCGCCTAGCTCAATAGTGTATCGCACCACAAGTTGATTTTACGCGCGGAAGCTGTCGGGTTGCTGACACACAAACACAATTAAACCATCGCACACAACCACGGCCGTGTAGAACACCCCGCACTACCGGTGATAACAGTATTGTCCACGCTCACTCGAGGTACCGCTCGAACCCGCTTGCCACTGTGTACTTCAGCCGTAATCAGACAAGCATTTAACAATTGTTATGTGACTCAATTCTCATAAAACACCGGTGCAGCAATACAAGGCGTACCCCAAAATAATTTTTGGCGTGTTTTACACGATTTTATGCGCAATGAATCAGTCAACTATTTTTCAGTGGTATTTTAACCGGGCAACTTTTGGTCGTCGACACTATCGTAATTTGCAAGTTTAGGTGTGGCCTTGACACTTGCCATGACGGTAAAAATTTGCAATTCATCATGGTAATCGTCACGACTAAGACACATAAGCCATTAATATATTGAATTTGTAGTAAGGAGCCGGAGGCTTAAGCCGTTAATCACATTACGAATGGATCGTTAGTTGGACCGGCGCAGGATACGGTCAGCCACAATCAGTTATATTAATGGCAAGTCTGATTGGACTTGTAAGTGGTTAGAGATTGTCGAATGGCGGCAGCTAAACACTAATCTCTCTCGCTCTTACAAGACGTCGACTGAACAGCCTTTGTCGTATTGCCAATAACAACGGTTACTGAGACTTCCTGATGCACTCGATCTCAAAAGCAGCAGAATTGCTAAACACCAGTGAGTTCAAGCTTTTTAGCGAAGCCTACCTCGCGTGGTTCGGGGACCGTCCGGACGAGGCAGATATCGTCGACTTGTTTTCACAGTTCATGATGTTCGGCAAGTTGCCTGATTGGGCTGATCACTTCGCTCGTTCCATTCTCGACGATCTCGAGGCCAATCGACAAGTGACTCTGAATTCCTTCAGCATCCTGAACCTGTCACCGCGCGTGGGCAAACGTCCGGAAATCAGTTTTTCCATTGTCAAGCGACAGGCTGTAGACCCCTAGTAGTCCGAGAATAACGATCGAGGCGAGGGTGTGAGATTTTGAGTCAGATTT
>CAYGSW010000194.1:0-11192 GCA_964352535.1 uncultured Granulosicoccaceae bacterium | reverse complement strand
GATCTGCTGCTTCCACCAGCGCCCAGCCCACCACCACATAGGCAATGCCTACGCGAATAACGTTTCGTCGCTTCAGTTCCTGAAAAAATGACACGCTAGACTCTAAATCCTAATATTTTTACTCTTATCGCCGCGTAGCTTATCCCATTCCCCCTGCCTCAACCCAATGGATCAACGTTCTATTTGAGCCCAGGCAGAAAAACTGAGAATGGGGCGGTCGCTGTTTATTGTCAGCGGGATTAACGCCAACAACAAACAGCGTTCTTTCAGTGGGTAGGCAGGGCGCAATCTTGCCCAATGATTCGGTTTGAACCCGACAGTTTTATGTCCTGCCCAAGCAGGCCGCAGCCCACGGTCTGATTAGACCCGGACATCACAATGCTGCCGCGACGGGCGACAATGTAACCCTTGAAATCTGACTTCGACGACGAAATCTTGATAGCGGTGTCGCTATTGAGGTTGGTATAGAACACCAGGCCATCCACAAACGGCGTAATTTTATGCTTGGACCCAGTAACCTCCATATCGAAGTTGGACACAACGGTCACGTTTGCGACCACCTTGGAACCCTTCACTACGACCTTACAAGGCACCCAATAAAGGCCAGGAGCAGTATTATTTTTCAGCTCCCATTGACCGTTTTGGTTGCACTCTCGCCTCATATCAAAGAACTGGCTGCCCAGCGAAAGCGCAAGGGCACGGCCCGGACGATAGTCGCTTAGCTCAGAGGCCAAGGGCCAGTCGGCCCGGGTAACTTTCTCAGGCGGCTGAGAAAATACGTGATTGCCGCCGCTCAGTTTGAGTTCGCCCTTATGCCGAGTCCGGCCATTAATCGTCTTGGCGGCACCGGAAATTTTGATGTCGCCATTGCTATGATTCAAACCGTCCACCGAACCGCCACTACCACTCCAAACGATGCCAAATGAATTGTGTTGAGCCCACAGTCCAATAGCGCCGGAAACCGCGATATCAGTTTCTCCGGACTGCACGTAAGCGCCACCGAAGTCCAGCACTACCGTAATGGCAAAGGTATCGATCAGGGTGTACTCATGCTCGGCTGAGAACGTCAGGTTTCCACCATCTTCTGTCAGCTCCAGCGGATCTGAAGTGCCGTCACCCCAGTGAATGGTGGCGCTCTCGGTAAAATCTGCCAAATCCGTCGCGCTACCGGTGACGGTAACGGGCTCAAACAGCTCCACCGGTCCTGCCGGGCTGTCCAACACGATGGGCTTGACCACGTAGTAGTTGTTAGTGACTGTCGTTGACGGGTTGCCGGCAAAGTCCTGCGCGGTCACGGTGAAATCCTGCGAACCGATTTGTGACGCAGGTATGGGCTGGCCCGAGGAGACGGAACCCAGGCAGCTGGCAGTGCCAGATCCCGAATCCGCGCACTGGTAAGTCGACACCGAGCCACCATCACCCTGCTCCACAAACTGACCCGCCGCTGGCGAGTTAATGAAGATGCCAGGTGATGTGGTGTCAATTGGCACACCAATGCTTACCGGATTGGCACCGTCTACTTCGCGGATAGTCACCACGTGCAGCCCGTCACCAAACACGTTGATGAAAGGATTGTTCAGCGGACTGAAGTCCGGCGAATCTACGGAGAATTCGTAGCTAACGCCCGGCGACAAGTTGGTCACTTCCACCGTCACCGGATTGTCGTTGATCCAGTCGTCCGCAGACACCGGCTGGCCGTTGGCCGTCACCACAATGCCCACAGTGCCGTTGCCGCCACTCGGATTGGGCGGGGGTGGCAACTGCTCCGCCACATAGAACAACCCCTTGAACGTACTGTTGGCCACGTTCGCATTCGCGTCCACTGCCTGCACGATGTAGTCCACCTGACCACTCTGCAGTCCGCTGTTGTCCACGGGGCCACCGCCGGTCCAGGTGTTGCCCGAGCCTTTCACCAGGTCTTCAAGCACCCACACGCCGCGGCCCTGAGAGTTGACCGACTTGCGATACAAGATGGCTACCCGCCTCACAACGCCTGCGGAACCGTTGGCATTGACAACATCGGTGGCATCCACGCTAAAGGTGGCCTGGAAACTGCCGGACTGACCCAGCACGCTGGCCTGAATATTGTTCAGCCTCGGGCGGAAGTCATCATCGCTGAGCGCCATTTTTTGCGCCGCATTTTTCTGCACCGTGATCGCGGGCTGATAGAACACTTGAGCACCAAAGCTGCGAAACAGTCGCTGGGTGCCGCTGGTGGAGCCAGCCGGCGAGGTGTACTGACCCACAATAACGTTGAGCTGCTGACGGTCTTCAAAAGGCTCGGGGCTGGAGGGCACTCTATACGAGCTGATGTTGGTAAACGTTGTGGGGAATACCACTTCATCGGTTTCAATTTCTGGCTCAAGTATCCCCAGATCAATCACCGGTCGAGCAAACGCCATGTCCGCCACAAACAGGTCTTCAGTTTCCAGCGAGGTGAGGAACGCGCCGCGGGCAATGTCGCCGTTGTCGCTGGTGACATCAATACCCACGATGGGCTGCAGCGGGCGGTAGTGAACAAACTGAGTCTCGCCATCCACGCTGAACAGGTCACCCTTCGAACTGGCCTCACGAGTAATGATTGGCGTGAAAGCGATAGACGTAGAGTTGAGGCCGGACTGCACATCGGCAATTACCGGCCGCAGTGGCGGCAGCGGCTCGATGACCGGGGTTGGGGTGACAACCCGGTACATCGGCAGACCAAAGTAAACCGACGCCTGCAGCGCCTTGTAGTCGTACTCACCATAGAGGCCAAGGTCCCGGAAGTAGTCCTGCTTGGCAAAGGCGTGGGCCTGGCCGGCGGTGATGGAGCCATTCAGGTTGCGAGCAAAGTTGGCCAGCAGCCGTTCGGTCAGCGCCAGGGCCACGGTATCGCCCAGGCCGTAGGCCGCTTGCGCCACGTACACCGCGCCCAGCTCGCTTAAGGTCTGGGCCCAGTCCTGACTCAGGTCGCCCTGGGCCACGGAGATATCAGCAATGCTGGTGCCAGAGTGACAGCCCACGGTAAACCACAGCCGCCGGGTCATGTCGTTTCCGGCAAAGTCCTGCACGCTGATCAGGTTGTCGGAATAGTTGCCGGACGCATCGCCGCTGGAAGGGAGCGCTTCGTCAAAGTCGAAGTGCATATTGAACGAGACGAGATCGGCCACCGGGGTGGACACCTCATCAAGGCCGGTGGCAGTTAGAAACGCGCTGCGATCCCAGGCCTGGCTTGGACTAATCCCAGGCTGATCCACCAGCGGGGTGGAATCCACGCCGTAGGTTTGGAACGTATCCTGAATATCGTCTGACGAATCGGCCACAAAATCGTAGCCGGCTGACACGCCCGTCAGAGCTACCAGCTCACCTCCGGAGGACACATAGTTATCGGCCGCCAGCTGAATGTCGACCGCTGACTCAACCAGTCGACCCACCGCCAGTTCCGGAACGTTCAGGTATCGATCCAGCCACGCAATAGGGTCGATATCCCCGTAGGTGTCATCAGACAGGAAGTTGCGACTGACCAGAGTGCCGAACATGGCGTTGTCAAAGAACTCACCGGCGAAGGTAGACTCGTTGGCGATGGCCGTTTCGTCAGCTTTGCGCGCAAAGGGTATCACCTCGTCAGAACCTACGAGAGTGACGTACGTCAGATTCGGCGAGCCCGTACGCTGGTTTTCCAGGTACGCGGTAATGGCGTTGACCACCGCGTTAGCAGCGCTTGGGTCACAAGGATCGGCATCCCAGGCGGCGTAGCTGACGCCGGGAATATCGGTAACGTCGATCACCACACCGTCAATCATTCCCGGTGCATTAACCAGCGCGTTAACGGCGTTAAGCGCGTCATTGGCGGCGCCCACGCCGCCCGGATCACTGGCTGCCAATCGGCTCCAGTTCACCAGGAACACGGCATTGGTGTTAGCCGTCCACTGGCCGGCGGGGGAGAAATCACCGGCCCCGGGCTGACCCACACTCCCCGGCCAAGGCCTGGGTGTGCACTGGGCCTGGGGCACTTCTGGGGTCACCTTAATACGCAGGGTGTAGGGCTGGGTTGATACCGCTCCGTTGTACCCGGATACCTGCAGCGTAAAGGGGTTGGCTCCATCGCCAATGGCCGAGACTTCTTCATCCAGTCCGCCACGGTTGGTGGACAGCGAAGACAGCGGCGCGGCCGCCACGTTAATGTCGTCCAGAGTATCGGGCTCTTCGGTGATGTTGCCTTCATAGAGCACGCCATCGTCCTCGTATGGCACCAACGGCAGCGCGGCGGCTTCAACATTCTGACCGATAGGCTCGACGGCTGATGCCGGACGGTACAGCAGCAAATCGTTGTCGCCTTCCGGGTTGGCCATAAACACCGACACCCGGCTGCCCTTAGGCGGTGGAGGAATTTGGAAGTAGTCACTGTCGCCCGATGAATTCACAAAGCCAAGCAACAAAATGTCTGGTTGCGTCAGCGCTGGCAATGAAAAGCTGGGCGCATCAGTCTGCGGGCTTGGCACTACAGAGACCGTTGCGTTGTTACCATCAGCCACGGTAGGTGCGCCGGCGCCCAGCGCCAGTTCAGCCGAGGCGTCGAAGGTGCCAATACCCAGGGAGGGCACCGCCACAATACTCAGCGTGTTATTGGTAAAGGCTGACGGCGCCAGATCCGTGAATATCAGGCTCTGAGTACCGTTGCCGTTGTCCACAATCTGCGGATCGGCCAATCGGTTGCTCACCGGTGAGGGTGCTGCCTGGGGTGAGGTCACAAAGCTCGCACTGCCGGACTGGAAGTGGAAGCTGTCAGACAGCGTGACCGTAGCGGTAATCGGATCGACCAGGTTGCCGTCCAGCGCAAACGCCAGATCGTAGCCCACCACGTTGTCAGCGGAGAACGTCTGCGGCTTAATCTGCGACAGCGGTATGGTCTCCCACGGGAAATCCGATTTCAGCATCAAGGTGATCAGCAGCTGTCCGAAGGTTAAGTTGCCGAGATCAGCGATCTCGCCCAGGTTTTCTGCGCCGCTTGGTTCAAAGCCGTACAGGAACTGCAGGCTTAGAGAGCCCAGCAGATCGCCGAAGGTGGTTTGTGCAAAGCGGCTGGATTCGGCCACGTCGCTCAACCTTGCGTCACTGCGCACCTGACCTGCGAGGAACGCATCACCAAAGGTCGTGAACTGACTGCACGGCGCTGCGCAGGTAAACACCTGATCGAAGGACGACAGCGGGAACGACGACATGGGGAACGAGGACAGCGGCGAGCTGAGAATCTCGAACGACGACAACGGGAATGAAGACAGCGGCGCACCGTTAATCTCAAACGAGGACAACGGGAAAGACGACATAGGCAATGACGACAGCGGCAACGACGACAGTGGGAAGCTGCTCAGGGGTGATGCCGCCAGCGAACCGTATTCGTTAGCCACATCCAGCAGGCTGGAGTTTGAATCAAGGCTGGCTACGGTGGCGCAGTTGCTGGTGCCATCAATCTCCTGGCAGCCGGCAAAGTCGCCCAGGGTTAGCGCGGATATCGGCGAGGTGGCCACGGCCGCGGAGGTCACATCAAAGGAGGACAACGGCAGGCTGGCAATGTTGAAGGACGACATGGGGAACGACGACAGCGGCGTTGAGCCTATGCTGCTGTTACCCGCTTGGGCCAATGCCGCTATCAGCGTTTCCAGGGTTGCCACGCTGGGATTGATGCCCAGGGCGGCGCAGGTAAGTTCACCCGAACTGTTGGCTATGTCATCGTAAAAATCGCAAAACGGTGTACCGGCAACGTCAAAGGAACTTAACGGGAACGATGACAGCGGGAAACTGCTCAGCGGAAATGATGACAGCGGCGCTGCCAGCAGATCCAGGGATGACAGCGGGAAGCTGCTGAGCGGGAACGATGACAGTGGAAAGCTGCTCAGCGGAAAACTCGAGAGAGGAAAACTGCTCAGCGGGAACGAGCTGAGCGGAAAGCTACTCAGCGGGAACGAACTTAGCGGAAAACTCGACAGCGGAAAGCTGCTCAGCGGCAGGCTGGAAAGTGGCAAAGATGCGACCGGCGCCCCTTTCACTTCCAAACTGACAAAGGTGTCAGAGTCAGAACAGGCGGTAAACCCCCGCGCGGCCAGCGACTGACAGACCGACGGCGCACCAGGCGTTGCGTTGGCAATCCAGTCATCCAGCACCGCCACCGTATTGTCATCCCCCAGCGCCAGGCCAGGCAGTGACAAAGACGACAGGGGTGAGTCGGTAATGTCCAGCGAACCTAAGGTGATGTCTTGCAGCAGCGACGGTGGCGCGGCTTCCAGCACCTGCTGCAGGCTGACGGTCTGCAGCGGAGCGCCCGCCAGCTCAGGAATTTGCGCGGTGATCGCCGACCACCCGCCCGCCAGGCTGGACAAAGGGAACGACGACAGCGGGAAGCTGGACAGCGGCGCACCCACAATGTCGAACGACGACAGCGGAAATGACGACAGCGGGAACGAGGACATCGGCGATGCCCGCAGGTCAAAACTAGACAACGGGAATGAGGACAGCGGGAAGCTGGACAGGGGCGCAGATTCCGGCGCGTTAAAGGTGTCTCCCGTCAGCCGCTCGATGGGGATATCTACAATGGGGATATCCACCACGCCGGGGAAGGTGGTGCTGGTAGTGGAACTCAAGGTGGCGCCATTGATGCTGGGCGCAATGACGTCGGCCTCAACCGCGCCGATGTCGCAGCGCAAACCCTGGGGACGAATCACGCCGCGCTGGTCCGTCGCTTCACAGGCCACACCGTTGGCAAACTGGAAATTCAAAATCCGGTGTTGGCCACCAACGGCGTTTCCTGCACCGGCAGCGCCGGTAAATCCAACATAGACATTGCCGTCAGCATCGGCATCGGCTTCCGCGAGGATATCAACGGTCAGGCTCACGGTGGCCAGAGCTGGGCGGGCGCCGCTGTTATCGGTGCGAACTTCCAGCAAGTTGCTGTTGGCATCGTAGTCAATCCAAGCTGTCCACACCGATCCGTCAGACAGTGTTCCGGCAGGGCCCAGGTCGGTCAGTGCAGCACTGGCAAGCAGCCCGTCAAGGTTAATGCCCACATGTTCCTGGCCTGTGTCGTTAGCACCCTCAGCAGCGCCGTTGACAAAGGTATCGAACTCCACCGATACGCCGCTGACCAGAGGGCCAGTGGGTATGTATGGGGGCAGTCCATCATCATCTCTGGAGCCAATGCCCAGGCTGCCACCACCGTCACCAAGGAACGTTGGATCATCGCCGATGGTGAAGGTGAAGCCGTCGGCGGATGAACCGCCAGAGCCTGGGCTGATCTGAAAATCAAACTGTGCGCTAAAATTGCTGCTCACATCCACCGGTTCTACCCGATAGATCGAACCCACGGTGCCTACCGTTTCATTGCCGGCGATCAGCAGTGTGTTGCCGTCCAGCGCAGCATTGCCCTGCACGTTAAAGCCGGTCAGATTGTCGAATTGAGCAACGTTCAAAGCGGCCGGCGCACCAGCGTCCTGCGCCGGGCTGCCCGGCAGCAGGGTCTGGGTTTCCGTGAGACCCCCGTTGTCGGTAAGCAGGCCCAGCAGCGGATCAGCAATCAGATCGCTGGCCGACTGGGTTGGGCAGGGATTTACCTCATAAATATTGAATCCCGCTGAAATCACCTGATCGCAGTCAGCAATCACTCCGGTATTTCCCGCAAGGACGCTGTTACTGAAAATCAGCGCGCCCTGCCCGGGCTCGGCATAAACGGCGCCGCCGTCGGGCGCTGTATTGGAGGCCAGGGTCATATTGTTAAGTGTCGCGGTTCCCCCGCCGAATACGGCAAGGGCGCCGCCATCGCCGGTGTTTCCAGGGCCAGGATTGACCACGTTGCCGCTGATGGTGCTGTTGACGGCAGACAATGTGCCGGTGGAGGCAATGGCGCCGCCGCGGGGTTCAGCGTTAGGGTCCGTTACCGAATTATTCGTCAGGGTAGAGCCGACCACTGACGCAATACCCTCGTTATAAATGGCCCCTCCGTCTCCAGCGCTGGAGCCGCTAATGGTGGAGTCGGCCAACGTGAATTCCTGGGTGGCGTTCGTGAAGATTGCGCCACCCTGACTTAGTCCATCGCCGGACTCAGGCGCCGTATTATTGATGAATTCAGAATTTTGCACTGATGCCAGAGTGCCGACAAATTCTATGGCTGCGCCGCGTCCCGAAACCGAAATACCCCCCTCACCGACCTGGTTGCCCGTCAGCAGTCCGTCGGTGAGGTCAATAAAATGGGACGATGGACCGGGTGAATCGGATGAAATTGCGCCGCCACCGTCTCGGGCTGAATTGTCTGTAAAGGAGTCACCGGTTGAATTGAGTAAAGAAAACGTACCGGTCATAAGAATCGCCCCACCCTTTGAGCTGGTGGTGTTGGCATCGAACACATTGTCCACCGAACCGATGATGGCCTGCTGGGCGCGTACCGCCCCGCCGCCCAAGGCTGAGAAGTTGTTTCGGAAGATGGACTGACTCACATTGCCGTTAACCAAATAATTGATGGCTCCGCCACCGGACTGGGCGTTATTGGACACAAACTCCGTGGTCGTTATGTCCAGCGTGCCGGACGTCACATCGATGCCGCCGCCGTCAACGTCCGCTGAGTTTGACTGAACCAGCGATTGATCAAGGGTGACCACACCTCCGGCAAGGCTAAGTGCGCCGCCTGAGCCTCCAGCCGCCTGGTTGGTATCCAGCACCGAGCAGTCAATATCGAAGGTTGCAACAGGACCGTCGTTCAATATCCCGCCACCGGTCAGCGCCGTATTGTTGGAAATACGGGTGTCGGTCATTGTGAAACTGACCTGGTTGTAAATGCCGCCGCCCTGGCCGGCCAGGGCCGTGTTGCCCTCGATGATGTTGCTTTGGGTGCCGACCACGGGTGTTGCTCCACACCCGACCGACCCCAGAAAGACATCGCCTTGGCTCCAGATACCGCCGCCGTCCCGTCCCGCACTGTTGCTGGAGATCTGAACGTCATTTAAGACCACGTCATTGTTACCGTCGAAATAAATGCCACCGCCGTCGGTGCCGGCGATGTTGTCATCGACCTGCAGATTGGTAGCGGTTAGATTGCTGTTGTTCTCGATGAAAATGCCGGCGCCCCTGAAGCTGGATCGGTTGTTATCAACCCGCACGTTGTTCAGAACGACGTCCAGACCAGACAGGCCCACGTTGATACCTCCGGCCTGGACATTCACGTCAGCGCCGGTAACGCGAACCCCAATCAGGGTAAAGCTGCCGGTGGCTACTACGCCCTGTACACCCAACCCGGTGACGTCAATGACCACATTTCCCGGGCCAGAGCCTTGCAAAATCTTGTTGTCACCAATGGTGATGCCCTCGGTATAGACCCCGTCGGGCACGACAATTGTTGCGCCGGGAGCCGCCGCGTCAATCAGCGCCTGCAGCGGCGTAGCAGACGGCTGTAGTTCAAACGCGCCCGCGTCGCAGGCTGCGCCCTGGGGCCGGGCCAAACCCCGCTGGTCGGTTGACGTTCCGGTGCCGCCGCAGGTTGGATCATTCAGGCCGGAATCCACCGCCGGGCTGGCAGGATCAATAGCCCGCGTAAAGGTGGGTCCGCCGTTGTTCTGTAGGGGACCGAGCAGCGGATCGATGGGCGTAGCGGGCGTACCCCACTGGTCACCCACCGCCTGAATCGCGCCGCAGTTGAGGTCGTTGCGCATCACGTTATAGCCAAGTGACACGGCACTGGTGCTGTCTCCCAGGCAGTTCTGGCCACCCTGGTTAAAGGCCAGGATACTTTTCTCGAACGTAACAACGCCGCTGACGACGCCCACTACGCCGTGCAGGCCGGTGCGCTGGTTATTGGATATGGTGGAGAGGGTGGCATTAACCCTGTAGGGCGCTCCCGAACTCCTCTGTGCAGCCATAGCCCCAACGCCCACGCTGTCCGACAGCGTTACGTTGAGCATATCTACGGTGCCTTCGGAATAGACGCCGCCGACGGTAGAAATGCCGCCGAAGATCTGAAACTCCAGGTCAAAACTTCCCGTTGTCTCGCTGCAGCGATAGCCCGCCCCGTCAGGATAAGCGTTGTTGGAATTAACGATAAAGGATCGTGAGGCAGGAAAATCCATCTCTACGGCATAGGTAGCGCCCACGGCAACCGCAATGGGTGCATCCAGCGTAAAGTCCAGATCAAGGTTTGTGCCCGAGGGCGTTCCCTGGGGAATCAGCGCAGTGGCGTTGGCAATCACCGGGCCGGTGGGCCCGCCGCTGCGAACCAAGCCCGTGACCGGGATGTCGTTGACCACCACACCGGTGTTACCAACGGGATTTAGAAAGCGGAAGCCTGTCAATGTTTCCTGGGTCGCCACAAAGGTCTGTCCGACAAATGCCCGCCCGAGGGTAGGGCTGAAACAGCTGGCTCCAGGGAGAGAGGGGTTGCCATAGTTATCCACCGCCAGTATCGGGTCAGTGCTGGCGTTGCGAATAATGGCCGAATCGACGACGTTGATGACACCGTCGGATGTCGCCGTAACGGCACCGCCGTTGAAGCTGGGGCTCCGAGACCAGTTCTGGTCGACGTTGACCCGAGTCAGAGTCAGAACAGAGCTGCTGCCCTGGGAGAGCACTGCGGCACCCTGGCCGTCGGTGCTGTTGCGGATAAATTCCGTATCGGTCACGTTGACCGTGGCATCGACGCTCGCCAGGCCGCCCCCGGCCGCCTGAGCGGTATTGCTTTCCAACCGGGATCCGCTCAGGTCGAGGCTGGCGTCCTGTACTAAGATGCCGCCACCCAGTTCAGCCCCCACCACCAGGCCGTTGATCAGCACCAGGTCGTTGATCGTAGCCACAGTGGCAGGACTGATCACCAAGACGCCGCGATCGCCGTCGGCATCTACAAGCGAGCCGTTGAAATTCAGCGTTAGGCTGCGGTCCACCACCAGTTGTGCGGGCAGGATGTAGGTATCGTTTTGGATATCCAGCGTGTCCCCGGCCATTACGGTGCCGTTGTCCGCCAGCGCGGCCCCAGGCGAGTCATACGAGCAAGGTGCCGACGGATTGCCCGGTGGGCAAACCGTGTGAGTCGTCTGGGCCTGAGCGCCAGTCGATAGGGAAAGCAGCAGTATCGCGACGGGAGAAATCACCAGGAACCATCCACATAGGGAGGCTCCACGTCCAGAACGACCGTGGTTATTCATCAATTATCCTTTCGTTGACCCACACAGTGCCAGCTCAAA
>CAYGSW010000193.1:0-11265 GCA_964352535.1 uncultured Granulosicoccaceae bacterium | reverse complement strand
CATTAGCTACGTAGTCACTCTGCAGAGGCTGCGCTGTAACTGCGCAGTTACAGCGGTTGATGCTCTGGCTGTAACCTCATTCTGTAGACACAAAAAAACCGGCAGTTGCCGGTTTTTCAGAACACCCTGCGAAAGTTGCGAGTTACTTGATTTTCGCTTCTTTATACATCACGTGCTTGCGTACAACAGGATCAAATTTTTTCATTTCAAGCTTGGAGGTCATGGTGCGCTTGTTCTTCGACGTGGTGTAGAAGTGGCCCGTGCCGGCTGATGAAACGAGTTTAATTTTGTCTCTCATGACAATATCTCTCTAAATTGAAGGATGAAGAGGTGTTTAAACCTTTTCGCCGCGTGAGCGCATTTCGCTAAGGACGGTGTCGATGCCGCGCTTGTCGATGATTCGCATGCCGTTGGACGAGACGCGCAACGATACAAAACGCTTTTCCGCGGCTACCCAGAAACGGTGGGTGTGAAGATTGGGCAAGAACCGACGACGCCGGCGATTCTTGGCGTGCGACACGTTGTTACCTGACATTGGGCTTTTGCCGGTGACCTGGCACACTCTGGACATGCGAGACTACTCCGAATTAGGACTTTCACTTAGCTTAGCCTGCGAAGTGTAGCGAATTTCTGGCCAACGCTCAAGCCATAAACCGCTACTATTTATGGTTTCCCCCAATCAGCAACTCAAATTTCCTTATGGATCGCATCTTTATCAGAAATCTGACCGTCGATACCATCATCGGCATCTACGATTTCGAACGTGTTACACCGCAGAGGGTGGTACTGGATCTGGAGATGTCTGCTGATATTGCCCACGCGGCCAGCACCGAAGACATCGAATCAACCCTCAACTACAAGACTCTGAGTGAAACATTGACGCAGTTTTTGCAAAAGAGCCAATTTCAGCTCATCGAAACCATGGCAGAGCGGGTTACCGAGATTGTCCGGCAGGATTTTGGCGTTTCCTGGGTGAAGCTCACATTACACAAACCTGATGCTCTGCCCGGTGATACCGATGTCGGGGTGATTATTGAACGCGGGACACCCTGATGATTACAGGTTCTGGAGCACGTCAAACGAATGCAACGCGGGTGGGGACGCGCCTGATCGCTCCCTTCGGGCGACTTTGGCAGCCGCTGTACCCGCGTTGTCTGTGCTCGAAGTGCGCGAGCGACGCTTCGCAACGTCGCCTTGTTGCAACGGCTGCCAAAGCCGCTGCATCCCACTTTATGAGCTGGACGGACCACTAGCTTATGCAGAAGTCCACTCTCCCCAAACCGGATGCCATCGCACTGGCACACAGTGACAGGCTGCGCTTGCGTATCATCAACAGCATTCGGGATGCCGGCGGGGTTGTCTCGTTCGCAGATTACATGCAGATGGCTCTCTATGAACCCGGTCTGGGTTATTACATGGCAGGTGCGGCCAAATTTGGTGCCGAGGGCGATTTTGTCACCGCCCCCGAAGTCTCGCCGCTGTTCGGTCAGGCCCTGGCGGTGCAAATAATCGATGTGCTTGATGATACTGGTGGCGGTGTACTTGAACTTGGAGCTGGCAGTGGCAAGCTGGCGCTTGGTTTGGTGCAAGCTTTATCAGTACGCCCGGACCTTCGCTACTACATTCTTGAGCCCAGCGCTGAACTGGTCCAGCGCCAAATGCAATTTCTGCAGTCGCACCTACCGGCCACTGCGATGGCTTGTGTGCATTGGCTGGACGCCTTGCCTGAGTCCTTTACCGGGGTTGTCGTTGCCAACGAAGTTATGGACGCCTTGCCTGTGCACCGATTTCGCTCCGATCCTGAGGGAATTATGCAGTTGTGTGTGTCTGATGCGCTCGCACAGGCCTATCGTCCCGCCGGTGATGTGCTGCTCAAAGCGGTTGCCTCCATTGAAGTTGATGTGGGTAGTGCGATACCGCTGGGGTATGAGTCTGAGGTCTGCCTTCTGCTTGGGCCGTGGATTCAGACGCTTAGTGCCATGATGAACCAGGGGGTTGTCATGCTGATCGACTATGGTTATCCCAGGCGCGAGTATTACTCCGAGGAGCGCAACAAAGGCACGTTGGCGTGCTACTACCGACACCGTATGCACGAGGATGTGTTCTTCTTGCCCGGATTGCAGGACATCACAGCGCATGTTGATTTCACTGCAGTGGCAGAGGTAGCCCTTGCATGCGGAACAGAATTGCTGGGCTATGCCTCCCAGTCAGCATTCCTGTTAGACAACGATCTGTTGCCATTAGCTGATGATGCCCGAGAACGGATGAACAGTGAAGCTGATCGCATAACGCTTGCTCGTCAGATCAAGACACTGACGTTACCGGGTGAAATGGGCGAGCGGTTCCAGGTCATGGCGCTGGGCAAGCGTTATGATCGCCCACTTCGCGGATTCCGAACTCAAGATCTGACTTACCGCCTCTAATCATTCTGTGCCACCTGCTGGCAAGCAAGACGCAATACCTATGGAACTATCCCACATCATCTGGCTGGCGCTGATTCAGGGTCTGACAGAATTTCTGCCGGTTTCAAGCTCCGCCCATCTCATTCTGATACCCAGTCTGTTAGCGTGGCCTGATCAGGGGCTGGCATTTGATGTTGCTGTACATCTTGGAACACTCCTGGCGGTGGTCGTATTTTTCAGACACGATATTGTCACCTTGTTTCTGGCGTGGATCGGTTCCCTGAAAGGCGCATTGAAGCCTGGCAATATGGCGCCGGAAGCACGGCTCGCCTGGGGCATTATCCTTGGCACCATACCCGCAGGTCTGGTTGGATTGGCGTTTAAAGATGTTATAGAAGTGCACCTGCGATCACCGTTGGTCATCGCTGCCACAACCATTATCTTTGGCCTGCTGTTGTGGTACGCCGACAGGCGCAGCCGTCTGGTCCGCGATGAATACAGTTTGTGCTGGCAGGATTTCCTTGTCATTGGGGGTGCGCAAGCCATGGCCCTGATTCCGGGTACATCACGTTCCGGCATTACGATAACGGCGGGGCTTCTGCTTGGTCTTACCCGTGAGGCCTCAGCGCGTTACTCGTTTCTGCTGTCCATCCCCATTATCGTGCTCTCAGGCCTGGGAGTTACCAAAGATCTGGTAACGAGCCCGTTGCCTGTCGAATGGGATACGTTGTTTATCGGAACCGCAATAGCGGCGATCAGCGCCTTCATCTGCATCCATTACTTTCTGGCGTTCATCAACAAAATCGGCATGACGCCCTTTGTTATCTACCGGTTGTTGTTGGGGATGCTGCTATTGTGGGTGTTCCTGTAGCGCGCTGACCGATCGTCCTGGCGTCGCAGATGTCGTAGCGTTACAAATGATTATTGCGTGGGCACCTCAAGGCGAAATGTCTTGCCGCCAAGCCCATGCACCGAATCATTGGCCTGCAGCGTGACAAACGCAATTCCTGCGGGAATCACAAGCGTCAGCGAACGGGTAAACGGTTGCTCGTTTTCGTGGGGGTGCAGTAACTCGCGCACACCCAATACTTCGCCGTCTGGTCCCAATACATCCCACCGGTTAGCGTAATGATCCCAACCGGTATCAGCGTGCAGAACGGTTGCGTTGATTTGATATCGCCCATCACCCATAGAGGTAATACTACCGTCGACAACATCGGCCTCTCCCGCAAGGACTACCTGGGAGAAAAAGAGTGTGGTCGCTAGATGAGCGAGCAAAGCGGGTATTGCAAGGTTCATTGTCTTCATGTCGGAAATTCCGTAATTAATGCTCGGATGAACTTGAGTGCAGAATGATTCTGGGTGTTGTGCAAGAACCGGTTGTTTCAGTCACGACGGGCCTTGCACTGCTGCCATGATCCCGTCTACTGGCGGACCGTGACCATGCTAAAAAGTTTCATACGCTAAACCAGCATGATTGAACTCAGGCCCGTGCAGCCTCTTTTACATTAGAGCCGCCTTCGTTCGAGTATAATCCGGCGACGCTACGTCTTGCGTATATTTGCGTGACGTGAATCCCGGAACTCACCGTATGCCGCTGCATCAGCCTCCTCCCGTAATCACCCGAAATATCGGTGGCGACCCTCGTGTGGTGGGTCCTGTATTGCAGTTTTCGCTCTTCATTGTGCCGTTGGTGATGAACTGCTTTTATATGGTTTATGCGCTGGCCGGCTGGATAATCGAAGGGCGTGACAAGCTCAACTGGTCACTGGAAGCGCCTACGGTGGGTGTGTGGGTGTGTGCGGGAATGATAGTGTTCTGTATGCTGGTGCTTCTCTACGTGCGTGTTCGTGGCGGTAAGCTCTGGCATCCCTTGTCGGTCTCCAGCATTGCGCATATTGTTATCGCGCTGGCTCTGACGTTATCTGTATTCGCCTGTGTGCGTGTGTAGCCAGCGTCTTTAGGAACTGAAGTTACTTGCCGATGTCTTCAATGAGTTGACCGTTATTGTCAGCATTTTCAGGTCTCTATGTCACACCTCACTTCCATGGCTTTCGATTTCTCGCCTCAAGGACTGTTTGCAGTCAACCACTTGCGCTTCAGGCGCTTGTGGATTAGCGTAGGCTTCATCATGGTGCTGGCTGTGGTTCTCGGTTCGATTGTCTCGTTGCCGGGACCTGTCTCAGCGGCTATGACGCATGACAAGTTGCTGCATACATTGGCGTACGCTTGCTTAATGGGCTGGTTTGCGCAGATCTATCGTCATGACCTAACGCGCCTTGTACTTGTTGTGGGTTTGATAGTGATGGGAATCGCCATTGAGTTCGTGCAAGGCTCCACGGGTTATCGGCAGTTCGACATCATTGACATGGTGGCAAATACATCGGGTGTTGTTCTGGCCTGGGCGTTGGCTTACACACGGGTGGGCAATGCATTGCTGTGGACTGACCAGTACGTGTGCAAGATTGTCCTTAGAGCGTAGTGTGTGAAGCTGTTTTCGGCATGAAAATCTGGGTCGATGCAGACGCATGCCCGCTCGCCATGCGCAAGATCCTGTTCAAGGCAGCTCAGCGCACTGGCACCTGCGTCACGTTGATCGCCAATCAGCCGATCAATGTCCCGCGTTCGCCACTCATTACCATGCGACAAGTACCTCAAGGGTTTGATGTAGCGGATGATGAGATTGTGCGCCTTGTGCACCCTGGGGATCTTGTCATTACCAGTGATATCCCATTGGCCAGCGAGGCCATTGACAAGGGCGCCACAGCGCTCAGTGGTCGAGGTGAGTTGTTTGACAAGGACAACATCAGGGGCTTACTGAACATGCGTGACTTCATGGATACCCTGCGCAGCAGTGGTATACAAACAGGTGGGCAGAGCGCTTTGGGGCAATCGCAGATAAAGGCATTCGCCGATCAGCTGGATAGATGGCTTGCCCGGCGAGCTCAGCCGTAATACGATCGTCAGCTCTGGATGCAGTGCAACCCGGTACGATGCGATGACATGAACAATGCACCGATAATCATCAAAACGTTAATGTCCTTGCGTCAGGTGGGCATTTGCACTCAGATCGGTCTTGCAGGTCTGTTGGTCATTAAGTCCTCACGTCTGTTTCCACGTACACTGCTACTGGTAACACTTTCACTACCTGCCATTGCTGCAGAGCCTTCTGTGGTCAGTATTATTGAGCGTAAAGGCAAGAGTGAGCTGTTGGTCAACAACCAGCCTTTTCAAGTAAACGGCGTAGGTATGGGCTACACCGATGCGCAAGGTGTAGAACGTCTTGCTGCCGCTGGCGGCAATGCGTTTCGCACCTGGGATACTCAACATCTCGACATTCAGTTACAGGCGGCGTTCAACCACGATGTGATGGTACTGGTTGGACTGGATGTTGGCAAGGAGCTTCAAGGATTCGACTACAGCGATGAACAGGCCGTGGACGTACAACACCAACGACTGCTGGATGTCGTGCAGAAGTATAAAGACCACCCGAATGTGCTCGGATGGATCATGGGCAACGAGCCCAATCTGATGGTCTCTGGTGATGGAGAGCTCATTCCTGCCAACCCGCTTGTGTATGCAGCTATTGGTCGATTGGCCCGTGATATTCAACGAGTTGATCCTGATCATCCTGTCACCGTTGCTTTCGCATTCACACCGACTCTTGCACAGGATATCGACGCTGCACTACAGGCAATACCTGATCTGGACTTTCTATCACTGCAAGCCTACGGCGCTTTGACGGTTTTACCGCGGTTTTATACCGACCTTGACGTACCACTGCCTTACATGATCACAGAGTATGGTCCGTTAGGGCATTGGGAAATGCCGGCAACCACTTGGGGTCGAGAGATCGAAGAGCTCAGTGGTGACAAGGCCGTTGGCATGCGTGCACGAATGGATGGCAGCATTATCAATGATCCCACAGGCAAGCTGTTGGGTAGCTTTGCGTTTTTGTGGGGGCAAAAACAGGAACGCACACCGACTTGGTATGGGCTGTTTCTCAAATCAGGTGAGAAGATAGCATCGGTTGATGAATTGATCCGTGTGTGGACTGGCCGTTGGCCCGACAATCGTGCACCTTCTGCATGGACCATCACACTCGATGATAAACCCGCTGGTGCAAGTGTAACAATCCGTCGCGGCCAGCGCGTAAGTTCCACGGCTGTTATCAACGATCCGGAAAACGATGCGCTTGATATAAGGTGGGAGTTGCTTGAAGAGGTCGATGTACGAAGCCATGGCGGACATTTTGAGCAGCAGCCTGATAGCTTGCCTCTGGATAATGCAGAAATGCATCAGGAGGGCGAAGTGCAAACACTCAACTTCGATGTACCGGATACACCTGGCGACTACCGCTTGTTTGTTTATGCCGTTGACGGGAACGGTGGTGCGGCTACTGCAAACATACCGTTCAGGGTTGTTCAGTAGCTTGCTTGAGCGTGCGTAGCCAGCTCTTGACAGCGTTTACCTGAGCGAGGGTAACTGCTTCGGCAATACGCGTTTTGTCGTTAGTGGAACGTGCAACAGCGCCTGAATCCACGCTGCAGAGTTGTTCTTTTGCGGCGGCCATGAAGGTTGCTTGTGGGTATGCACGATTTTCAAATCCCAGCCTTCCCCGTTGGTCGGCTTCACACACCAGCAGGTAGTCGTTGAATCTTTCAGGTTTGCGTATGACATCCAGCGCCTTTAGGGTTTTTACCAGTGTCGTGGCTTTAAGATCTTCGACGCGATGACAATGGGTGTGGTATCGCGCCGTTATGATGGCAAGGTCACGAGACGCTTTTGGCACTCTCAAGCGAGCGCACAGCGTTTCGGTAATTTTCGCTCCTCGTTCTTCATGGCCGTGGTGAGCCGGTAGCACGTCAGCGTGGGTTGTTGCTTTTCCAAGATCGTGGCACACAGCTGCAAAACGCGGACTTGTCTTATCACTTAACAAGGAGATCTGCTCTAGCACCATCATGGTGTGAATATAGCAATCAATTTCCGGATGCCATTCGGCCTTTTGAGGAACGCCGTGCAGGGCTGCAACTTCAGGGAGTACGACACCAAGTGCACCACAATCCATCAGGGTATCGAAGAATGCACGGGGGGTTTTCTCGCTCAGTGCCCCTTCCATCTCCTGCCAGACGCGTTCGGCCACCAGATTGCTGATCTCACCATTTTCCACCATGGATTGCATGAGCGTGTTTGTTTCGGGCGCAACGGTAAAGCCAAGGTGGGCAAATCTTGCCATGAATCTTGCCACCCGCAACACACGAACCGGATCTTCTATAAATGCGTTGGATACGTGCCTGAGGATGCGGTTGTCCAGATCGCTTTTGCCATTGTATGGGTCGATGAGCTCGCCGGTGTCTGAGCTTGCCATGGCATTGATGGTTAAATCGCGTCGACTCAAATCCTCTTCAAGGGTGACTGTCGAGTCGGTGATAAAGTCAAAACCGTGATAGCCCGTACCGGTCTTGCGTTCCACTCGGGCAAGCGCATATTCCTCGTGTGTTTCCGGATGAAGAAATACGGGGAAGTCTTTTCCCACGGGCTTGTAACCTGCATCGAGCATGGCTTTGGGTGTGCTGCCGACCACCACCCAGTCACGGTCGGTGACCGTACGGCCAAGAAGATTATCGCGTACAGCACCGCCCACCAGATAGGTATTCACGGTTGTTGTTCTAGTTCGGATTTCATAATAGGCAATGTTACACTTAAAGCCATGATGTACAGACTCCGTTTACTTTTGATTCTGGGCGCGCTTGTGTCTTTGACTGGCTGCAGCACGATAGGTTATTACTCACAGGCGGTGGGTGGTCATCTGAAACTTATGCGCGCGCGTCAGCCGATAGCCGAGGTCCTCCAGAGTCCGGATACTTCGCCAGAGTTGCGGGAAAAATTACAGACAGTGGTGGATGCCAGAGTATTTGCTGTGGAGCATCTGGATCTGCCCGACAACGATAGCTACAGCACCTTCGTGGAAACCGGGCGACGTGCCGTAACCTGGAATGTGGTAGCTGCAGAGGAGTTCTCGGTAAACCCCAAAACCTGGTGTTTCCCTGTAGCAGGTTGTGTCAGTTACCGAGGCTACTTTGCGCGCGAAGATGCTGACAGCTACGCGGCTGCGCTTGCTGATCAGAATTACGATGTTACAGTTGGCGGCGCTTCCGCCTATTCAACGCTTGGCTGGTTTGATGATCCGATTCTGGACACCATGCTTCTTGGCAGTGATACACGCTATGTGGGCACACTGTTTCACGAACTTGCACATCAGGTTTTATATGTTAAGGATGACAGCAATTTTAACGAAGCGTTTGCCACTTTTGTTGAGCAGGTTGGTACACGCAAGTGGTTGGAGCAGCGTGGTGAGGCCGAACGCATCGAACAATACGATGCCTCACTGGAGCGCGTAGCAGATTTCGTGCAGTTACTAAGAACAACGCGTAATGCTTTGCAAGCCACTTTTGCCCAGGAGCTTGATGAGCAGGTCATGAGAGAGCAGAAGGCCGCAGTATTCGATCAAATGCGTACCGATTACGAATTGCTGAAACAGCGTTGGGGCGGATTTTCCGGTTATGATAACTGGTTCAAACGCGATCTTAACAATGCAAGGCTGGTAGCCGTATCCACATATCGACGATTTGTGCCTGCCTTTTATGCAATGTACCTGGAGGCTGGTGAAGATCTGTCAACCTTCTACGAAGTGGCTCGTGTCACCGCTGAGCTGCCCGCTGATGAACGCCGTGAACGGCTTAATGCCTACCTGGCCGCGTTGGATGCTACGTCATAGTTGAGCCATTGAAACAACCGACACTTTTGGCCGCCGATCCTTATGATGATCAAAAACTGGTCAATGCGTAGAGTTTCATTGTGGCGTTGCATCAGCATTTTGTGGAACTCGGGCCAGATCAATTTACTGTCGTGTTGCCTGAGTTCGTGAATGATCTGTTGTACCCGGTTCCTGAATCATAGAACGCCGCTGGTAATCAACGCCTGCCTCAATCGATCTATGACATCCTTGTGAAAAGCGTCAGCATAGGCATCTGGCTGCTGTCCGGTAATTCTATTATGCAAAGGGTCTTCGGCCTTTTTATCGGATCCGGACATCTCTTCAAGCATTGCGTGTCCACAAAACGGGACATAAAGCTCTGAATACCCGCCCTCATGGGCGGCTACGAGGCGACCATCGGTGATATTCATGATCTCTCGAGTCATGAGTCTGTAGGTTTCCGGAGAACACATCATCCTGGCGAGCGGATCAAAGCCAGACGCATCAAAACCGCAGGCAATGATGACCAGATCGGCGCCGAATGCTTCTAGCTTGGGAATCACCAAACGTCTCATGGCATCCATATAGGCTTTGTGACCACAACCTGGTGGCAACGGTATGTTCATGTTGTACCCACGTCCAGTGCCTTCACCGACAACGCTGACAGCCCCCGTATCTTGCGGATAGCAGCGGTCTTGATGAATAGAGATGGTGAGTACATCATCTCGCTTCAGGAATATCGCTTCGGTCCCGTTGCCGTGATGAACATCCCAATCAACCACTGCTATCTTCTTGGCCAGTTTCTTGTCCAACGCAGACTCAACAGCAATGGCTATATTGGCCAGAAGACAGAAACCGTTAGGCCAATCGGGCAGGCAATGGTGTCCTGGTGGTCGTGAAAGAGCATAGGCATTGCGGGCCTTACCGAGTAGGACCTGTTCAGTTGCCGTGCAAACCAGACCGGCTGACAACGCAGCAATCTCAAAGGCACCCTTGCCGAAGGGCGTCCGTAATCCCAATTCTCCACCACTGTTGTCAGACATTGCTTTGAACTGATCGAGATAGTCGCTGGTATGCACTCGCAATAGATCATCCATTGTCGACGGTGCTGCACTCATCATCGATAACTCATTCGACAAACCGGTCACATCCATCAGATTTTTCAGACGTCGCTTCGTCTCCGGTGCTTCGGGTAACCCTCCTGCAACCATAGGTTGAACGAGCCCTCCCACAGGTGCCAGCAGAGCATAGTTGCCGCCGCTATGCCAAAAGCATTTCTCATCCCATACAAAAGCTGTTTGATTGCTCATAAGCTGCATCCACTGGTTCAATATCGCTATTTTCAGGTAACAATGTATTAAAAATACCTTCCTTTCCACCCCAGGCGGTGACCCACCGATTCAGCTCAGCGTAAGTTTTTACTGTTTCAACGCAAAGCTTCGGGCTGGTATCGATGGTTGCGTTTTGATTCGGCACGCGGCAATACCAGTGTGCCTCGAAAGCAAGAGCAAAGCCTTTTCCCTCCAATTCAAGCTCACTGAAGCTATCCTTGATAGCCCAATCCAAAGGAAGTTGTGGACGGATATCAGTAACTTGCTCGTCTATCTGTGTGCCGGCTCGCAGCGTGATGATATTCGGGTAGAGTGGGGGCATTGGCTGTGTGCTAAACCAAACCGTTTCGTTCCAACTCGTGGGTACGCCATGTGATGCTGCCATCGCATCACACCATGTGGCGTTATTGAAGACTGCTTCGTTTAACCAGTCGTTTTCCATGCGGTAAGAATAACCTGATAGGTGAATAACGACAATGAGCAATCAAGTACCTGTTGTTCAAGGTAACCTGAATAGTGTAACCGTCAATTCACTTTTCAGCATTCGGTACCATCTGCCAATCACTGTCATACTGAATGTTCGCTGAAAAACTGTACTTGAAAAAAATACGCGTAAATATTTGTAGAGTAAAAATGCCAAATCAACAGTACGCATTGCCGAAAATCTGACTGAGAGTCAGACTAAAAAAGCGAATTTTCTGATACGGAGAGGGTTAGTGAAGCTAGTAGTCCGTCAACCCGAAATATTAGGATTCAGAGTTCACCAGCCGCCGCC
>CAYGSW010000192.1:0-11266 GCA_964352535.1 uncultured Granulosicoccaceae bacterium | reverse complement strand
ATGGCAGCAGAATGGCAGCAGATGATAGTGGATGAATCTAAAACACTCACCACACAGTAAATCGACGATCTGCTCGAGGACATGATTGTCGATGCGCACGGTGATGCAGAGCAGCTTACGGCAATGCAATGTGTCATGGAGGAGGATCTCGGTCTGCCCGTTGATGTGTTAGTGGCTGGCACACCAATGTCACTTGTCGGAATTGATTATGATGGTAATTCCAGGCGTGGTCTGGTGGGATAATGCGTAGACGGTAACGGCACGCGGCACAAAGCGGCTTTCGCCGATGTCCAGATGCCCGTCATTCAACCCGCCCACGGATACCTATCTGCTTATTGCCGATGGCTGGGTACCGAGCCCTTGGCACCGCCTGCGCCTGTTGTTACCTCAGGCGCCTCAAGGGGTAGCGAAGCTGCTGACGAAATAGATGTGACAAAAACCGATCGAGCTCATCGTACTTGTAATGAGGGAGCGTGCCGTTCGATGTCGACAACTAGACCATAAGAAGGTGATAACACTGAAGTCGTCAGAGGCTTATAAAACGGTTCCTGGACTTGTCATTTCGGTAGAGTTGAGTAAGTCCTGGCAGTTCAAAGGCCATCCGTATCTGTCGGGTCGCATTGTATCGACGCGGGTCGATGCTGGGGCGTTGGGATTGCCACCGCTGGACGTGGACGTCGTGGGGACGTGGGACCCGGGTGCAGGTGTACACTTATGATGAGGAAAGTCACGAGGATGCAGAACCGGTTGACGATACCATCAGGGCCATCATTTCACGTGGTCCTCGATCTTTGTGTGTCATGCAGCAGGTACTGCCCGGTTTTGATACGGATAATCTGATAGATGTCGGCCGCGATCCGATCATAGAGGCGAACGAGCTGCGCGAAAAGGGCGCTTACGGGGAAGCGCAACATCTGCTCCATGGATCGCTTGAGGCTGATTTACGCCGTCTCGATGCGCATGCACATCTTGGCAGCATGGCATTTGACAATTTGCCGAGACAGCCACTTGACCATTATGCAGTGGGTGTGAAGATCGGTGAGCTGGCTCTGGGAGACAGCTTTCAAGGGGTGCTCTCATGGCAGGATATCGATAATCGACTCTTATTACGTTGTTTACATGGCCATGGCCTTTGTCTTTGGAAACTGGAGCGTTTTGAGGATGGACTGGACATTGATCGGACCAGTAGCACGCGCATTTTCGCCAATCAGTTTCGTGGTTTGCTCACGCTGTCAGCTTACATATTGTTTCAAGAACTTCGGCCGAAGGCCAAGCGAACTAGGCTTACCAATGCGCAGGTCAGTACGTTGCGGAAGCGATGACTCAAACGGGTGGTATGGGTAAAACGATCGACCCGACCTATCCTGTTTCATTTACCAGACTATGCGCCCTGGCGTCATGAGTGGGCCCCAGAAAGCACGTGCACTGGTTGTGATTCCTACCTGACAATTGATAGCAGGATAAAAATCCGAGAAATTTGCGCTGTCATGACCAGGGCAGTGTAGCGCTATGCCTGCGTGCACGAAAAGCGACTTAAAAGCGTCACATGTTGGTTAGAGAATTGATTAAAACGTCAACATGTGGCCTCTGCTGATCGTTTAGTGGTTCGCGTGCCATGAAATTTATCTGATAAAAGCTCATTCACATCGATTGCGTAAGCTTCGTGAATGATGCGGGCTAGTTTACAACTTGCAGATGCTCTACTGGTTTAGACTATGTTCGAATCGGACCAGCAACCGGCGAATTACATTGGCCAACCAACGACACTCTAACGTCACGTGCAAGTCACCTGCTTGTGTCTACCTCGCTATGGCGCTACTACTTAGCGGATGTGCGACCAGTCAACCTGATATTAAATCTGATGAGCCAGCTAAGCTGCCAGCAGATAGGGTTGCTGAGCAGCCAGGCAATCCGGTCGGCGCATCTATTATTGTTCCCGACTCGGCTTATCACAAAGTGGCGACTGATTTTTCAATAATACTGTCGCAGCTTGCAGAATTTCCACCTTTGCAAACAACATTGGCAATCGATTCCACCAGCTATGCGGACGAGGGTTTCGGGCGTGCATTGCAAAATGCCTTGATCGCGCAAGGATATCGCATTGGAGATGCGAATGCGCATAGCATTGATAGCATCCTTTCGTATCGCGTCGACCATGATGCGAGCCTCTCATCAACTGATAACAGTGGGCAAGTTGTCACATTTCAGCTATCGCTGAAAGACCTCGGTTTGCGGCGGCGGTATGCGCTCGACAGTAGCAACGGCAGGATAAAGCCACTTGCCCCCATGCAGGCCCGTGGTTTTGATGCAAGCTTTTTGGTAAGCGACGATAGCTTATTTGAACATCAGGCTATGAATGCCATGGGCAAGATAGAGCCAGCTCTCGGATCTGCAATCGGCACACAAGCCGAGTCGTCGGCAGACGCTGAAAGTCCGTCACTTGACGACACGGGGCAGCCTTTACAGGTAGCGGTAGTAGACTCTTTACTGGTACGTGAGAGCGAACAGAATTACCGAGAGCTCGGTAAATCCTTTTATGAAGCGGTGTTTGAAGAATACGCCCTCGTTGATGAACGTGTGATCGGTTTTCAGGGTTCTTCTGCAAATCTGGAGCAGAATGGACGCCAGAGGCTAAGCGCGATGTTGGGCAAGTTCAGCAGTGCAACGGATATTGTTTCTATCATAGGGAGCGCACACGGCGGAGCAGGTAGTGTCGAGCAACTTCGCAAGCTTGCACGGGATCGTGCTGATGAAGTCAGGAATGAGCTGGAAGGTCTCGGTGTCCCAGCGAGTAAAATTCTGGTGGAAGCGAGCTGGTCCCGCGAAGACTACGACACCGTTCTGCCAAGAAGTGCAGCGGTTGTTGCGCTCATGCGTCCACAACCCTGAACCAGCAAGGATTGTTCATGTGAAACTACAGAATTCATCTGGATGGCCAACCCCCGCGCGCCCTTTGTCTGTGCCAAATCCTGTTCAGACTAGACGTCACCGTCGTCAATACCTGGGCCGGCATGGTTGAAAGCGTCATGTTCATAATCAGCCTCACTCGTAGCGTCGTCCAAATCTGTTCGATCTGTGTGGTACTGCTGTTGTTCAGTGGCACCACTACACAAGCCATCGGCGATGATTCACCGCACGAAGAGCCCGTGGTCAGTACACAACAGCGGTCGGTTGAGGTAAATAATCTTCCCAGTCTATCGGCACGTCATGTTCGCTGGCACCAACCCAGTGATACTGAGTTGTTGAGTGCTGACATCGAATTGTCAGCACAAGGTCTGAGGGTGCGTCAGGTATCTCCAGGTAATCGTCATAACGAAATGCTGCAGAACTTCGTTAGCAATGAGGCGTGGTTGATCGACCATAGACGATCAATGGCACATCGCTTGCCGTTGGAAGACGATATGACGGATGCTGCAGCCAAGCCGGCAGATGCCGCCTCCTTTCTTTCACAAGAGCCCTGCGGAGCGTCGCTGAACAAGTCCGATGCAGGGCGAGGCCTGTGGCGCGGAAGAGGAGTCAGCGCCTGGCATTGTGAAAATGAAAATGGTCAAATTGTGACCATTGAGTTCATTGATGACGAATATGGCATCGTTGTCTATCGACGCGCCGACAATGGAAAGATTGATGAGTTGAGAGATCTGCAAAAGCGTCAGTACGGTTCTGAGCATTTTCGACCGGCCAGCCGACTAAGATTCGTCACACGACAGGAATTTTTTGGCGAAGCGCCAGCCATTCCTCCATACAAAGAAACCGAATAGGTGATCCTTGTAGCTTGGGTCTCTGGCTAAGTGTTATTTCGCTGGCCATTGCTGTAGTGGATTGTACAAATGTACTTTGTAGCCGAACAAGCGTCTTATAAAAGAGTTTTTTAGCGAGTTCCATCACAATTAAAAAACGATTGAGATTGCCAAATGGTAAGTTTTCAATCAAAAGAGATCCTTTCTTAAAAAATCAGAACGCAACAATCACTTGTTGTCGTCTTCGTCTTCGCTCTTACATCAAGATCAGTGATTTCTCAGCGTCTTGTTCTGATTACCATCGGAGGACTGTGGCGAGATTGACAGTTTCTACCGTTGTAACGAGCAATCTAAGCTGTTCTCGTTTATTAAATGGAAGGATATAAATCCCACTAAAACAATCTAATAGGATAAGAGCAAATTTCAAATAATCAGGTTTTCGTATACCGATGCGTCTCGAAATCATGTCGATAAGATCAGATGCGTGTGCGGAATTTCGTGTCAGCCTCATCATTGAAATAGCTTTAAAAATAAGATGAAAAACCGGTTTACAACTATCTTGATCGGTCAATTTCTTTCGCTTTTCCATGTTGAAAATCTCCATCTTCGGTGCTGAGTTGAAGAAAAGTTCATTAGCAGATGGGAAAAATATCCTGTAGGGTAAGTGCTGAATAAGGAAGTTCGTGATGTGTCAGCTAGGGCAGGGAATCCGACCACGCACGCGTGGAATCTGACCGGGCGAACCAGGCCACCTATCCGGTGTTTTCTGGTTCGGTAATTCAGGTAATTCGACAGGAAAACTTTCACACATGACTTCGACAGAAACACATAAAGCAGAGCTTCATGCCAAAGGCATGAATCGCCGTATTACCGGGCAGGGGATGACGGAATACATCATTATCGTTGCGCTCATAGCCATCTCCGCAATTGCCGTTGTGGGCTTCTTTGGCGACGTGGTTAAAAACCAGTTTGCTGGAATGGCTCAAGTACTTGGTGGTGAGACAAAAGATACTGACCTGGATACCGCGGTAGCAGGCGCAGGAGACGCGGGCAAAGCGCCAGGTTCGCTCGCAACGTTCGGCGAAGAATAGGGCGGCGCAAACTAGAAGTTCTCGATTTATTCAAATAAAGCGCCCGCTTCTGCCTGGTTTGCCATTGATGAAAACTCATCGTGACAATGTACTGCCCGTTAAGATGTCCGGGAAGGGTACATCGCTAAAGTCGATTCGCCGTTCGCGTCAAACTGGCCAGGCTTTGCCGTTGGGGCTCGCCTTTGTACTGGTGGGAATGCTGGGTGCTTTGGTCTTGTTCAATACGGGTCAGGTCGCTGTTGATAAACAGCGCCTGGCCAATGCCTCTGATTCTGCTGCTTACAGTGGCATGGTATGGCAAGCTCGAGCACTGAACTTTCAGGCCTATTCCAACCGGGCAATGGTGGCCAACCAGGTGTCCATGGGGCAGGCGGTCAGCCTTGCTTCATGGGCCAATTATGCGGCTCAAACATCTATCAATGCACGTGCTGTACTCGGTGGTATCCCCTTCGTTGGGCAGTTCATTGCCACGATGGCCACCATGATTCAGACTATCTCCGAAAGCATTGTCAAGCCCATTGCACAAGGTATGGTGACAGTCATTGGGCCTATCAATAAAGCCGTTGCGTTGTCACAACAAACCATGTTCGCCAGCAGCTTCGGGGCTACTCCAGATATCGTTCGCGATGTGGCCAAGGCCAGCGACTCGCGTTTTACGACGGATACAGCCTACTCAGCATTAGGCCTGACAAATAATTTGTCGCAGTGGAAGAATTTCACTCAAACCTACACGCTGGACGACATCTCAGATATGGCTGAGCGGACCAAACTGGTTAACGATTCGCGCGACCCTTTCAGTAAAGCGCGATACTGGGACTTCTTTGACAACTTCTGGGTGTATTCAACACCATTTACCAAACACAAGGTATTTCGCGAAGGCGAGACACGCCTGGTAATGGTGGACCGGGGTGGGGAGCCAGCCTGGGAGTGGATGGGTATGGATACCGTTGCCTTGGAAACTAGAATCTGGCGTCCGTTTAGAAGCTCCAGAAGAATTGAAGTACCGATGGGCTGGGGCGCAGCTTACGCGAACAACAATGGTGAGAACAAAATTGTCGTCAATGAATGCAACCGAAGGTCTCTTAGGGCAACAGACTGTCAGTACTTCAACCGAAATGACCAAACAGCCGAGTTAGCTGTAGCGCAAATAGACTCATTAAACAGCTACACCGGAATCAATGAATTCCGTTCGATCAGCCAAAGCATCAGAGATCTTGACGATGGAGAGGCAGTTCTGCGGCTGAAGGCAGAGGTTTCCATGGATCTTGACACCGTCAAGTCCAGCGACAAGGTCATCAACAACCGCGAGCCGTTTGTAACGCCAATGGTAAGTCCCGCTGACAAGCTATCTTCTATTAGCGTTGCCGAAGTCTATTATCGTCGACCTGAGGCCTACCGAGCCACCTCATCAAGCAAAGTGCGCCTAGAGCCTGCAAACGGATACAACCCGTATTGGGACGTACGCCTTGCTCCTGTTGAGACAAGTGAACGCCTTATCGCGCTGGGTCTGCGTGGAGATACCGGCGGCAATGTCTTGCCCGGTGGGGAAAATGCAGAGGCGCTAGCCAACTATGAGGCACCCGACGCTGATAGCGAGTCGGGTCAGAAAGACTCCACACAGGAAGAACAAGCAACCAATTTGCCCAGTTATGCTGGCGTGAGCGTTGCCTCTGCCATGGGTTTGTCGGGTGCGCAGGCAGATGCTGTCAGTGCTGTGGTCGCGGGCGCACCCACTGAGTTTGTGGCCAGCGCCATCGAAGGCTATGTGCCCGTTGAAGAAATCAAATCGACCATAAAGGAAGAACTCGAAGAGGAGGTAAAAGCCGCTGCCTTGAACTTCCTGCGCGCTGCGTGGAACAGCGCTGTTGACCAGGCATCGCCTGGCGTGCAGTCAGCTGTCAATACCGCTGAACAAGCTGCAACGGGCGCCGTAGCGCTTGCTGAAGATTTGTCAGAAAAATTTGAAACCATGCGTGAAGAGGTACAGCGAGAGTTTCAGGCTGAGCTGGAATCGAGGGTGGGTGAGTACGAAGAGGCTCTCAAACCTGTATTGGAAGATTTAGTTACGTTCTCTACCAATTTCAATGGTTTGCGAAACGAGATAAACAGCTACGGAGAAAACAGCCAAGGTGATAGTCGGGCTCCTGCTGCGCTAAGAAATGAGCTGATTGATCTTGGAGAAGATATCGCAGCGCAAAGAGCTGAGCTTGATCGACTCAAAAGTGAGTTGCTCACAACAATGACCAACTATCTGATTGACAGAATCTCTTATCACGGCAGAGACCTTTTCGACGAGGCAATGCCATTTGACCAGATGGCCGAAATTACCAACTTTCTTCTTGATGATTACCTGGAAACACCACCCGAGCTTCGTGGAGAAGTTAACGTCGATGAACAACTGCCTTGGGGTGAGGACAACGAAATATGAGCAATCAAACCGGGGCTGCTCTGACAGAAACTTTTGTGCTTATGCTGGTCATGACACCCATCATGTTCGGTATCCCGATGATAGGCAAGCTGATCGATCTGCGTCAAACGACGGTACAGGCAAGTCGCTATGCGGCCTGGGAAGGAACCGTGAGCAGCACGGTTCTGGCACCGAAAGATGTACATGCCCGTTTCTTTTCAGATGCAAGCGTACCCCTTGGGGGGGATGCCTCAGCACCCAACACGCTGTGGGGTGATCAAAGCGATGGCGAAGCATCCGACGCTTTGCCTGATGTTCAATCACAAACAGTCAAAAGCTACTGGGGGCCAGAACACGCCGCTGTCGTGCTTGATGACCGAAGCGGTGCCGCTTTACCGTTCGGTAGCGCCTACGAGTCTGGTGCAGAAGGCAAGGTTGCATTGCAGGTTGAAGAACTGGTTAACGATATCGCCGGAAAAACGGCAGATATCACTAATGGCAGCTGGATGGATGTAAATGATCATACGCGTGGCATGCTGCGCGCGGGTGTGCGTGCGGATGTCAAGAAAAACGGATGGTTCGGCGAGCTGTCATTCGACGATGCTACCGTGATCATGCACGATAACTGGAGCGCCCCCGGCGATTCTGTGGCTGCCGATCGTGCACGGGCTATGGTACCTGCAGGTGTGTTGAGAGAAATTGGCTCCACGATTTCTGCATTCGGTAACTTTCCCTTGTTCAAGGAGCTAAAAGGGCTTGATGAAGCGTTTGGTCATGTCGATATGACCCATCTGCCTGCTAGTGAGTCCCGCTTGCGTGTTCTAAAAGACTATGTTGAGGAATGAAGATGGCATTGACAAGTCAAAATTACTCCGCTTTTGTAAACAGGCCGCACAAGACGATGAAATTGCCAAAGTGGAGTCTGGCAATCCCACTTTTTCTTTCATCCATACACGCTGCTGCTGATGTGCAGAAACTGCAGAGTATCCCCTTGCCGGAAAACATATCCAGTCAATCAGTAGCACTGAATGTCATTCAGCATGGGCATCGCATGTCGATGGCAACTTTGCAGGGCATTGACTCCATCGAACCTGTGCTATCTCACCTTAGAGAAAGCTGGAACACAGGCGACAACGACTTGCCAGGATACGTTGAAGAAACTGCTGGAGACTGGTCCATCATCAGCCGCATTGAAGATGGCTGGAACCATGTCGTGCAGCTACGAAGCACGAATCAGAACATTCAAGCTTATGTCTCTGTCATGGAGCTGGAGCCTGTGAAGGATTGGTCCTACAAGCCTGTTATGCCAAGAGGCGGTGTGCTGGTATCTTCGACAACTGGCAAGGAATTTGGCAAGGCAACGCAAACAGACATCTTGTTCAGCAAGCAACGACAGGGTGAGGTCGCAGGTTTTTACCGAGGCCATTTTGACCGAGACGGTTGGGCGATTGTTTCTGATAAAACCATCGAGGGAAGCACTGCCTTATTGGCACAGCGTCGCGGAAAACAGGCAGAAATAGTCGTTACCCCTGTGCAGAATGGCAGTGTTGCCGTGATCAATCAGGTAGGTACCGAATGATGCTTTTTCCAGAGAGCGTACGCCGTACATTGCATTCAGGTTGTCAACAAGGTTTTACCAGTGTTGAGTACGTCATGGTCACCCTGGTTGTTATCGGTGCTCTTTTCTTGCCAATACCGGGTGCGCAAGGCCTGACACCCGTTGGCATGTTGATTACCGGATTGCGTAATTTTCAAATGCACACCACTTTTCTGTTGTCCCTGCCATGACTGTTGATCAGCATCATTCTTTTTAGTAAATCGTTGGAGTACCTCTATGCCTGTTCAACCGTCCGGAAAACGCAAGCGCTCGCTGAAACACATTATCATGTTCATGCTCTCTCTGGGGGTAGGTGCCTTTGGTGTGTTCTATTCAAGGCAGTACATCGAGACGCAGATCAATTTCTACAAGGCTCAACTCGACAAGACAGAACCGATGGCAGCGGTTGTAGTACCGGTTAGAAAGCTTGTACGCGGTGAGATAGTGATGCCTGAGGTGCTCAGTCTGCGTGAGATACCGGAGCAGTATGTCGATAGTAATAGTGTCACTGAAGCCGATTTTGAAATAGCACTGGGTCAGCGCGTCGATTTTGATATCGATGCGGGTAGGCCATTACTTTGGGCACATCTGGAAGGGGGCATGTCGCCAACGTTCAGTGGTCAATTGATGGAAGGGCTGCGCGCCTTGACCGTACGTGTTGATGAGATTAATTCCATATCAGGATTTCTGCAACCTGACGATCGGGTGGATCTTCTGTTAAGTCATGACAAGACTGGAAGCCGCGAAATCTTCCCATTGATTGAGCGATTGAACGTGATTGCCACAGGCGAGCAAACAATGGTTGATAAAAACGGCAACAACGCAACTCGAAGCTTCTCGACCATCACTGTGCAAGTCAGTCCGGATGATGCTCAACGCATTACTCTGGCGCAGTCCATTGGCCAGATCACCGCAGTATTGCGGAATCCGGATGATGAGTCACCGTTGACTGGTGGAACGATGGACGTCAATGCCTTACTGGGTATCGCACCACCACCGGTCAAACCACCGCCTAAACGTCGTAGTGCCCCAGTAGAGCCACGAATTGAATTTATCGTAGGTGGCTCGTGATGCACATTCACCCTGATGAATCCCTGCTTGGCAGACAGGTATCGTTGACGGACGGTGATGAACCTGCAAAGGCTGTCAGAAGTGTTTTCTGCTTGTGCTCAATCATGGCCGTCATAGCGCTTGCGCTGACACCTGTGTTCCCATTCAAGGTATTGGCCAGCGATGATGGCTGGACAGAAATTGGCGTCGCACCTGCAGCGTCACCGACAACAAGTGGTGAAGCGAGTGATGATGAATGGCAGGATATTAGCGGTTCATCAGCATCAGCGCCTGATCAATGGGTGGCGGTGTCACAGAAACGCGGTGAGCTGTCATCCACTCTGGTGCCTATATCTGATGTCCCTCGAAATGGCCTCGTCGTATCGGAGAGTGAGAGGGCAGCTGTCGAACCCAGCATTATTGAATTTGGTGCTGAAGGCAGTGCAATCAACACACAGGTACTACCTCCTTCAGTGACCAACGATCAGGATCAGGTCATCAGGCTAGCCAATATCGATATGTTTGTTGGTGAGCTCAAAGTCATGGGCAAAGTGGATGTCACTCGTGTTGCCATCGGCAACGGCGGCATCATTCGCGCAGAGATTCTGAAAACCGGTGAGCTGTTGATCATCGCCCAGGCAGCTGGCAGCACGTCATTGCGACTCTGGAACAAGGATGCTTCCCAAAGTGATTACAACATTCGTGTCAGCGAAAAGGATCTGGAAACCCGGGTGCGAATGGAGCGCATGGTACGCATGCGAGTACGAATGGTGGAGTTTCGCAAGACGGCACTGGGTAGCCTGGGGATCGACTGGGGTGCATCGGCAAATGGTCCCACGTTTGCGGCCGCAGGTGACGCGATTGGCAATAGCCTGTTTCGTCCCGCCACCGAGGGCTTCCAGGGTCTGCCCAACCGCGTTGAGCCCTTCTCTACCTACTTCGGTATTGCGACGAACATTACGTCAAAGATCAACTTCCTGTCCAGAAACGGTGATGCCGTCATTCTGGCCGAACCGGTACTCAGTGCCATGAACGGCGGATCATCAAGTTTTCTTGCTGGTGGTGAGGTGCCTTACCCTGCGATTGGAGAGAACGGCCAGCCTGTGGTCGACTTCAAGGAATACGGTATCAAGCTCAAGGTAGCACCGCAGATCGACAGCGCGGGAAATGTCAGAACATTTGTAGAAACCGAAATAAGCCAGCTCGATGCCGCATCGGCTGTCAATGGAACACCAGGTTTGCTGACTCGCCGTGCCCAGACCGAGTTCAATGTGCAATCGGGCGAGACCATCGTGATTTCGGGTTTGCTGAGTGCCGAGGCCGGTAACGATGTCAACTTTATTCCCGGTATCGGACGACTGCCCATCATCGGCAAGCTGTTCAG